>WKKR01000003.1:0-300000 GCA_009684525.1 Geobacter sp.
GAAGTTATGGGAAATCTCCGTTTTCCCCTTGACTTTACTTATCATGGATGTCCCCGGAACTCCCCGGAACTCGGAACTCTCCCTGTCAATTAAATATACTGTCCCCGGAACTCCCCGGAACTCTCCCCGGAACTCTCCCCGGAACTCTCCCCGGAACTCTCCCCGGAACTCTGCCCCGGTTTGATGAGGGAGGGCAGGGTGTGATACCTGCTCTCTACTCTACCCTTTGGCGTGACCTGACCCCTTTGGCGTGACCCTTTTAGCCTCCCGATGGGAACAGAGGCAATGTTGCTTCGTACTCCACCTTAATCTCTTCTATGGCGGTATTGGTGAAGATTTTTTTGATAATTTCTTTTAGATCGACTGCTATCTGGTTGCTGTCAGGATTAAATTTATAAAGACCTGGCTTGGATCTAGTAATATGACCCTCGCTAACCCATTTTGATAATAGTCGGCTAGCATAAGATTTGGCAGAAGGATTGTCGCCTAGGTGAATAATTTTGCGCAATAATTTAGGCGTAATGTAACCATTCTCATATTTATGGCAATATCTACGAAGGAAAGAGAGTTCATTCCTCTCTTCAGCTGGAGTTAGTTGCTTTGCGTCCTTTCCTTCCTCCAACATTACTCGCACCCACCGGTGCAATACTATCTTGTCTTCATTCTCACTATAGAAAAATGGGCCATCTAGGTCTGATAAAACCTCTGCGAAAAGGTCGGAAAAAGTATCATCGACGTAATTTCTTATTTCGCTGACTTTTTTGCTGCACCATAGAACAAGAGCTTGTGCAATGAGAGCTTTTGGCGATGCGCCATAGTGATCTTTGATGCCTTTGAATACACGAAGTTGCCTTGCATCAGTCGTATTCCCATTCAATGTAAGTGCCCATCTGAAGTACCTTCCTGCTCCTTGAATATTCACATTTGGTGGTTTCTTGCCATGTGTTATAGATTCTGAAAAGATGAGATTCTTGCCCCGGCCGAGTTCATCAACATGCTTAGCAACACGCAAAATTTCCATCATATATGAGTTAACAGTCTTATGCGCACGGGAAAACCATCTGTTTGCAAAGTAGTTTGATTCTCTTATACAAAGGTTGCTAATTATTATAAAATTCGGATGAACCTCTATAATTATATCTCCGCCTTGTTCAAAATAAGCAGCGTGCGCAACTGCATTTGCAAGTGCTTCCTGAAGAGCTTTCTTGGGATATGGATGAGAAGATTTTCCCGGCCTCACTGATGGCCAATGTTGCAAAGATTCTTGGAACTCTTCAGTTAACAGCGTATATAATCCGGAAATGCTTTCATTGGATAGCGGATCTCCGCTTGTATCGTACTTTACGACTCTAAACCTACAGTCTCCAAATAATATTCTTGCTGCTTGGGTGCCTTTTAGTCCTAGGGTGTCTAGGATTGCCATTGAAAGTCCTTGCTCAAGGTAGTGGCCAGCAGTTCGTACTCTTTGTGTGAACAAGTCTACGAGTCGCGGGTTGTATATGCTGCTGACAGACTGTCTTGTAAAATCAGTCAAACCTGGCAATTTTAGCCTCAATTCAAGAATTTGTTCAGGAGCAAGCCTTGATACAGTTGTTCCTGCAGCACCATATGCATTTTCTCCCCAGTACACAACGTCCCCAGGATTTCTTAGCTCTAAAATAAGTATAAAGGCACCATTTATCTCGCATGCCTGAATTCCTTTACATGCTTGAATTGGATCGAGTTTATTGTTAATGTGTTGTGACACGGTTTCTTCAGTGGATTTTGCCCAAGAATCGTCTTTAGCGAGGAGATTTCCTTTATCATCTATTCCCAAAATGAGCCAAGCACATTCAATGTCGAGCTTATTCCCTAGCGAGCTTATCTTATGGCCATGCTCTTCTTTCCACGATGATTTTAGCTCTACATTTCTGTTTAGATGCTCTTGAATTTTCCCTCGTGTAATTAATTCGATCACATCACCAATCGTCCTTGGAATATTCAAAACTGATTCTCCTTTGAGTTTTATGATGTATAAGGGAGTAGTAGGGGACGCCCTTTAGATATTTATATTTAACCGCTTTGCACCGTTCAATGATTCTTCCTTCTTTGACCGCATCGGTCATCATCCGCCCTTCCAACTCGGTGCCGCGGGCCTCATCGTAGCGGTAGCGCACGTACAGCAGAGATTCGCCGTACCGCTCCACAAGTGCCTTGGTGCCCTTCTGCCCCGATTTCAGGTTCAGCCGAGATTTCACCCAAACCTCTTTCACATGCAGCAGCGGTACGTTATTGCAACCGTTACAGCACTTACATCACCTTCACGTGCCGCCCAGGAAAGCATTTTCCCATGCGCTTCAACTGACTGATATGAGCGCCTGGAGGATCAATGTCTGCCATGAATTTATCAATTTGATGTTCTGATAATTCGCTGATTCGTTGTGACAGCACCGATAAAGGTTTTCTTCATTCTTCATCTTTATGAGCAAGGCCTAAAGTATCGCCGGACGGCTGTTGTGTCAAGCGGGTAAGTAACGATACCTGCGAGATTTTTGTGCTTTGTGCATGGGTGGACAATGCGGCCGGGTGCGAAGGGGTTGTCATCGGCGGCGGGCTGGGATATGGTAGCGCTATGGCTGAAAAGCGATACAACACCTTCTCTGCCGAGCTGCGGCGGCTGTTCGGTTGCCGGGTGCAGCGGATCTCGGTGGATGCGGGCTTTACCTGCCCGAACCGCGACGGCAGCGTCGGCGTCGGCGGCTGCAGCTTCTGCGGCGGCAACGGCTCCGGCGCCAAGGGGATCGTGCGCGGGCTTTCGGTGACCGAACAGCTGGAGCACGGCAAGGGGGTGATGGTCAGGAAGTACGGGGCACGGAAGTTCCTCGCCTATTTCCAGGCGTTCTCCAATACCTATGCGCCGGTGGAGCGGCTGCGGGCGCTGTATGACGAGGCTCTGGCGGTGCCGGACGTGGTGGGGCTTATCATCGGCACCCGGCCCGACTGCCTGCCGCCCGAGGTGCTGGACCTCTTGGCCGAATATGCCCGAAAGACCTACCTGCTGCTGGAGCTGGGGCTGCAGTCGTCGGTGGACCGGACTCTGGCGGCGGTCAACCGCGGCCACGACGTCGCCTGCTTCGTGGAGGCGGCTCACCACTGCCGGGAGCGGGGGATTGCCGTCTGCGCCCACCTGATCTTCGGTCTGCCGGGGGAGACGCGGGAGGAGATGCTGCAGACGGCGGAGCTCTTGAACGGGCTCGGCATCGGCGGGGTGAAGCTGCACCACCTGCATGTGATGAAGGGAACTGTGCTGGAAGAGCGGTACCGGCAGGGGGAGCTGACCCTGATGGAGCGGGACGACTACGTGGGGATCGTCTGCGATTTCCTGGAACGGCTCGATCCCAAGGTGCTGGTGATGCGGCTGGTGGGGGACGGCGGCCTCAACCTGGTGGCGCCCCGCTGGGGCACGGCCAAGTTCGATATCCTCAATGCCATCGAGCGGGAACTGGAGCGCCGCGGCACCCGCCAGGGGTTTATGTTAAAAAGGATGTCCTAAGCCCACAAACACTGCCGGCCCATCCCTGCCGATGCCGATATCCACCCTGCCGACGATGTTCGGCCTGACCACCGCCCGGAAACCGATGCCGGGGTTGAACTCGAAGTTCCTGGAGCTTGCCATGTCGAGCCGCTCGAAGACCGCTCCCAGGTCGATGAACGGTGCCACTTCCCAGTCGGCCGTAACGTCGAAGACCTCCCAGCGGAACAGCCTGATCCTCTCCTCCAGGTTGCAAAGAAAATAGCTTGAGTCGATGAAGCGGTTGCGGCCATAGCCACGCAGGGTCGATTCACCCCCGAGGATACTCCGCTCCAGGAACGGCACACCATTGCCCAGGGTCTGGTTGTAGGCCAGGCGGAAGACCGAGACGTAGCGGGCGTGGTCCAGCGGGATGAACCCTTTTGCCTCAGCCTCGTAGTGCTGGTAGCTGGCGCTGCTCCCCATGGCCCGTGAGCTGAGTTCGACCGAGACCCGCGCATAGCCGCCGAAGGTCGGGGCGATGGCAGTATCCAGGGTGCTGTAGACAAAGCCGAACTTCTGGGCGTGGGCGGAGAAGCCGTCCAAGCCCGGAACCAGCGCGGGACTGAAGAGATCGCGGATGAACGGGACGCTGGTGACCGCTCCTCGCTCGATGTTGACGGACCTGAAGCGTTCCCCCACCAGCAGGCTGATGTGCCGCCAGAAATTGTAGCTGGCCGTCAGGGTAAAGCCGCTCTCCTGATCTGCATAGTTGGTTTCGTCCGCGGTACGGCTGTCCGACTGGAAGCCGAAGAAGCGGGCGGAGCCGTCGGTCAGGTGATAGGCAAAGGCGTTCAGTTCCAGCTTTCCCGCCAGGAGGGTCTTGTCGATGAGACGGGCCTCGTAATCGTTGTTCACCTTGGTGGATTGGGAGAGGTTGATCTCCCAACTGCTGGTGGTGGTCGGGTAGAAAGCGCCGTAGAGCGAGGTGGTCACCCCGAAGTTCTTGTTGAAGTTGACCTGGGGGGCGACCAGCGCGTTGATCTCGTCCTTGTTGTTGTGCAGGAGGAAGGCGGTGAGCGCGCCGCCGGTGATCCCCTCGTTGGGGCTCGATGCGATCACCGGAAGGGGGACGACGACGGTCTTCACTTCCTCCGGGGATTCGCTGGTGGCCAGAGGGTAGGGGAGCCGGTCACGCGGCACCATGGTGGTGCAGGCGGTGAGCATGGCGCAGAGCATGATGAGTAGATACGAGAGAGGGCGCATAGAACGAGTTCACGGATTGATAGCATAGTCCGGAAACGTTTAATAGCCTGATCGGTGGAGTTCTGTCAAAGCAATTTTTCCCGGGGCGCTGCCGGGTCTCCCCGGCGGCGCGATCCTTTTACGGGCCATGAGACCCTCTGCCCATCAGCCCCAGCGGAGCATTCCCGGTTCGTAGATCGGCCCGAGCTCAGGGTGCCGGGGTATAACGCGGATCAGAAAGCCGTGGCGCCCTGAAAAACGGCACTCCATGGTCCCCTCGAAGCGGTAGATCCCGTTCCCCTGTTCTTCTCCGGGCGTGAAGGGGATCAATTCCCCACCGACGATGTTCCCCCGCGAATCGAGGACCCCGAAGTAGGCCTCCACCGAGACCTCGTCCAGCGGGATCTCGCCCAGAAAGACCCGTGCCGCGGCGGTCAGGCGGGAGCCGCTGGCCACCTCGTCGGTGCCGTCGCATTCGACGCTGTCGATGCGGACCTTCCCCCAGAGGTTTCTCATCTGGCCTTTCCAGCGGGCCAGGTCGGTTGCCAGCCGGAGGTTATCCTGGGCGAGCCGTTGCCAGTGCTCGAAGGAATGGATGTAGAAGCGCTCCGAGTACTCCTGCAGCATCCGGTCGGTGCTGAAGAAGGGGCAGAGCGACTGCATGGAATTCTTCATCCAGCCGATCCAGCCGCGGGGGATCCCTTCGCCGACGCGGTCGTAGAAGAGCGGAACGATCTCCTTTTCCAGCAGGTCGTACATGGCGCGGCTCTCCACCTCGTTCTGGTGCTCGATGTCCTTGTAGACCTCACCCTTGCCGATGGCCCAGCCGTTGTTCCCCCGGTACCCCTCGCACCACCAGCCGTCCAGGACGCTCATGTTGAGGCCGCCGTTGAAGGCGACCTTCATGCCGCTGGTCCCGCTGGCCTCAAGCGGCCGCCGCGGGGTGTTGAGCCAGACGTCGACCCCCTGCACCAGGTGGCGCGCCACGGACATGTCGTAGTCCTCGATGAAGACGATCCGGTGGCGGAACGGTTCCTCCTTGGAGAACTGGACGATCTGGCGGATCAGCTCCTTGCCTTCGTGATCGTGGGGGTGGGCCTTGCCGGCAAAGATGATCTGCACCGGCCGGCCGGCGTTGTTGAGGATGCGGGCAAGCCGCTCCGGATCGCGCAAAAGCAGCGTGCCCCGCTTGTAGGTGGCGAAGCGGCGGGCAAAGCCGATGGTGAGGGTTTCCGGATCGAGTACCTCTTCGGAGGATTCTATCTCCTTGGGGGTTGCCCCCACCTGGGCGAGCTGAGCTTTCAGCCGTTCCCGGGCAAAGCCGACCAGCCGTTCGCGGCACCGCTCGTGCACCCGCCAGAATTCGGCGTCCGGGATGCGGGATACGCGCCGCCAGACCGCCTGGTTGGTCGGCTCGTCGAGCCAGCGGGTGCCGAGGTAGCGGGTCAGAAGGCTTGCCATGTCCAGGGAGAGCCAGGTCTTGGCATGGACCCCGTTGGTGATGGAGGAAAGGGGGAGGTGCTCTTCGGGGAGCTCGGGCCAGAGGTTCTTCCACATCTGCCGCGAAACCTCGCCGTGCAGCTCGCTGACGCCATTGGAGTGGGCCGCGAGCTTGAGGGCGAGCACTGCCATGCAGAACGATTCGTGGTGGTTGCTGGGGTTCTGGCGCCCCAGGCCGAGGAATTCGTCGCGGGAGATCCCCAGGCCGCGGTAGTATTTCCCGAGGTATTTTTCCAGGAGGTCGGGGGGGAAGTGGTCGATCCCCGCCTCCACCGGGGTGTGGGTGGTGAAGACCGTGCCCGCCCTGACTACTTCATGTGCTTCGCGGAAGGAGACCCCCTGTTCCGCCATCAGGAGCCTGATCCGCTCCAGTGCCAGGAACGCGGAGTGCCCTTCGTTCATGTGGCAGACGTTCGGTTCAATGCCCAGGAGCCTGAGCGCCCGGATGCCGCCGATGCCGAGCAGGATCTCCTGGCGGATCCGCATCTCCTGGTCGCCGCCGTAGAGCTGGGCCGTGATCTCCCGGTCCTCGGGCGAGTTTTCCTCCAGGTTGGTATCCAGCAGGTAGAGCGGCACCCGTCCCACCTGCAGCCGCCAGATATGTGCCTTGAGCTTGCGGCCGGGGAATTCCAGTTCCACCGAGAGCGGTACCCGCTTTTCGTCCCGTTCCAGGTGGAGCGGCAGATTGTAGAAGTCGTTTTCCGGGTAGTATTCCTGCTGCCAGCCTTCGATGTTCAGGTACTGGCGGAAGTACCCCTGGCGGTAGAGCAGCCCGATCCCGACCAGCGGGATACCCAGGTCGCTGGCCGATTTCAGGTGGTCGCCGGAGAGGATGCCCAGGCCGCCCGAGTAGATCGGGACCGACTCGTGAAAGCCGAATTCCATGGAGAAGTAGGCGGTCTTGAGCGGGTGGTCCTTGCCGTGGGTCTTTTCGAACCAGGTGGTGCTGGAGAGGTAGGTCTGCAGCATATCGTCCACCTGCTCCAGCGTCGACATGAACCCTTCATCGGCCGCCAGGCTGTCGAGGGTTGCCTGCTGCAGGCTGCCGAGCATCTCGATCGGGTTGTGCCGGACCGCGTGCCAGAGTTCGATGTCGATCCGTTTGAAGAGGCTGCGCGCTTCAGGTTCCCAGGTCCACCAGAGGTTGCGGGCGATCCGCTGCAGCCGGGAGAGTTCCGGGGTGAGTGACGGGACCACGGTGAAACGGTGGAGCATAGAGCTGAAATCCATAGTGCCCTCCGGGCGTTATTGGTCGTAATGGCTGTGCCGGTGCTTTCTTCGCTGCATGCCGGGTATCCTGCGCTGTAACGAGGTATGTCACGGCTTTTCGATGCCGAATTTTTCCAGGCGGTATTGCAACGTCTTGTAGCTCATGCCGAGGAGGGGCGCGGCCTTGGCGATCACCCATCCCGAACGGTCCATGGCCTTGACGATCAACTCCCGTTCGAGCTGCTCCATGGAGATCCCCTGCGGCGGAAGATCCAGTCGGAGATCCCCCGCCGGCGAGCCGTTGCCGTGGACCTCGGCGGGGAGGTCTTCGGGCTGGATCAATTCCCCTTCCGCCATCAGCACCCCGCGCTCGATGACCGACTCCAGCTGGCGGACGTTGCCGGGCCAGCTGTAGTTCATCAGCAGCTTCAAGGCGGGTTTGGCAATCCCCTTGACGGCCAGCCCCGAGCTGGCATTGTATTTCCCGATGAAGAAATCAGCCAGGGAGGCGATGTCGTTGCCCCGCTCCCGGAGCGGCGGCAGACCGATCCTGATCACGTTGAGCCGGTAATAGAGGTCTTCGCGGAAGGTCCCCTTGCGGATTTCCACCTCCAGATCCTTGTTGGTGGCCGATATGATCCGGACATCCACCGGAACGTTGATCTTGCCCCCCACCCGGCGGACCTCTTTCTCCTGAATTGCGCGCAAGAGCTTTGCCTGCATTGCCACGTTCATCTCGGCGATCTCGTCGAGGAAGACCGTTCCCCCGGTTGCCGCCTCGAAGATGCCGATCTCCCGTGCCGTGGCGCCAGTGAACGACCCCTTCTCGTGACCGAACAGCTCGCTTTCGATGAGCGTTTCGGGGATGGCGGCGCAGTTGATCGCCAGGAAGGGGTTGCTGCGGCGCGCCGAAAGGTCGTGAATGGCCCGGGCCACCAGCTCCTTGCCGGTCCCCGACTCGCCGTAGATGAGGACGGTGGATGTTGTCGGGGCGATCTTGTTGACGATCCGGTAGACCTCCTTGATCTTCGGATGCTCGCCGATGATGTCCGGGAGGATGATCGTATCCTGGAGTTTCTTGTGGAGCAGGGTGTTTTCCTGCAGCAGCTTGATGTGATCGAACGCCCTTCTCAGGGTCATCAGCAGGTTTTCCCGTTCCAGCGGCTTCTCCAGGTAGTCGAACGCCCCCTTTTTCATCGCTTCCACGGCAGAGTCCACCGTGCCGTGGGCGGTCATGATGATCAGGCACTGCTGGGGGTTCTGGGCAAGGACCGCTTCCAAAAGCTCCATGCCCGACATTCCCTGCATCTTCAGGTCGGTGAGGAGCAGGTCGTATTCCTCGCGCTCCAGGCGCTCCAGCGCCTCCCGGCCGCCCGGCACCGATACGGTCCGATAGCCTTCCCGCGTCAGGATCGCCTCGAGAATGTCCCGCTGCCCTTTTTCGTCGTCTACGATCAGTACCCTGCCGGATACGGTCATGCCTGTTCTCCAGAATGCGTCCCGGCTGCGCGTCCCGGCAGGGTCACCGTGAAGGTTGTCCCCTGTCCGACCACGCTTTCAACGCCGATGGAGCCGCCGTGCTCCCTGATGATCCGTTCGGTGATGGCCAGGCCGAGCCCGATGCCGGCTTCCTTGGTGGTGAAATAGGGCTGGAATATCTTGTCCAGGTCTTCCTGCCTGATGCCATTGCCCTGGTCGGCAAAGGTGAGGCGGAATGTGCCGCTGGCGGCGTCAAAAGATGCCCCGAGCGTGACTGTCCCGCCGTCCGGCATTGCCTGGCCCGCATTGGTGATGAAGTTGAAAAGACAATTGCGCAACAGCTCCGCGTCAACGTACATCGGGGGGAGATCCGGCGCCACGTCCAGCTTCAGTTCGATCTGCTGTTCGACCAGCTTGTCGCGCATGACCGGCAGCGCCTTAGCCAGGAGCTCTGAATATGATACTTCGCCTGGGCGGATTTTCAACGGCCTGCCATAGTTCATGAAATTGAGCACCATGTAGTTGGCCCGCCGCACCTCCTCCTTGATCTTCTCCAAAAGCTCTTCCGCTTCGGCGTGCCGCTCGCCGCAGGCGGGGAGGATCTCGCTTTTCAGATGGTCGGAAGCCAGGCTGATGTAGTTGAGCGGGTTCCGGATTTCATGGGCGATCCCCGAGGCGAGCTGGCCGACCCGGGAGAGGTGCTCTGCCTCGTAGAGTCTCTTTTCCAGCGATTCCCGCTCGCGGAGCTTTTCCACCATCTCGTTGAAATTCTCTGCCAGTTCGCCGATCTCGTCACTGGTTTCCACCGGGAAGTTGACTGACAGGTCGCCGCCGGAAACCTTCTTGACCCCCTCTGCCAGCCGATGGATCGGTTCCGTGTAGCGCCGGGCAAGAAAAATGATGAGGCAGATGCCGGTTGCAAAGATCGTGCAGGTTGCTGCCAGGCGGCGGGTAAAGTTCTCGTGCTGGATCTCGCGGATATTGTCGAGCAGGAGGTTGATCTCCACGAATCCGAGCTGCTCGTCGCCGATGATGACCGGCACCACCAGCTTGAACGGCTTCACCATGGTGCCGGTGATGCCGCGAGTTTCCTTGGCTCCCGGCACGGCCTTCAGCCCTTTTTCCTTGTTGAGTTTCTTCAGGTCACGCTGCTTGCCGATCTTCTTGGGATCGGTGGAATCGATGATCTCCCCTTCGGTGTTGATGATGTTGATTTCGTCGATACCTTTCTGGCGGGCTTCCTTGAGATAGTTTGCCAGGTTCGACGTATCCTCGTCGCTTTCCGAGGTCAGGTCCATGACGCTTTTCTGCAGGATGTCGGAGACGGCGGTGGAGCTGTCCTGGATCTCCTCCACCAGCTTGTGCTGGCTGTACTGGTTGAGGGTGAACAGGGTGACGACGGCGATCACCAGCAGGGTGAGCATGATGAGAACCAGCTTGGTGTTCAGTTTCACGTGTGGCCCCTTGTGGCGATGAATGAAGTGTCGGCCGGGATTATACACGAGCAGGGGGGGGGAAACAAGGATGGTACGACCGACGGCGGCGACGGTGCGCGGACGTTGAAACAGTGCTTCTGTATACGGGTGATTTCTGCTACCCTGTCTGGGAATATACTCCCATCGCCACCTGTTTGAGGACTCGGGATGCACGAACTTGCCATAACCCAGGGGATTGTCGATGTTTGTCAGGAACATGCCCGCGGGCGTCGCGTGCTGGAAGTGGTGCTGGAGATCGGCGAGCTTGCCGGCGTTGTGCCGGAATCGGTGGAGTTCTGTTTCTCGGCCGTTACCAGCGGCACCCTGCTGGAGGGAGCCCGGCTGGTCATCCAGCGGATTCCGGGGCGGGGGCGCTGCGTCGACTGCCGCGCGGAATTCGGCCGGAGTACCTATTTCGACCCCTGTCCCGAGTGCGGCGGCTACCAGGTGGAGGTCCTTGCCGGCGAGGAGTTGCGGGTGAAAGAGCTGGACCTGGACGAGGAAGAGGTCCGAAGCTGACGGATTACCCTCGGCAGGGCCGTTGCGGCCGACTGCGGGAGACCCTTGAGGAGGCTTGAAAGATGTGCATCACCTGCGGATGTGAGACAACAGGACACGAACACGGCCACCAGCATCGCCATGACGATGGCACGGTACACAGCCATGTGCATAGCCACGAACACGGTCACGTGCATGGGGATGAACATGGCCATGAGCACGGCCATGAGCACGAGCAAGGAGATGCCTCGGTTTCGCGCGCCCGGATGACCGTCGAGACCGACATCCTGGCTCGCAACGACCGCCTTGCCGCGGCCAACCGCGCCATCTTTGCGCAGCACGGGATCTTTGTCCTGAACCTGGTCAGCTCGCCCGGCTCCGGCAAGACGACCCTGCTTGAGCGGACGCTCAAAGACCTTGCCGGCAGGTTTCGTTGCGCGGTCATCGAAGGGGACCAGCAGACCGACAACGATGCGGTCCGGATCGCCGCCACCGGGGTGCCGGTGCGGCAGATCAACACCGGAACCGGCTGCCACCTGGATGCCCACATGGTCCGCCATGCGCTGGACCACTTTGATCTCCACCAGCTCGATATCCTCCTGATCGAAAACGTCGGCAACCTGGTCTGCCCTGCCTCGTTCGACCTGGGCGAACACCACAAGGCCGTGGTGCTGTCGGTCACCGAGGGGGAGGACAAGCCGCTCAAGTATCCCCAGATGTTCCATGCCGCCGATGTCATGCTTCTCAACAAGGTCGATCTCCTGCCCCACGTGGAGTTTTCCGTGGAGCGCTGCCTGGAGATGGCCCGCCGGGTCAGGCCGGATGCCACCATCTTCGAGGTTTCGGCCAGGAGCGGTGCCGGCATGGATGCCTGGTATGCCTGGTTGGCTGCCGGCGTGGCAGGCACACGGAATGCCGTAAAGAAGGGCTGAGGCTCGCATGGGGCCTGTTTCGACCAGTGGACGGATCAAGGTGGAGATCGACGGGATCGTCCAGGGGGTCGGGTTTCGCCCATTTATCTATCGTCTGGCGCAGCGCCATGGGCTGAGCGGCTGGGTCTGCAACACGCCGGCCGGGGTGCTGCTCGAAGCCGAGGGCGCGGAGGAGACGCTCAAAGGATTCCTGGAGGGAATCCGGCAGGAGGCGCCGCCACTGGCGGTTGTCGGGGCGCTACGGTCAACCGCTATCCCCTTGGCTGGGGGCACGGGGTTTGCCATCGTTGCCAGCGGCGCGGGGGAAGGGCGGGCGGAGCCTCCTCCGGACAGCGATGTCTGCACCGACTGTCTGCGCGAGCTTTTCGACCCAATGGACCGGCGCTACCGCTATCCGTTCATCACCTGTACCAACTGCG
This sequence comes from Geobacter sp., assembly GCA_009684525.1. Taxonomy (NCBI): domain Bacteria; kingdom Pseudomonadati; phylum Thermodesulfobacteriota; class Desulfuromonadia; order Geobacterales; family Geobacteraceae; genus Geobacter; species Geobacter sp. The sequence continues at coordinate 12,248 of WKKR01000003.1, forward strand.
GTCCCCGCTATTCCATCATCAGTGGCATCCCCTACGACCGGCCCCTCACCACCATGGCCGGTTTCCCCCTCTGCCCCGACTGCCGCAGCGAATACGAAGACCCGGCAGACCGCCGTTTCCATGCGCAACCCCTGGCCTGCCCCGTCTGCGGGCCGCGCCTGCGACTGGTCGATGCCGGTGGCGCCGATCTGGCCGGCGATCCGATCGACCGGACGACACGCCTTCTTGCGGAGGGGCGGATCGTTGCCGTCAAGGGGGTGGGGGGCTATCACCTGGCCGTGGATGCCGCGAACAGCGCGGCGGTTGCCGAACTCCGGCGCCGCAAGCGGAGGAATGACAAGCCGTTGGCCATGATGGTGGCGGACGTTGCCGGGGCAGCGGCCATCGCTTTTGTGGACAGCATGGAGAGCCGCCTGCTGGAAGGGCCGGAGCGCCCCATCGTCCTTTTGCGCAAGCGTGCGGATGCCCCCATTGCCCCGGAGGTTGCGCCGCTTAGCGGCTATTTCGGGATCATGCTGCCGGCCAGCCCGGTGCATCACCTGCTCCTGGCTGACCATCGCTTCACGGCCCTGGTCATGACCAGCGGCAACCGCTCCAGCGAACCGATCGCCTACCGGGAGGAAGAGGCCCTGGCGCAACTGGCCGGGATTGCCGACGCCTTTCTCATCCACGACCGGGGGATCAGGACCAGGGTGGACGATTCGGTGATCCGCGTCTTTCGCGGCAACCCGCTCTTTCTCCGTCGTTCCCGCGGCTATGTCCCTCGGGCGGTGACCCTGCCCGCCGGGCAGCCGAGCGTCCTGGCGGTGGGGGCCGAGCTGAAGGGGGCCTGCTGCCTGACCCGCGGCGACCGGGCGTTCATGAGCCAGCACATCGGCGACCTGCAGAATGTGGCGACCCTGGAATCCCTGGCCGAATCCGGCGACCACCTGCAAAGGCTCCTGGAGATCGCGCCGGTGCTGGTCGCCCATGACCTGCACCCGGACTACCTCTCCACCCGTTTCGCCCTGGAGCGGACCGGCCTGCCGGCTGTCGGGGTCCAGCATCACCACGCCCATCTCGCCGCCTGCATGGCCGAGAACCGGCTGGAGGGGCCGACCATCGGGGTGATATTCGACGGCACCGGCTTCGGGCCTGACGGCACGGTCTGGGGGGGGGAATTCCTGGTTGGCGACTATGCCGGCTACCGGCGCTCGGGGCGCTTCCGCCAGGTCCCGCTCCCCGGCGGCGACGCGGCGATCCGCGAGCCCTACCGGATGGCGCTCTCCTGGTGCCATGCGGCACTCGGCGAGGCGGCATTCGCTCTCCCCCTGGAGGGGTGGAGCGGGCTTTCCGATCAGGAGCGGGCGCTGATGCGGCAGCTCCTGGAGCGGAGGATCAATGCGCCGCTCACCTCAAGCTGCGGCCGGCTGTTCGATGCGGTTGCCGCGCTGCTGGGGGTCAGGGGGATCATCTCCTACGAGGGGCAGGCAGCCATCGAGCTGGAGGCGCTGGCAGAGGAGGGGCGGCCGAGCCGTGGCTATCCGGTGCCGGTCGTTGCGCGGGACGGGCTCTGGGAGGTCGACTGGGCGCCGCTGATCGCGGCGCTGCTCGAAGACCTGGCCAGTGGCGTTGCAGCGGCGGATATGGCCGCGAGCTTCCATGCTGCCCTGGTTGAGACGGCTGTGGCGGTTTGCGGGCGGCTGCGCGATGAGACCGGCATCGGCCGGGTCGCGCTCTCCGGCGGGGTCTTCCAGAACCGGCTCTTGACCGAGGGGCTCTGCAGCCGGCTCGAAACAGCGGGATTCACGGTCCATACCCACCGGCTGGTCCCCCCCAACGACGGGGGGCTGGCCCTGGGGCAGGCGATCATTGCAGGAAGGAACGGAATATGTGTCTAGGTGTACCGATGAAACTGGTCAGTATCGACGGCACCGACGCGGTGGCGGAAATCGACGGCGTCCAGCGGGAGGCATCGCTCATGCTCCTGGACGAGGAGGTCGCGGTGGGGGATTTCGTCATCGTCCATGCCGGGTTCGCCATTACCCGTCTCGATGAGGCGGAGGCGCTGGAAACCCTCTCCATCATGCGGGAGGTGTTCGACCCCGAGGACATGGCATGAAGTACCAGGACGAATACCGCGATCGCGACCTGGTGCAGGGGCTTGCCGAGCGCCTGCGCGCATGCGCGGCCGGTGCCGGCCGGGCCATGACCTTCATGGAGGTCTGCGGCACCCATACCATGGCCATCTATCAGTACGGGCTGCGGGGGCTCCTGCCGCCGGAGGTGCGGCTGATCTCCGGTCCGGGCTGCCCGGTCTGCGTCACCCCCAACACCTACCTGGACAAGGCCATTGCCTGCTGCCGCCTGCCGGACACCATCGTCGCCACCTTCGGCGACATGCTCCGGGTCCCCGGTTCGACGTCGTCGCTGATGGAAGAGCGGGCCAGGGGAGCTGACATCAGGATCGTTTACTCGCCGCTGGATGCGGTGAAGATCGCCTCTGCCAACCCCGACCGCCGGGTGGTCTTTCTCGGCGTCGGTTTCGAGACCACGGCGCCGACCATTGCCGGCAGTATCCTGGCGGCCCGCACGGCCGGGCTGGCCAACTTCCTGGTGCTCTCGGCCCACAAGACCATGCCGACGCCGATGCAGGCGCTGGCCGCCGATCCGGAGCTGGCCATCGACGGCTTCATCTGCCCGGCCCATGTCAGCACCATCATCGGCGCCGATGCCTACCTGCCCCTGGCCGAGGAGTTCGGGCGCCCCTGCGTGATTACCGGTTTCGAGCCGGCCGACGTCCTCCAGGGGGTGCTGATGCTTGCCGGACAGGTGGCAAAGGGGGAGAGCCGGGTGGAGATCCAGTACCGGCGGGCCGTGAAGCCGGAAGGGAACCGGAAGGCGCGGGAGATCCTCGATCAGGTCTTCACCCCGTGCGATGCCGAGTGGCGTGGCCTGGGGACCATCCCCGGCAGTGGGCTCAGGATCAGGGAGGAGTTTGCCGCGTTCGACGTGGAGCAGTCCCTGGCGCTTACGGTCGAGCCGTCGTGCGAGCCTGCCGGGTGCCGCTGCGGCGATGTGCTGAAGGGGAAGATCACCCCGTTCGACTGCCCGCTGTTCGCCACGGTCTGCACTGCCGATGCCCCGGTGGGGGCGTGTATGGTGTCGACGGAGGGGACATGTGCCGCAGCCTACAAGTACGGGAGGTAGGGAACGCCGCTTTTCCGCTCCGGCTGCGTAAGTCTTCGGGACCGCTTGTGCGGCGTAGCGCTGCTACGCCTCCGCGCAATCCCTCGACAGCCTTGCCGGAACAAAAAATCGACGTTCCCATGTAGTGAAAAAACCAGTCGGCTTCGGATAACGCTTCAGATGCATCGCGCGACGAACCGCAACGCCGCAGATGGACGTTTGCCGGAGTCGCAGGTTGTTGAAAAACTCAGGTTGTTCAAAAACGGTCAGATCGTTGCACCCGCAGAAAGCCCCGCGGAGGCGTAGTACCCATAGGGCATAAACAGCGCTACGCCGCACAAGGTGGCTTTTCGAGGACGGCGGCGAGATGGCTGTTTTTCAACAACCTGTCAGAGGAGGAACAGTGGACAACGATTTAATTCTTCTCGGCCACGGCAGCGGCGGGGTGCTCTCGCACAAGCTGCTCTCCGATTTGGTCATCCCCGCGCTTTCCGGCACCCCCCTGGCGGGACAGGACGATGCGGCGGTGGTGGAACTGAACGGCCAGCGGCTTGCCTTTACCACCGATTCCTATGTGGTCGACCCGATCTTTTTCCCCGGCGGCCATATCGGTACCCTGGCGGTGAACGGCACGGTCAACGACCTGGCCATGGTCGGGGCGCGGCCGCTCTTTCTGAGCTGCGGCCTGATCATCGAGGAGGGGTTCAGCAGGGCGGACCTGGCGCGGATCGTCGACGGCATGCGGAGCGCCGCGGATGCCGCCGGCGTGCGGATCGTCACCGGCGATACCAAGGTGGTGCCGCGGGGGAAGGCGGACAAGATATTCATCAATACCGCCGGGGTCGGTGTCTGCGACCAAGGGGTGGTGCTGAGCGGCAGCAATGCCCGTCCCGGCGACAAGATCATCGTCAGCGGTACCATCGGCGATCACGGAATCGCCGTCATGGCCAGCCGGGAGGGGCTGCAGCTCTCCACCGAGATCCTGAGCGACTGTGCCGCTCTGAACGGCTTGGTGGCCGAGATTCTGGAGGTGGGGAAGGATGGAGTCCGCGTGCTGCGCGACCCGACCCGGGGCGGCGTGGCGACCACCCTCAAGGAGATCGCACTCCAGTCGGACGTCACCCTGACCCTCGACGAGGCAGCCCTGCCGCTGGACCAGGCGGTGAAGGGGGTCTGCGCCATTCTCGGGCTCGACCCGCTCTATGTGGCAAACGAAGGGAAGCTGTTGGCTCTGGTTGCACCGGAACTTGCCGAGGCGGTGCTGGCGCGGATGCGCAGGCATCCGCTGGGGCAGAGCGCCGCCGTTATCGGCGAGGTGACTGCCGGCGGCAGCGGCCGGGTGCAGATCCGGACGGCCGTGGGGGGTCTGCGGGGAGTGGAGATGCTGGCCGGGGAGCAGTTGCCGAGGATCTGCTGAAGAAAACTTCTGTTCGTGTGGACTGAACGCACGGTTCAGCGATGCGGGCCTCAGCCACCGCCCATGCTGCAGGAGGGACCTGCCGCAAATGAACTGCTGCCGCCGCCGATGGCGCAGGAGGATATCTGGCGCTTCACTTCTGCGGAGCCGCAGGCCGGGCAAACGACTCCTTCGTCGCCGGCCCCCATCCGTTGCAGTTTGGAAAAGGCCTCGCCGCAACTGCTGCAGAGATATTCATAGATAGGCATCTGTTGACCTCCTCGGTTGGGAATATATTCAACTTATCATATATATTTTCAGCAGTGCAAGATTGAAGATCGACCTGAGCATAAAAAAGGGCGATGCCGCATGGCACCGCCCTTTTCCGTTCCTGTGGAACGCTCCTAGCCCAACTTGCTGATCAGCGGCACGATGAGGAGGGAGACGATGTTGATGATCTTGATCATCGGGTTGACGGCCGGGCCGGCAGTGTCCTTGTAGGGGTCGCCGACGGTGTCGCCGGTAACGGCGGCCTTGTGGGCGTCGCCCCCCTTGCCGCCAAAGTGGCCGTCTTCGATGTATTTCTTGGCATTATCCCAGGCGCCACCGCCGGTGGTCATGGAGATGGCGACGAAGATGCCGGTGACGATGGTGCCGACAATGACCCCACCCAGGGCCTTGGGGCCGAGGGTGAAACCGACGATGACCGGAGCCAGGATCGGGATGAGTCCGGGAATGACCATCTCTTTCAGAGCGGTCTTGGTGACGATGTCGACGCAGGAGGCGTAATCCGGCTTGCCGGTTCCTTCCATGATGCCCTTGATCTCGCGGAACTGGCGGCGGACTTCGACGACGACGGCGCCGCCTGCCTTGCCGACCGCTTCCATGCACTGGGCGGCAAAGTAGTAGGGGAGCATGCCGCCGATGAACAGGCCGACGATGATGTACGGATCGGAGAGGTCGAACTTGATGATCTCTTTACCGGCAAGCTGCAGCGCGTGGTTCAGTTCGTCGACGTAGGAGGTGAAGAGGATCACGGCTGCCAGGCCGGCGGAACCGATGGCGTATCCCTTGGTGACCGCCTTGGTGGTGTTGCCGACCGCGTCCAGCGGGTCGGTGACGGCGCGGACCGAGTCGTCCAGTTCGGCCATCTCGGCGATACCGCCGGCGTTGTCGGTGATCGGACCGTAGGCGTCCATGGCAACGACGATGCCGGTGAGGGAGAGCATGGAGACGGCGGCGATGGCAATGCCATAGACGCCGGCGGCGTTGAAGGAAACGATGATGCCGGCGGCGATGACAATCACCGGCAGGGCGGTCGATTTCATCGAGATGCCGAGGCCGGCGATGACGTTGGTGCCGTGACCGGTGGTGGAGGCTTCGGCGATGTGGCGTACCGGCCCGTACTCAGTGGCGGTGTAATATTCAGTGATCCAGAAAATGGCCCCGGTAACCACCAGGCCGACAATGGCAGAGATGTAAATGTTCATGGCGCCGAAGGTCTGACCGGCAGCGTTGGTCAGCCCCTGCGGGAACATCTGCGCAGTGACGAAATAAAAGGCGATGCACGCCAGGACTGCCGAGGAGATGAGCCCCTTGTAGAGAGCCGGCATGATCTTGCCGCTGGCGCCCAGCTTGACAAAGTAGGTGCCGATGATGGAAGTGATGATGGAGATGCCGCCGAGGATCAGCGGGTAGCTGACGGCGCTGGTGCTGCCGGTGAAGGTGATAGCGCCGAGCAGCATGGCGGCAATCAGGGTAACGGCATAGGTCTCGAAGAGGTCGGCTGCCATGCCGGCGCAGTCGCCGACGTTGTCGCCCACGTTGTCGGCGATGACCGCCGGGTTGCGGGGGTCGTCCTCGGGAATGCCGGCTTCCACTTTTCCCACCAGGTCGGCGCCCACGTCGGCCCCTTTGGTGAAGATGCCGCCGCCGAGACGGGCGAAGATGGAGATCAGCGAACCGCCGAAGCCGAGACCGACCAGCTGGCTGACGACGTCTTTCACCGGGGCTTCGGGCATCAGCTTCTGCAGCACCAGGTAGTATCCGGCAACGCCCAGCAGGCCGAGGCCGACCACCAGCATGCCGGTGATGGCGCCACCCTTGAAGGCGACGTTCAGTGCCTTATGGATGCCGGATTTGGCGGCTTCGGTGGTCCTGACGTTGGCGCGGACCGACACGAACATGCCGATGAAGCCGGTGAGCCCCGAAAAGAGCGCGCCGATGGCGAAACCGATGGCGGTCTTGGCTCCGAGTGTGGCGAACAGGGCGATGAACATGATCACCCCGACAACGGCAATAATGGTATACTGGCGCTTCATGTAGGCGCCCGCCCCCTCCTGAATTGCGGCGGCGATCTGTTTCATCCGCTCGTTCCCCTGGGGAAGCCCCAGGATCCACTGGGCGGAGGCCAGGCCGTAAACCACCGCTGCGGCGGCACAGGCCAAGGCGAAGTAGACTGCGTACTGTTCCATTGTGTTTCATCCTCCTCTGTATTGTTTGCCCGTTCAAAGGCGCTGGTGTCTCGGCACAAAAACGAAAAATTGTTATAGAAAAAATGGTTGAATGTCAATGAAATAAATGGTCCGAACCGGCATGGCGACACTGTATCGCAGGCAGAAGACTGGATAAGGCCTGCTTGCGACTCAGAGGGATAATTCCTTGCCAACGGCGGCGCAACCCGCTATTATCCAACAATTATGCCGTCGAAACGGGGCGAAACGCCCTTTGATCCGGAAAACCGGCCTGAGCGGCTGAAAGCCCCCTGACGTTCCCGAGGGGGAACTCTCTTTTTCGGGATTACGGACATACCCCAGAGGTGTTCATGATTGACGCACGTATCATCGACAAGCTGAAAGAGATTGTCGGGCCGGACAATGTCGCGGCGGAGATCCAGGATCTGCTCTGCTACGGCTACGACGCGACGCAGATGGAATTTCTTCCCGATGCCGTGGTGCATCCTGCCGATACCGCAGAGGTTGCCGCCGTTATGAAGCTGGCCAACCAGGAGCGGTTCCCGGTTTTTCCGCGCGGCGCAGGCAGCGGCTTTTCCGGCGGCGCCCTCCCCAAGGGGGGCGGCATCGTCCTGGTGACCACCCGCCTGAACAGGATCCTGCGGATCGACACCGAAAACCTCATCGCCGAGGTGGAGCCGGGCGTGGTGACCGAACAGTTCCAGCAGGAGGTGGAGAAGCTGGGACTCTTTTATCCGCCCGATCCGGCATCGCTCAAGTTCTCCACCCTGGGGGGGAATGTGGCCGAGAACGCCGGCGGCCCCCGCTGCGTCAAGTACGGGGTGACCCGGGACTTCGTCATGGGGCTGGAGGTGGTGCTGCCGACGGGCGAGATCATCCGTACCGGCGGCGAGACCTACAAGGGGGTGGTCGGCTACGACCTGACCCGGCTCCTGTGCGGCAGCGAGGGAACCCTGGGGGTCATCACCAAGATCATCTTCAAGCTGCTTCCCTACCCGGAAGCGAAGAAGACCATGCTCACCATCTTCGATTCCATCGACGGGGCAGCCAAGGCGGTCTCCACCATCATCGGCAACAAGATCATCCCCACCACCCTGGAGTTCATGGACCATGCGACACTGCAGTGCGTGGACCGGCGCTTCAAGATGGGTCTGCCGGCGAGCGCCAGGGCGGTTCTCCTCATCGAGGTGGACGGAGACCGGGAGCTGATCGAACGGCAGGCGGCGCGGATTCAGGAGCTGGTCAAGCCGCTCGGCCTGGTGGAGTGCAAGGTGGCAAAGGATGCGGCGGAGTCGGACGCGCTCTGGAAGGTGCGGCGGCTGGTTTCGCCGTCGCTTCGCGACGTCAACCCGGACAAGTACAATGAGGATATCGTGGTGCCCCGCAGCAAGGTGCCGGATGTCATCCGTCGCATCGAGAAGATCCAGCAGAAATACGACATCCCCATCGTCAACTTCGGCCACGCCGGCGACGGCAACATCCATGTCAACGTGATGATCGACAAGGAGGTTGCGGGTCAGCAGGAGAAGGCCCACGAAGCGATCAGGGAGGTGTTCCAGGCGGCCCTCGATCTCGGTGGCACCATGTCGGGAGAGCATGGCGTCGGCCTTTCCAAGGCGCCCTACATCCCCCTGGAGCTTTCGCCGGTGCAGATTGCGACCATGCAGGCGGTCAAGCGGGCTCTGGATCCCAACAACATTCTCAACCCGGGAAAGATGTTCCCGGTGGGAAGTACGACATAATCCACCACGGAGACACGGGGTCACGGAGAAAAACAAAGCAAAAATGTGAACCACAGAGGTTAAGACGGAAATTTTCTTTTCGTTGTTCTCTGTGCCTCCGTGTCTCCGTGGTGGGTTGAAAAGGTGTTGAATGGACCCGTTGAAGAGAGTTGAACAAGAGTTGAAAAAGTGCGTCAAGTGCGGTGCCTGCCGGGCCAACTGCCCGGCCTTTTCCGCATTCCAGCGGGAGCCGGCGGTGGCGCGCGGCAAGGTGGCCCTGGCCCAGCATATCCTCAAGGGTGACATTGGCCTGGACGATCAGACCTACCTGAACATGTCCAAGTGTCTCCTCTGCGGCAGCTGTGTGGAAAAGTGCCCCAACGAGGTCCCGACGGACGAGATCGTCATCGCGGCCCGCGAGGCGTTGGCAGAGCAGCGGGGGCTCACTACCTTTCACCAGGCCGTGGGCCGCGTCATCAAGAACCGAAAGATGATGACCTTCGGTGCCCTTGCAGCAAGCATCCTCGGCCCGCTCTTTTTCCGCAAGGTCCCCCAGACCTCGGGGCTGCGCCTCCGCTTCCCCCTGCCGTTCATCGGCAACACGCGCCATATCCCCGGCATTGCGCGCAAGCCGTTCCTCGACCGCCATCCCGAGGTGATCCCCGGCGAACCGGGCAAGCCGAGGATCGTCTTCTTTGTCGGCTGCATGACCAATTTCGTCTATACCGAGATAGGAGAGGCTGCCCTGGCGCTCTTCCGTCACCTGGGGTGCACGGTCATCATCCCCAAGGACCAGCAGTGCTGCGGGCTGCCGGGGATGTCGGGCGGCGACCTGCAGACCGTCAGGGAACTTGCCGAGCGAAATCTGGCGGCCCTGGAGAGGCACCAGGCGGATTATGTCATGACCGCCTGCGCCACCTGCGGCGGCGCGCTGCACAAGTTTTACCCCGCCGTCGTCGGCCGCCGGAACCCGGAACTGGCAGCCAGGCTGAAGGCGATTGCGGAGAAAACCGTCGATGCTGCCCAACTCCTGCATCAGCTGGGGCTTCATCCCGAAGAGACCGGAGCCGGCGAAGCGCTCAGGGTCACGTACCATGACCCCTGCCACCTGCGGACCCGTGCCATTACCAGGCAGCCGCGGGAGCTGCTCACGGCGACCCCCGGAGTGGAGCTTGCAGAGATGGAAGGGGCTGACCGCTGCTGCGGCCTCGGCGGCACCTTCAATGTCTATCACTACGGTTCGTCCATGGCGATCAACGAGGCCAAGAGTCGCGCCATCATGGCAAGCGGCGCGTCCGTGGTCGCCACCGGCTGTCCCGGCTGCATGATGCAGCTTTCCGATGGCCTCAAGCAGCATGGCCAAAAGACCCGGGTGATGCACACCCTGGAGCTTCTGGCCCGCCGCCTGCGACGCTGATCGCCGAAAAACTGTTCGTATAGAAGTACCCCCGCCTTTGATCGTCAGGAGACCCATCCGGGAAGTTCCGTTTCTTGTGTCGGGTTTTCTGCGCCAGATTAAAAATTTATTGACACTTCTCCACGGTTTGAGTATTTTTTAGCCAAAATAAAAATTGGTTTTATTTTACTGTTTATGACGGGGCATGAATGTCTGACTATAATATCGGTGCGAAGATCAAAAAACTCCGCCTTGCCAAGAAGTTGACGTTGCAGGCGGTTGCCAAGGAGACCGGGTTTTCGCCTGCGCTGATCTCGCAGATCGAAAACAATAACGTCTCCCCTCCCATTGCCACTCTCTCCAAGATAGCCAATTTCTTCGACGTGAAGATCGGTCTGTTCTTCATCGAGGACGAGGAAGAGTGCCGCTACGAGGTGGTGCGCAAGGGCGAAGGGAAGATGATCCCGCGGGTCATCTCCCGATCCGGCACCAACCAGGGGTACTCCTACGAGTCGCTTTCCTTCCGGAAGCAGAACAAGAAGATGGAGCCGTTTCTCCTCACGGTGACGGAAAAGGCCCATGAAGAGAACACCTACAGCCACGATGGCGAGGAGTTCCTCTTTATCGTGCAGGGGAATGCCGAACTTCTCCTTGAGGGGGAGCGCATCCTTCTCAACGAGGGGGACTGCGTCTATTTTGATTCATCATTGAAACATCGGCTCCTCTCTCGTGATGGCGACGAGGTCAAGGTGCTGGCAGTGGTAACGAGATAAGATGGCAGACTGGTCGGGTGTGCGGGACTGATCGCCCGGTGCACGAGCTGCGAGCCATCATAATGATACTTCGAGGAGGAGTTGCAGTGAAAATTCTCAGAGACCGGAAGGATGGCGCAGATGTCAAATAAAGCGATTAGGCCGATACTGAAAAACCTGTTTGACCCCCCCGAGAAGGTAGAATTCAACATCCCCGGTGAGATTTCCCGCACGACCGGCGGTTATGAAGAGGCGATGAAGGAGGGTCATGACCTCACGCAGCGCCCCATCAAGTCGGTCAGCATCGATCAGATCGAAAAACAGCACTTCAAAAAACGGATGACCGTCTGGGAGCGGATCCGGGTCCTTACCGACAAGGAGCCCAACGTCCTCTACCAGAACTGGGGCAAGAACCTTGACGGTGCCTCCCTGGTCACGGCCATTCTCAATATCGGCGGCCGGGACGTTGCCCTGTACGGTCACGATTTCACGGTACGTGCCGGTTCCATTGACGCCACCAACGGCAACAAGCTGGCCAGGCTCTTCTACATGGCCGGCGAGAAGGGGATTCCACTCATCGGCATGAACGACTCGGCCGGTGCCTTCGTTCCCGCCGGCGTCGGCGGCCTGGACGGGTACGCCGAGGCCTTCACCGCCCTGCGCAGAATCAGCGGCGTTGTCCCCTCCATCATGTGCATGTTCGGCTTCAACGCCGGTGGCGGCAGCTACCTGCCGCGGCAGGGGAGCTTTGTCATCCAGCCCAACGACACCTTCTTCGGCCTTACCGGTCCGGGTGTCGTCAAGTCGGTGCTCGGCGAGGACATCACTCCCGAAGAACTGGGCGGACCCAAGGTACACGGCAAGTCGGGCGTCGCCGACCTGACGGTCACCGATGAGGTGGCTGCATTGCGGACCGTGGTCCGGCTCCTCTCCTACATCCCCGACAACAACAGCGTTGCGCCTCCGTACCAGGAGACCAGCGACCCGCTCGACCGGAAGACCTGGGAGATCAACACCCTCCTGAAGAAGGCCTTCAACTCGCCGACCGGGTTCAATACGCCGTTCGACGTCTCCATCGTCATCCAGCAGATCTGTGACCATGGTGACTACTTCGAGCTGCAGCCCGAGCGTGCCCGCGAGGTGGTCACCGCCTTTGGCCGCCTGGGGGGCAACGTGGTCGGCTTCTGTGCCAACAATTCGGCAGTTGCCTCCGGCCAGATCGACTGCGACTCGGCAGTGAAGATCGCGCGCTTTGTCCGCTTCTGCAATATCTACAATATCCCGATCATCTTCATGGAAGACACCACCGGCTTCCTCCCCGGCCGCGAGCAGGAATCGCGCGGGATTGTCCAGGCCGGCCGCTCCATGCTCGACTCCATTGTCGACGTGAGGACTCCGCGGATTCTGCTGATTCTGCGCAACGCCTTTGGCGGGGCCTATGCCTCCTACAACAACTATCCCACTGGCGCCGACCTGGTGCTGGCGCTCCCCACCACCCGCCTGGCGGTCATGGGGCCTGCCGGCAAGGAGTTCGTCTACAAGGACGAGCTGCGCAAGATCCGCGGTGCCGTTGCCGAGATGATGAAGAAGGGGACCGAAGAACGGATTGCTGCCGGGATGGAAGGTGCCGCCGCGAAGAAGGATGCGGAAAAAGAGGCGGCCGAATGGCTCAAGGCCCAGGAGGCGGCCCTCAACCAGCGCTACGAAAGAGAGTTGATGAACCCGAAAGAGGGCCTGGCCCTCGGCTCCATCTCATCCATCGTCATGCCCACCGATCTGCGCAAAGTGCTGGGCGAGAATCTTGCCTTCCTCCTCAGGCACTACAAGCCCGGCCCGATGATGGGGCCGCAGCGCGAATTCCACTAAACCATTTTCGATGGATTGGAGATAGAGACCAATGAACGACCTCTACATGAACAACCCCCTGATTCACCGCGACCGCCGGCTCGGGCAATCTCCCTCCGCGTGGGTGCGCTCCTTTGCCTGCGAAGATCTGAAGCCGCTGATCGTCTGCCGCGGCCCGATCCGCAAAGAGGCCATGGATGTATTCGAAGAGATGGGGATCGGCCATTACGGCATCCTCCTCTCGGAGAAGGACTCCATTGTCTACCCCAATGCCCTTGCCCCGGAACTGCGCCAGCTGACCGATTCCACCCGGGTGCACCGGGTTCCCGACTATACCGGCGCCAGCAAGGAGGAGCGGGTCGAGCGGATCGGCCAGATCATCCAGATTGCCAAGGACAACGGCTATGATTCCATCTTTGCCGGCTACGGGTTCATGGCCGAGGACGAGGAGTTCGTCGCTGCCATCGAGAACGCCGGGCTCAAGTTCATCGGCCCCAATTCCCGTACCCAGGCCGATGCCGGCAAGAAGGACGAAGCCAAGCGGACTGCCCTGCAGGTAGGGGTCAGCGTTACCCCCGGTATCAACAACGTGACCGCCCGGACCCTGGTGAAGAAGCACCCCACCCGCGACAATCTGCTGGCGCTGGTCAAAGCCGAAGGGCTGAAGGTCGATGCCAAGGTCCTGAAGGATACCAAGCTCTCCCTGGAGGACCTGGCCGACGAGATCCTTTACGCTTCGTACGAAAAGGGGATTGACCTCTATTCCATCGAGGAGCTCTGCGTGCAGGTGCAGGCCGAAGTAATCGCTATGTTCAAGGAGTATCCCGGCAGTCGCATTCGCCTCAAGGCTATCGGTGGCGGCGGCGGCAAGGGGCAGCGCATCCTGGGGGCCTCACTGCTCACGGCAAAGAATCCCACCGACAAGCAGATCAAGGAAGCGGCGGCCGAGGCCCCGACCCTGGTGCGTGAGGTTTTGAACGAGGTGAAGGCCAATGGCGTGGGTGACAACAAAAACGTCCTGATCGAGCTCAACATCGAGCAGACCCGCCACAATGAGATCCAGCTTCTGGGGAACGGCGAATGGTGTGTTTCCCTCGGCGGACGCGACTGCTCGCTGCAGATGCACGAACAGAAGCTGCTGGAGATCTCGGTGACCCAGGAAGGGCTGACCCTTGCCATCGAGAAGGCGAAGAAGGCGGGCAGGAAAGCGGAAGTCAAGGCCCTGGAGAGCGATCTCAACGTGCTGAAGCGGATGGAGGATGATGCGGCAAAGTTCGGTCAGGCAGTTGGCCTCGATTCCGCCTCCACCTTCGAGTGCATCGTCGACCGGGACCGCTATTACTTCATGGAAGTGAACACCCGCATCCAGGTGGAGCACCGGGTTTCCGAACTCTGCTACTCCCTCAAGTTCACCAATCCCAAGGACAAAAAGGACTTCTTCATCGTCGAATCCCTGGTTGAAGCAATGGCCCTCTTGACGCGGCACAAAGAGCGTCTTCCCAAGCCTGAGCGCATTACCCGCTTCACTGCAGCCGCCGAGGCCCGCCTCAATGCGACGGATTGCTCCCTTTCGCCCCATGCCGGCGGTATGATCCGCTACTGGTCGACGCCGATCGAGGGTGAGATTCGCGACGACCAGGGGATCTGTCTGGTGAACCCGGATACTGGCATGTTCATGCGTTACAAGGTCGCCGGCGCCTACGATTCCAACATTGCGCTGCTCCTGACCAAAGGGGAAGACCGTCTGGACAGCTACCTGCACCTCTCCCGGGTCCTCGGCAAGACAACCCTTCGCGGATCGGACCTGGCCACCAACCTGGAATTCCACTATGGCTTGGTCAACTGGTTCATCGGCCAGAATGTCATGGCGAAGCCCACAACGAGGTTCGTTGTCCCCTACCTGACCCTGGTGGGGCAGCTCAAGGAAGAGGCGAGCAAGCTCGATACGGTCTATGCTTTCCTGCAGATGAAGAAGGCGTATGCAAAGAAGATGGCCGAGCAGTTCCCGACTGAACCTGCCGTGGCCAAGACCATGTCGCAGATCCTCGACCGCAAGGGGACCCTGGTAACCCGGCCGATGGACAGGCTGCTGGATGACCCGCACCTCTTGTCGGGATGGCTTTCGCTCAACAAGAACAATTTCAAGCTTGAGCAGGGGAAGGTGGTCTGGCTCTACAACCCTCTGGATATCCTGAACGAGACCTACGAATACCTGAACATGTCCTTTGATCCAAAGGCTCCGGCCGCCGAGGTTATCTGGTGGCACGACAATGACCTGCTCCAGAAGGGGCTCCGCTTCTATGCCACCCTGAATGAAAAACTCTCTTTGGGCAAGGAGGATTACTTCAAACTCAATGATGCCTTGCAGAAGGAAAAGCCTCAGGGAGGCTTCTCGGCCGAGGAATGGGACGAAATACGTTCATCCCATATCGGTTTCGAGGCTGGTCTGGAGCTCTTGGGGATGTTGTTCCTGATTGCCGACAACGTCAAGTTCTGGGAATTCCGCGTTGAACAGGACCTGGAGGTGACCATCCCCGCCCATCTGCATGATGTGGATCTGCAGACTCGGCTGAAGAAGGTGCTGGTACCGCCTCCTTCCACCAAGGCCGACGAGATCGTTGCGATGTGCGGCGGGATGTATTATGGACAGGAGGCGCCGGGAATGCCGCCGTTCGTGCATGAAGGGATGCATTTCGAGAAGGGGCAGGCGCTCTACATCATCGAGGTCATGAAGATGTTCAATACCGTGAGGGCCACGTTCTCCGGCACCATCGACAAGATCGTCATCCAGAGCGGGGACGGTTCCATCGTCCAGAAGGGGCAGCCGCTCTTCAAGATCACCCCCGACGAAAAATTTGTGGAGGTGAACCCCGAGGATCTCGAACGCGAGAAACGCGAACGGACCACGACATACTTGAAGTGTGTGCTCTAAACTGATCGTTCGCGGATGAGGGTGACGCACAAAGGGCTCTGCAATCCGTTGCAGAGCCCTTGGGAAGCCGACTGACCCCGCCTGCAAAGACGGGGTTCGTTATTTGCGCAGGTCACTTGCCGTCGAAATTGTAATCGTCCCCCTCAACGCATTCGGACTGCGCCTCCAGGAAGGATTTTTCCTGGGTATCCCGGATGATTTCGATCAGTCCGTGGCTGACCGACCACATGGAGCCGCAGGTACGGCACTTGATGATATCTTCGGTAAATCCTTCCGCGTGGAGATCCGTATCCGTGCAATCATGGTTCTTACATACGGGGCATTTCATGGCATGTCTCCTTTCGTGCCATCATCTACATCTGTTTGCATAGGTTAATTTCTTATCATTATAATATCTGCGCGGTGAAATGCAAGCAGCAAATTATGAAAAGTCATATAAAGAAGCTACTTATCTGATGATCAGTATCTTGTCGTCGTGATGCTACCCCTACTACACAGATTCAGGAGAGTGCTATGAGTATTTCCGATCAGAAGCAGGCATGGGAGTCTGCAATCGTTGCCAGGAATATCGCCAAGGCTCCGGAACGGAAGGCCGCGTTTTGTACTACTTCGAATATTGAGATGGAACGATGTTTCACTCCCGAATTCGAGTACGCAGGATATGAAGAGGATCTCGGTTTCCCCGGGCAATATCCCTTTACCCGTGGTGTGCAACCGACCATGTACCGCGGACGATTCTGGACAATGCGCCAGTATGCCGGTTTCGGTACGGCCAAGGAATCGAATGAACGGTACAAGTATCTTCTCTCTGCCGGACAGACCGGGCTTTCGGTGGCCTTCGACCTGCCGACCCAGATGGGATATGATTCGGATGCAGCCATGGCTGCCGGCGAGGTAGGGAAGGTCGGCGTGGCCATAGATTCGCTGGCAGATATGGAGATCCTCTTTGACGGTATCCCCCTGGACCAGGTTTCTACCTCCATGACCATCAATTCCACAGCTGCCATCCTGCTGGCCATGTATATCGCCGTGGCGGAAAAGCAGGGGGTTTCCGCAGACAAGATTTCGGGTACGATCCAGAACGATATCCTCAAGGAGTACATGGCCCGCGGTACTTACATCTACCCGCCGCGCGAGTCGATGCGGATCATCACCGACATCTTTGCCTATTGCAAGGATCATGTGCCCAAGTGGAACACCATCTCCATCTCCGGCTATCATATCCGCGAGGCCGGTTCAAGTGCAGTGCAGGAGGTGGCGTTTACCCTTGCGGACGGGATCGCCTACGTGGATGCGGCAATAAAGGCTGGCCTGGACGTGGATGAATTTGCCCCGCGTCTGGCGTTCTTCTTCAATGCCCACAACAACCTCCTGGAGGAGGTTGCCAAATTCCGCGCTGCACGCCGCATGTGGGCTAAGATCATGAAGGAGCGCTTCAAGGCAAAAGACCCCCGCTCCATGATGCTCCGTTTTCATACCCAGACGGCAGGCTGTACTCTCACGGCGCAACAGCCGGACAACAATATCATGCGTGTAACCATCCAGGCCCTTGCTGCGGTGCTCGGCGGGACCCAGTCGCTCCATACCAATTCCCGTGACGAGGCTTTAGCACTCCCCACGGAAGATTCGGTTCGCATTGCCCTGCGGACGCAGCAGGTCATTGCCTACGAGTCGGGCGTGGCTGACTCCATCGACCCTCTCGCCGGGAGTTTTCTGGTCGAATCCCTTACCGACCGGATCGAAGAGGCAGCCTTCGATTACATCGACAAGATCGATAAGCTGGGCGGAGCTGTGGAGGCGATTTCACGCGGGTTCCAGCAAAAGGAGATACAGGATTCCGCATATGCGTACCAGAAGGCCATTGAGTCCGGAGACCAGGTAATCGTCGGGGTCAACAAGTTTGCCATCCAGGAACCGCCCCCGACTGATCTCCTGAAAATCAAGGAGGCGGTGGAGATCTCCCAGAAACAGGCCCTGGCCGGCATGAAGGGCAGACGAGACGCAAATGCCGTGCAGGCGCGCTTGCAGGCCCTGGAAACAGCAGCTCGGGGAACGGACAACCTGATGCCGTTCATTGTCGAGGCAGTCAAGTCATACGCAACCCTTGGGGAGATTGCCAATGTCCTGCGCAGTGTCTTCGGCATTCATCGCGAGACAGTGGTGCTTTGATTGTTGCGAACGTGCAGCATCCCTGTAACCGTGTTGCAATAAAACCCTTGTAATATAGGAGCGATGTGATGCTTTCAAAGATCAACCACGTCGGGATCGCGGTCAGATCCCTTGAAGATGCGCTGCCACTGTATCGCGACCAACTCGGCATGGCATGCAAGGGGATCGAAGAGGTTGCCGAGCAGAAGGTGCGCGTCGCAATGCTGCAGATCGGCGAATCAAAGATCGAACTCCTGGAGCCGACGTCCCTGGAGAGCCCGCTGGCAAAGTTCCTGGAGAAAAATGGACCAGGAATACATCATCTTGCCTACGAGGTTGCGGACATCGAGGCTGCCATTGCCAAGCTCGTGGCCGACGGTGTCAAGATGATCGATGTTGTACCGCGCAACGGCGCACATAAAACGCGAATCGCTTTTCTACACCCGAAGAGTACGCATGGTGTCCTGACCGAGCTCTGCGCACCGGGTCATTAATGGGAAAGTGTAACGCTGTTTGAAAATTTCCTTGACTTACGTTCTATAAATTGTATATTGGCTCCATTCTCCTAGAATGCCTAAACAGTTGGGTGAATGGTTCTGGGTGTCTCTGGTAGCCCATGCATGCTGTATCCGGGATTGTGGGGCGGCGAAAAAAGACCTGTGTCGCTTGACAGTCGTTTTTGTGGGGTATAAACTTACGCAAAATTAATGGTCCATGATGATGCTACGTTCAAAACAGACCACATGCCTTGATCCGGAAAGCCGTTTGCAGGAAGATGTCTGCAAATCGGGCTTCCGTAGACGTATTGATGGGAAGACACCCATTTCATACGGGAGCAGCAGTCTCCCGAGTGAGATGGGTTTTTTTGTGGATATACCTGCCCATATGCCACTGCGGTCTCATGTTCATGAATGAAAGGTGGTGATCTCAACAAAAACATTGCCTGTAATGTAACGAACCTGTTGAAACTGTGAGTTTATATCAACCATGAAGGAGGTATGAAATGAAGAAAAAGCTTGTTGTTGCAGCCGCTGCCGGCGCCATGTGCGTCGCCGCGACCACGGCCTTTGCACTGGAGAACGAGTTCCACGGGATGTACAAGGCAATGGGGTATTCCTCCAACTTCTTTAACGGCTACACTTTGGCTCCTGCGCAGACGAGTACGCTCCTGAGGAAGGACGCCGGGGTGAGCAACTTCTTCGAGCAGCGTGCCCGCCTCATGTACATAGCCAAGGCCAACGACAACCTGAAGCTGGTAACACATTTCGAACTCGATTCCCGTTTCGGCGGGGTTGCTGGCGGCTACAAAGGGATTACAACCGGAAACGACAGCGGTAACCTTGATGCTGACCAGTTGACCCTTGAGACCAAGAACGTTTATCTCGACACCAACTGCCCCATTACCGGCGCCAACATCAAGATCGGTATCCAGCCTTGGGCTGACTCCTACCAGAGCCTGTTCCTCCTGGCAGACATGACCGGTCTCTACGTCACCAAGAAGTTCGATCCGCTGACCGCTTCGTTCGGCTGGTTCCGTTATGCCGATCTCGATACCAACACAAACTGGGCTGGTGATGCCAGCAACGACCTCTTCGTCGTCGACGCGAAATATGCCATCAACAAGGACATGACAGTTGGCGCCAGCCTCTATGCCATCGACAACGGAACCAACACACTTCCTTCCAACGTGAAGGACATGTATATGCCGGGCGTGAACGCCAGCCTGACTTTTGGCCCTGCTACGATCAATCCGTTCGTTGCAGTGCAGTTCGGCAGGACCACCGGCAACCAGAACCTGAACGGTTTCCTGGGTGGTGCCACTGCCAAGGTGAAAAATGTTGGTCCGGGTAACATCAATGCCGCTTTCGTGTACATGTCAGGTGATGACCGCGCGACCTCTTCTACCTCTTATGGTAAGGCCTTCAAGCCCGTCTCCGCCAATACCAGCTACTTCAATGCCGCCAATATGTGGCTCCTCGTTCGGAGCGGCCAGGCGGTCAACAGCTCTACTTCTGTGACCGGCAACGACCTTACTGTTGGTGGCCGCGGTCTGGTGGGCATCTTTGCCGGTTATGAAGGGACCAGGGACAAGGCATTCTACAATGCCAACGTTGGCTATGCCATGACTGCAGAGCAGCGTAAGAACGGCACCACCGAGGAGAGCAGCTCCCTCGGCACCGAACTCAATGCAACCGTTGGCTACAAGCTTTACGACAACCTGGCCGTCAGCCTCACCGGCGCCTATGCCATCCTGGGCGATGCTCTCAAGAAGTCGGCAGCTTCCAACGGCAAGGGTATCAGCGGTTTCGCAACTACGGTTGCTGATGCCGACAACCCCTGGTTGGCCAACCTGCAGCTCAGCTACACGTTCTAAGCCGATTGCCTGTATTGCCGCACGGGCTTGAGGCCCGTGCGGTTCTCTTAACACACCGCACACAAGGGAGGAAAACCCATGAAAAAAGCAGCTGTGATGGTACTCGCCGCGTTCATGATGTCCGCAGCGGTTCCGGCGTTTGCCGCCGAAATGACCAAAGAAGAGAAGGACCAGTGCCTGCTTGCTTCCAAGGGATGCAAGGGTGAGGTCGACAGCATCCAGAAGAAGATCAAGAAGCTGCAGACCGAAATCAAAAAAGGGACCAAGGTCTATTCGGCTGATGAGATCAAAAAACTGAAGGACAAGCTGGACGAAGCAGACAAGATGCTTGATACCCTGCTTGAGCCCTAGTCGGTTCATTAGTTGAAGATGATGAAAAGGCGGACCGACAAGGTTCGCCTTTTTTTCTCCAATCCTGATGTGTGAAAAAAGAACACGGGAGAAGTTATGAAACGATTCATTCTGCAACTGGTGACCCTGCTGCTGGTCTTCTGCTCATCCGTTGCAGCTGTTCTGGCGGGCCCTATTAAGGTCCATGTGGCTGAATGTACTGTAACGGGTGCAGCGAACAGGGACGAGCTGAAAAGCGCCTTGCAAGGGCTGCTTGCCTCCAGGATTGCCGGTGACAAGGTTCTGAGTATTGACAGCCCCAATGGTGTCGATGCTCTGATCGCCTGCAGCTATATTTCTCTGGGCAAGGTCTTCAGCATTGATGCCGTGGTGAGCAGTGCCAAAGGGGAGCCCCTTGGGCGGAGCTACGTTCAAGGGGAGGGGCAAGACGATCTGATCCCGGCAATCGGCAAGCTCGCTCAGCAATTGCAGCCGATTCTCCTCAAAGCCGCTTCTGCTGCTGCAAGTGAGCCGGCTGCAAAGGGCGCTGTTCCTCTTGCTGTTCCTTCTGCCTCAGGAAGAGCCGGTGAAGGCGCAGGTACGGCAGCAGTTGTCGCTGGGGCGTCTCAGTCTGTGGCAAAGGGGGTCGTGGTCGCCGCGTCGTCGGATGTTATCCAGTCGCAGGCAGGGGTCATTGTCACGCCGCCGGGCGACATCATCCGTGCTGACCAGGCAACCACGAAACCGCTCATCCCCCAGACGAGGATCGAGGGTGCCATGATCGGCATTGCGCCGGGTCGCGACCTGCCCGGTGGTGAGCGCGAATTCGTTATTGCCGGACAACAGGTTGTCCGGCTCTATCGTCAGGGAAAAGAGTTGAAGAAAACAGCCGATTATTCGATTTCGGGTGATGCGAAAATCCTGGGGATCGACACGGCTGATCTGGATAACGATGGTGTTCTGGAAATTTATGTCACTATCATGGAAGAGGAGACCCTCTCGTCCCGGGTGCTTTCCATAGGAGACAAGGGTTTTACGGTTATTGCGGAACGGCTCCCGTACTATTTCCGCGCCATTGCTTTGGAAGGGAAGACCCGCAAGGTCTACGCCCAGCAAATCGGGAAAGATGATGAGGATTTCTACGGCGACGTGCGGGAGATCGTGAAGAAGGGCAATGCATTCACCATGGGGGCAGTGATCAAGGTGCCGCAATATGCCAACGTATTCACTTTCAATCGTTTTGCCGATGCAGATGGCAAGAAATATCAGGTCATTCTTGATGAGGACGGCTACCTGCGGGTCCTGGACGACTCCGGCGAACTCCTCTGGAAGAGCGGTGATCGGTACGGCGGCAGTGAAGTCTATTTCAAGCGTGACGAGCAGCAGATGCAGCCGATTTCTGTTGATCGCTATCGCTGGCGCTTCCTGGAGCAGCGTGTGGTAGTTACCGATAATGGACTGGTCATCGTGCCGCGTAACAGCGGGTTGTTCGTAGTGGGGAACAACCGTTCCTTTACCAAGAATACCGTCTACGCTTATGCCTGGACCGGGGTCTCCCTGGACGAACGTTGGCGGACCAAGGAAAGCCAGAACTACCTGGCTGACTATTTCTACGATGGTCAACGCAAAGAACTGGTCATGCTTGAAGTGGTGAAAAAAGAGGGGCTCTTTGACAAGGGTGCCAGCACCATCACGGTAAAAAAGGTCGAATGACCTGAAGTCATCCATGAAGGGGCAGGGGGCGGACAAAGGTCCGCCCTTTGTCGTTTCAGTCTGCAGCAGGGATTTAAGGATTGACTTTCACTGGTCATGTTGTTAGGATTTCGAGCGTTTTCGCGCTTAACGCGGTCGCTGATACCGATGCCGGGAGCCTGGTGCTGGTGCTTAACCCTCCACGAATAGATGCCCCCATCCCCAAGGGGGTTGCCGATTTTCTGCCTGATACGGCGGACAAGATCGGGTATATCCAGGAACAGATCCGGCGGGTCTTCGAGTTGTGGGGGTTCAGGCGGATCATCACGCCCTTGCTCGAATTCGAGGATGTTCTGGCTCTTGGGATCGGTGACGAACTACGCAGCAGGACCTTTCGTTTTGACGACCGGCAATCCGGCCGGCTTCTTGCCATTCCCTCCGACATCACTCCGCAGGTGGCGCGTATCGTAGCTACGCGGATGTGCCAGCAGCCTTTTCCCTACAGAATCTGTTATCACGGCAGGGTTCTCCGCCATGCCGAAATTCAGAGCGGCCGGAGCCGCGAGATCTTCCAGGCCGGGGTTGAACTGATCGGGCTCGACTCGCCCGAAGCCGATGCCGAGATGGTGGCGATGGCCGTTGAAGTGCTGCAGGGGCTCGGAATCCGGGATTTCAAGATGGACATCGGACAGGTCGAATTTTTCCGTGGCATCATGGCGGCTGCCGGGCTGGATGGGGCGACAGCCAGGCAGTTGAAGATAGCCATTGGTAAAAAGGACGCCTCTGCCGTTCGAGAGTTGTTGGAAAGCATCCCTGCACCGGATCGGGTCAAGGAGGCGATTGCTTCCCTCCCGCGCCTGTTCGGCGGTCGAAAGGTTCTCGACGAGGCGGCAGGTGTAGCTGTCCATGACCGCTGCAAGCGTGCCCTGGAAAATATCGAGCAGGTGCTGCAGGTGCTCGATGTCTATGGCGTGACAGAATACCTTACCATCGATCTTGGCGAGATCCGTGGCCTCGATTACCACACTGGGCTCACCTTCGAGGGATTTGTCAGTGGACTGGGAGAGCCTGTGTGCAGTGGTGGGCGTTACGATGACCTCACGGCCCGCTATGGTTTTCCGGCGCCGGCCACGGGGTTTGCCTTCAACATACTGGCTTTGCTGGCGGCACTGGAGCGACAGCCGGACGTGGAGGCAAGTACTGCGAGGGACTTTCTTCTGTTTAATGCAGCGGACGACCGTCGAGAGGCCCTTCGGATCGCCAAATGCCTCCGCACCATGGGATATTCGGTTGCACGGGACATCATCCGCCGGGAATACGACGATTCACTCGAATACGCTCGACGGATGAACATCCGCCGTATGTTGATCATAGGTGGCAGTTACTGTACAGATGACGAGGTCTCCATTGTCCGGGTTGCCGATGGATCGACCATGCGACTGAAAAAGAATCTGCTGTTCCAGGTGGGAGGCCGGCTCGATCTGGATGCCCTGTGGGAGCGGCAGGCCGGCTGACCGGGCTGTAAGTAGGAACCACGTTTTCGAAGTATGCAATTGTGCATGAATACGACGTCGTACGAGGAGACAGATCCATGGCGAACGTAGTTGTGGTTGGGGCCCAATGGGGCGATGAAGGAAAAGGCAAGGTCGTCGACATCTATACAGAATTCGCCGACGATGTGGTCCGCTACCAGGGGGGCAACAATGCCGGTCATACGCTGGTGGTCGAAGGCGAAAAGGTGGTTTTGCACCTGATCCCGTCCGGGGTCCTGCATCAGGGGAAGCGGTGCGTCATTGGCAATGGCGTGGTCCTTGATCCCGAGGTGTTCATCCGCGAGGTCAACAACCTGAAGGCAAAAGGGAAGATGCAGGACGACAGCCAGCTTCGGCTCAGCGAGTCGCTGCATATCATCATGCCCTACCATAAGCGGATCGATATTGCCCGCGAAGCCCAAAGCGGTGCCAAGAAGATCGGTACCACCGGCCGTGGCATTGGTCCGGCCTATGAAGACAAGATCGGGCGCCGCGGTATCCGCCTGATGGACCTGCTGAACCGGGACGTCTTCTCCCGCAAACTCAAGGAGAATCTGGCTGAGAAGAACTTTATCCTGGAAAAACAGCTCGGCGAGGAGCCCTTCGATTTCGAGCAGGTCTTTGCCGAGTACTGTGGCTATGCCGACATCCTCCGGAAGTACATGGACGACACGGCGCTGCTTCTCCATCGCGACATCAAGGCAGGCAAGAAGCTCCTGTTTGAAGGTGCCCAGGGAACCTTGCTGGATGTTGATCACGGAACCTACCCCTTTGTCACCTCTTCATCCACTTGTGCGGGAGGCGCATGCACCGGCACCGGCGTCAGTCCACGCGACATCCACCAGATCATCGGTATATCCAAGGCCTATGTCACCAGGGTTGGCGGCGGGCCGTTTCCCACGGAACTGCATGAAGCCGATGGTGAGAGGCTTCGTCAGGTAGGGAGCGAGTTCGGTGCAACTACCGGCCGTCCCCGCCGATGCGGCTGGTTCGATGCCCTTGTGCTCCGCTATGCCGTACGGATGAACGGCCTCACCGGCGTCGCACTCACCAAGCTGGATGTTCTCGACGGTTTTGAGACCATCAAGGTCTGTACCGGCTACGCTTACCAGGGGAAGGTCCTCGACGAGCTGCCGGCAAATCTGGAGACGTTCGCCCAGTGTACGCCGATTTATGAGGAGATCCCGGGGTGGCAGGCAGACATTTCCGCTGCCCGTCGTTTCGAAGATCTGCCAGCTAAGGCCCAGTCCTATGTCAAGCGCCTGGAAGAGCTTATAGGGTGCCCGATTGTCCTGGTTTCAGTTGGGCCGGGGCGCGAAGCAACGATCATGCTGCGCAATCCGTTTGCATGAGCAATGTGCGGAAAAAATAGAAATATGTAAAAAATATATTGACTGACACGTACTCATGAGGTATAAGACTCTCCTTGTCTTAACGAGCCGCTAGCTCAGTCGGTAGAGCACCTGACTTTTAATCAGGTGGTCGTTGGTTCGACCCCAACGCGGCTCACCATGTCCCCTTCGTCTAGCCCGGCCCAGGACACCGCCCTTTCACGGCGGCGACGCCGGTTCAAATCCGGCAGGGGACGCCACATGCAAGAAGGCCCCGGAGAAATCCTCCGGGGCCTTTTTTTGTCTGCTGCCGGGCTGCTAGCGGGTAGCTGCTTTCAGGGATAGACTCTTATCATGAACATGACAGACATCAGATTATTCCTGATCCTCGGGCTGCTCGTCCTCTGCTCCTGCAGCAAGGCGCCACAGTTGGCGGCATTGCCGCCAGACGCGGTGGTGCTGGCATTTGGCGACAGTATCACCTTCGGTAGTGGCGCCGCTCCTGGCGAGAGCTATCCGGCAGTTCTTGAGGGCCTCATCGGCCGGCGCGTGGTGAATGCCGGAGTGCCGGGGGAGACAACTGCACAGGGGAGGGCGAGGCTTGCCGCAGCACTCGACGAGCAGAGACCGGCACTGCTGCTCCTCTGCCTCGGAGGCAACGATTTCCTGCAGCATCAGGACGAGAGCCGGACTGACGACAATCTACGGGCCATGGTGGCACTTGCTCAGGAGCGGGGTGTCGCGGTGGTGCTCATTGCTGTCCCCAGGCTCGGTTTCGGGCTGGAAGTGCCGAAACTGTACGAAAAGATAGCCAAGGATTCTTCCATCCCCCTGGAAAGAAAAGTTTTGAAGAAGATCCTCTCAACCGGCAGTCTCAAATCAGACTTGATACATCCCAATGCCGCAGGGTATCGCATCCTTGCCGAGTCAGTGGCCCGTTTGATTGGTGCTGCCGGAGCTCTGAACGGGTAATTCGGCGAATTTAATCTGAACTCGAGCCGGGTATGTACTACGAGAAAAGGGGCACTCCGAATATATCCGGTGTGCCCCCCTCTGTTTGTCTCTCCACTGTTTTGGTATTGTGTTGATGAGCATCCTCCCCCAAACAGAGTCACCCTGGTGACAGATGCAAAGAAATGGGAGTCTGCGGGAAATTTTACAGCGTATCGTCGCTAGGGGTTATTTGATATCAGGTGCAGGGCCGTTCGGTTGTGCCTTGTCGTCAGAGGTTTTTTCACTTGATCTCAAGGTGTTGCCGATAATGACTACCTTGTCGCCGACCTTGAATTCGGCAGCATTGCTGAACGGGGCGGTAATGGTCCTGTCCTTGTCTCCGACCGCTTGGAGGGTGACATCGTTATGATCTATACGAACAACGATTGCCTCCTCCTGCTTCTGTGCAGCATTCGGAGTTTCGGTTGCCAAACACGTCATGGATAATCCGAGCAATGAGATACAACACAGGACTGTTTGCATTAGAATTCCGAGTTTCATGTGTATTCCTCCCGAGGTTAGATTGAATAGCGTTGATGACCAGATACAAAACAGTTTGCGGAGAGAGATGTTATTGCGCCTTTGTCGAATTGTGGTTTGCCCGGAAATCGGCAACTGTCTGCTGGCGCAACATCTGTCTGATGCTTGGCAGTTGTAGCAGATGACGATCGAAGCAACAATCGGTCAACAAGGCATATTTTCCAGAATTGGATGTACAACCTATGGGTGGCAGTCAAGCAGGGTGGTCGGTGGGTAGGGGGAGGCGGAAAACGGACGAAGCGTCATAACACGTCGATTGCTGGCTGGATTTTGTCGTCATATGGTTGGGACATCGGGCCGAAGCAGAACTAATGGGGTAGTCCGTTTGGTAGTCTGCATGAAAACATGCTGGATCGAAGAGTGAAATAATGTGAGCGGGCGATCAGGAAATGAGATCGCCCCTCAGCTTTATGCCAAGGGGGACCAACTGGGTACGGCGCGTTACGTTCAATTTCTTGAAAATGCTGTTGATGTGCGTCTTGACTGTTTGTTCGCTGATAAAGAGTTGTGACGCGATCTCCTTGTTTGTGAGTCCCTGGGATATGTTTATGACTATTTCCCGCTCCTTGTTGCTCAAGCTCCCTGCAATAACTGAATCCTTCGAGTTGTCCGCAAAGTTGACCAATGCCTTGATTTTGCAGTTATCAATCCACATCTGCCCTTTCTTCATCGCATGAAATGCCTTTAAAAGCAGCTGGATATCGGTATCAGGGGTCATGATCCCGTCGATTTTATTCGTTATGATCAGGCACGCAATACTATCTTCGCTGAGGCCGTAATCAAGAAAGACCATCTTTGCCCCGGAGAGGCAGGCCGGTCTTTTCTGCTTTATGGTATAGACATCGGTGATAAGGAAATCGGGATCGAATGTTTCAGGAGTGCTGGTGGAGTTTAACAGAACAACGTCAGTGACTTCTGGCACTTCCTGCAGTTGATCCTGTAAGGCCTTTTCCAATAGGAAACTTCCCAGGCTGATGACTATTTTCATGAGTACTCCGTTCAGGCTTGACTGGAACAGATTTCCTGTTGATGCTTCTCCATGGCTGTTCGCATGAATTTAAAGTGAATATTAATTCAAAAGATCTAAAAATAGACTGTGCATTATCTAACAGATTTCCTGTCTGAACGCAATACCGGCAACTGTCGCGAGCGTCTGGCCGCCTGGAGCGGTACCGCCAGAATGCTGGGTCGGGTGCTTTTCCGTGTCGACAACAAAGGGAATGTTCTCTTCTGTTTCCGACCTGCAGTATCTCCCGAATTGTGTTATCATCACCTCGCAACGCAATGTTGCCCCCAGCCTGTCCCGATGCAATGGGAGGAGCATATCCCATAGTGCACGCCTATGGGGAATCGATGATCGCCTCCTCATCCATCGGAAATGGTTGCGGAAAACTATGGCACAAGAGAGAGATCCATGGGAATTACGGCAATCCTGGCAACGGCCATGAAACAGATTTCCTGGGGGCAGGTCGCAGATATCGCCGTAAAGTACGGCCCTGATTTCATCAGGAAACTCAAGGATCGTTTGCAGCAGCTCCCTGCCGGGGAAAATGAAGAGGCTGTGGTGGTTACGGCGCAGTTGAGCGAGCGGATCAGTGAGCTGGAAAGCGTGCTCATCAAGCAGGAGGCGCTGATCGAACAGCAGAACAAAAACATTGCCCTGCTGGAAGAGATCGGCAAGACGCTGCAGGCGCGGTTAAATATCTGCATGGCGCTGGCAGTGCTGTCCGCATTGTTGTCGCTCGTCCTCTGTCTTCTCCTGCTCAGACGCTGAACTGCTGATCGGGATCCCGCCATAATGTTTGCATTCAGCTGCCGCTGGCGATACCGCGAAGATTGTTGTGACCAGCCTGCATCGTGCCTGTTGACAAGACATGCAGAGCCAGCGAGGCTCGCCGGGGTGTCAAACCGGGACGACGCAGAAGCGTCCGAACAGGAGACTACGCATGACGGGGAACTGGCAGGTTTACATCATCCTCTGTTCGGATAACTCCTTCTATACGGGGATTACCACCGATATGGACAGACGGTTCCGTCAGCACGCCGAGGGACGAGGCGCCAGGTATTTCAGGGGGCGTCGACCGATACGGGTGGTCTATCTCGAAACGGGCCACTACCATTCTTCTGCAGCAAGGAGAGAGGTCCTGATCAAGTCAATGACCAGGGCTGACAAGGCACTCCTGGTGTTCGACAACCTTGACCCACAGCATGACCGCCTGTGCCTGTCCGCTGACCGGCAGGAACAGCTTTTACCACCATAGAGGACGACAATTCATGACGATTCAATGGTTTCCCGGACATATGGGCAAGGCCCTGGAGCAGATCGAAGACCTGATAAAACGGATAGACGTGGTGATTGAGGTGCTGGATGCCCGGCTTCCCGTTTCCAGCTCCAATCACAAGCTGGCGGCACTGCGGCGGAACAAGCCCTGGATCAAGGTGCTGAACAAGCATGACCTGGCCGACCCTGTCGTGACAAAGGCGTGGGTGCGCGACTTCGAGCAGCAGACCGGGGTACGTGCGCTCCCCCTGTCGGCAAAGAAGCATGCCGACACCAAGCAGTTGATCAGGCTCTGTCAGGGATTGGCGCCGAAACGGGGCAAGCCTGGCTTTCCTGTTCGTACCATGGTGGTGGGGATCCCCAATGTGGGCAAATCCACGCTGATCAATACCCTGGCGGGAAAGAGCATGGCCAGGGTCGGGGATCGGCCGGCGGTGACCACCACTACCCAGCAGATCGATCTGCGCAACGGCATAGTCCTGTCCGATACGCCAGGGGTGCTCTGGCCGGATATGAGCGACCAGAATGGGGCGTACCGGCTTGCGGCCAGCGGCGCCATCGGAGATAACGCCATGGACAGCGCCACGGTTGGTCTCTTTGCAGGCGAATACCTGCTGCGCAGGTATCCGGAACTGTTGAAGGCGCGTTATGGGCTGCAGGCTCTCCCCGGCTCCTCCCACGACCTGATAGAAGCCATTGGCCGTCGCCTGGGGTGTCTGACCGGGGGCGGAGAAGTGGACTTGAACCGGGCTTCCGAGGCGTTCCTGCGGGAGCTGCGGGCGGGGAAAATCGGCCGGATCAGTTTGGAAGAGCCTGCATTGACGCCAGCTGTTGCCGTTGTTGAGTGACGGATGCGAGGCAGAGCTGTGGCTGACACACTATCCAGGGGGAGGATATCCGGATGAAGAAACTGCTGCTGTGGGGGGCAGTGAGTTTGCTGACCACCGCCATCCTCGATCCGATTATCTATGCGATGCTGGAAAAACCGATACCCTGGATGCGTGACCTGCTGATGGGGGCTGGTGGTGTCGGGTGCTATTACCTGCTGGTCAGGTATCGGCACGAACTCTAACTGGTTTCCGTCCGGAAAGGGTTCTTTCCCGCCCTGGTGTCGTCAATCTGCGGGATTGCTTGTGCGGCGTACCGATGTATGCCTCCGCGCAATCCCTTGATTCCCTTGCCAGGACGAAAAATCCCTTCTTTCCGATCCGGAACCCATTAGTTTCTCAAGGAAGCTAATGGGACCTGACCAGGCCAGGCAAAAGAGCGCAATGTTGTGACCTTTTGCCCGGCCTGATGAGTGGTTCTTGTGGCCGTGTCTCAAATGGCTGAATTGAAATCGTTTATCTCATGGGGATCGTACTGTGGCTGCTCATGGGCGGAGCGCGAAGTCGCCACCTCGCCCTTCAGTTCATGCAGTGCAGCAATGACCCGTGAAATCTGCGCCCCCACCCGGACATCCTGATTGTGGGCATAGGCCTGTTCCATGGCCTGCAAGGCTGCGTTGATGTAATACCTGGGCTGCAGATCTGAATCACGCATGATTCCCTCCATTCCCCTTGTGGCAGTCCGCGTTGTTTACGAAGAATCCCCTGATCAGATGTCCCAGTTGTCGATTTTCATGGTGCCGTTTTTCGCCAGGTTGACCTGCATCTTGAAGACCCGGTCCAGCAGTTGCGGCTCATGACCGGCTTTACGTGAGAGGCAGTCTTTCGTCGCCCTGTCGAGATATTCCTGCAGCAGCGGCTTGTAGTCCGGGTGGGCGCATTTGTCGATAATGAGCTGGGCGCGGCTCTTCGGGTCGAGACCGCGCAGATCGGCCAGTCCCTGCTCCGTAACGAGTACATCCAGGTCATGCTCGGTGTGGTCGACGTGCGGTACATGCGGCACGACACAGGTGATGCCGGTCGGGTCGGTTTTGGTCGGCCGGGCCGACGGGGTGTGCATGATCGAGAGGTAGGCGTTGCGCAGGAAGTCGCCGGAACCGCCGATGCCGTTGATCATCCGCGTGCCGCCTACCAGGGTGGAGTTAGCATGGGCGTATATGTCGAACTCGATGGGGGTGTTCATGGCAATGCATCCCAGTCGGCGGATCGGCTCCGGGTGGTTGGCGATGGAGAGCGGTCGCATCAGGACCTTGTCGCTGTATTTGTCCCAGTTGTCGTAAAAACGTTTGAAGCCTTCGACCGAGAAAGAGAGGGAGACGGTTGAGGCGAAATCGAGTTTCCCGGAATCGAAGAAGTCGAGCATGGTGTCCTGCAGCACTTCGGTCCAGACCTTGAGACCGGTGAACGGGCCTTTTGCCAGGCCGCCGATAACCGCGTTGGCAATGGACCCGACGCCGGACTGGAGCGGCAGCAGGTTCTTCGGCAGCCGACCGGCCTTCACTTCCTGGGAGAAAAAGTCGACGATGTTGTTGGCAATGGCTTCGGAGGTGTCGTCCTGTTCACTGAAAGCCCGGCCGTTATCGGGCAGATTCGATTCGATGATTGCCACGATCCGGTCCGTATCGACCCGGACATAGGGGCTGCCGGAACGGTCGTCAACCCGGCTGATGAGATAGGGGAGGCGGTTGGGCGGGTTGACCGGGTCGATGATGTCGTGCAGGCCTTCGAAACTCGGGATCGAGGTGTTGATTTCTATGATGATCTGGTCGGCAATCTGCAGGATCTCCGGCACTGCACCGCAGGAGGCCGTCAGGACCAGGCCGCCGTTCTCGGTAATGGCAGAACATTCGATGATGGCGATGTCGAGGCGACCACCGTTTTCCTTGGTGAAAAAGCCATATCCCAGATCCTGGGAGAACATGGAAAGATGTTTGTCTCCCATGCGGATGCGCCCTTCATTGATCCCCGCCTGGATGTTCTTGCCGGTCTGGTAGGGCCAGCGCCGGTCGATCATGTCCAGAGAGGCCCAGCGGTCTTCGGTTTCGACGCCAACGGATGCACCGATGAAAAGGTTGAACTTCATTTTTCCCTGCAGCTGGTTTTTTTCCACGTGGTCTGCCAGGGCAATGGGAACCATCTTGGGGTAGCCGGCCGGGGTAAATCCGGACCAGCCGATGTTCATCCCGTTTTTGAACAGGGGAATGACCTCTGCAACCTGCTTAATCTTGGCGTGGAGACTGGATTTTCTGATTCTGTTGTGCAATTCCGACATCTGATTGTATCCTCCTTCGGTTGGAAAGTGGGTGCGCGCAGCACCGTGAGAGTGGGCATGGCCTGCCCGACCCGGGCTTCTTGACATTGCAACGAATTAGTGAAAAAAATCGAACGTTCGTTCGAAAACATCATAACAGCACCACGTTTGATTCGCAATAATTATCCCGGCAGTGCCAAGAAATTTGGCTTTAGCGCGAGACTTTGCTACTCTGTGCGACACACATTCAATCGGCTCGGGAACAATATGGCAAAAACGGACTGCCGTAACAAACTGATGGAGGTGGGAACGCAGTTATTCGCCGAACGCGGACTGAACGGCGTCAGCATCAGGGAACTGTCCCAGACCGCCGGCGTGAGCATCTCGATGATCTCCTATTATTTCGGCGGCAAGGAAGGGCTGTATGATGCGGTGCTGCGGGAACAGTTCGCCTGTTTTGACCAGATTGAGGAGATCAAGCGGCAAGGAGCTGACCCCCTGGCCGTGATCGAGGCCTACATCCGCTGGACCATCCAGCGGCACCGCAATAATCCTTACCTGTTGCGGTTCTATACCAGCGAACTCACTAACCCAACCCCTTTTTTTGCCGCGATCGTTTCCCCGGCTATCGGCAAAGTCATCAATATCCTGGTGGAGGTCATTGCTGACGGCGTGGCACGCAAGCAGTTCCGGGAGGATATCCATGCCGTGAACGCGGTGCTGGCCCTTGCCGGGATGGTCAATTATTTTTTCCTCAGCACGATGGCCACCGAAAACCTGATCAGCCATTCGCCCGAGAAAGACGAAGAATTGATCCAACAGTATGTTGCGATCTTCACCAGGGGGATCCTGGGTAAGCCGGCTGGGGTATAGGAGCACCGTACACAAAGACCTGATCAAGGGAGACTGCCGTGTCAAATCTGCTGGAGAGGCTGAAAGCAAGCATGGAGAGCGGGGACATCGACTCGTTACTCCTGAACGACGTGGTGAAAGGGTACAGTGAACTCACCGACCGGGTGAACCAGCTCGAAGAGCTTTTGATCATGATCGTGAGGACCGGTTGGCCTTGGGATGAGGAGGGTGAGCCCAATGCCATATTTCATGCAAGCAGGGACGGCTTTGCCGCGGCAATGGCCGAGGCGAGGGACCTGCTCGGCCTTCGGCGGAGCATGATCACCAGGACGGAGCCGAAGACCTGAGCAGATGGGGGAATTGTCTCGTCTGTACGGGTCTTCAAGCTGTGGTGATGAATGAAGGAGGAGGTTCATGATGATCCGTTTCGCAGTGTCGCTTCTTTTCGTGCTGTGGCTGCAACTCCTCTCGGGGTGCTCGGTCAAACATGTAACGACTGGCATCTATGAAGGGTTCCGGGTGCAGAACGATCTACAGAGCTCACCTGCCGAGCGTGTGGGCAGGCCGGAGTCGCCGGATTACGGGCAGTATGAACAGATGAAAAAGGAACAGAACTACTGACGTGACCTCCGGGTGGTACAGCACCTCCGTCGTCAGGTTTGGCTTGCCGCCATCTGTCAGGCGTGACATAATCCCTCTCACTGCATGACCCCTTACTGCCAGCATCCGCGCAGGAGCGTGTAATACCTTGGTTTCCTTATCCATGCGTCTCGTACAATTACTGATTTCCGTCGTCGCCGGCCTTTTCCTGGTCTTGGCCATTGTTGTACCGGTCCGAGCCCAGGAGGCGTTTGCCACCTATCCCCCCCTGCCGTCCGGATATTCCTCCATCAAGGTCTTCGACAACCAGGGGCGGTTTGTTGGCCGGATACTCCCTGAAAAAAGGTACTGGGTCTCCATCGACCGTATTCCCGCTTTCCTGCAAAAGGCGGTGGTGGCAGTTGAAGACTCCCGGTTCTATGAGCATGGGGGCATAGATATCCGGGGGATCGCCCGCGCCCTGGTAAAGGATGTGGTCAAAGGGAAACTTGCCGAAGGTGGGTCGACCATCACCCAGCAACTGATCAAGAACAAGTTCCTGTCCGGCGAGAAAACCATCGAGCGCAAACTCGAAGAAGCCCGTCTGGCCATGGAGTTTGAAAAGAAATATAGCAAGAGACAGATCCTGGAGATGTACTTCAACGAGATCTATTACGGCAATGGCGCCTGGGGGATTGCCCAGGCGGCCCGTCTCTATTTCGACAAGAATCCGGAAGAATTGACCGACGCCGAATGCTCCCTCTTGGCCGGGGTGCAAAAAAACCCGGGACGCTACAATCCTTTGGGGGTACCGGCGAAGGTCACGGGGCGGAGGGACGTGGTTCTCAAGCGGATGGTGGAGCTCGGCATGATCAACGCCCGGCAGAAGCAGGCGTTGCGAGCTAATCCTCCCTCGGTCATTCCAGTCGGTCAGGCCCCCCAGTACATGGCCCATATCCGGAATCGGCTTGTCGAACGGTATGGGCCGGAGATTGTGGAACAGGGTGGCCTGGATGTCATCACGGCCATGGACCTCAATCTGCAGAAGCTGGCGGAAAAAACCCTGAGCGAAGGGGTGAAACGGGTTTCTCCGAAGTTGCAGGGAGCATTGCTCTGCCTGGACCCGGCCACGGGCGATGTTCTGGCTGCGGTTGGCGGGGTTGATGCTATCCAGAGCTCATATAACCGGGCCTTCGTAGCCAGGCGGCAGCCCGGTTCCGCCATCAAGCCGCTGATCTATGCTGCGGCCCTGGAAAAGGGAATCACTGCCGGCAGCATTTGGGACGATACCCCGGCAGCCTACAATCGCGGCAACAATGACGTCTGGAAACCGTTGAACTATGGCAGGGAACAGTATGGGTCTTTGAGCCTCAGGGAAGCCCTGGCATACTCGAACAATGTCATTACGGTAAAGCTGCTGGATACGATCGGCGTTCCCTATTTCGTCGACTTTGCCGGGAAAGTCGGTCTTCCGTTACGCGCACAGCATGATCTCTCCCTGGCCCTTGGAACCGAGGAGGTGACCCTGCACGACCTGGTACAGGCATACACCCCGCTGGCCAACGCTGGGGTACGGGCGGAACCGAGGACCATCATTCGTGTATTTGATCGCCGGCGAAAGTCCTGGACCGAGAATCCCCCGGCAGTTTCCCCGGTCATGTCCCCGGCAACAGCTTTCATAACGACCTCCATGCTTCGGGATGTCATGGTGTATGGCACGGCCAAATCTCTCAATAAATTCAGCCAAGGGCGTCCAGCAGCCGGCAAGACCGGCACCACCGACGATTACCGGGATGCCTGGTTCATCGGTTATACGCCCCAGCTGATAACCGGCATCTGGGTGGGATATGACAAGCCCAGGCCGGGAGGCAAAGGCTTTACCGGAGGCGTGGTTGCCGCACCTGTCTGGGAACGGTTCATGCGGACGGCTTTGGCCTCCAAGCCGGTTGTTGATTTCCCGGCACCGGATACGGTCGTTTCCGTTTCGATCGATCCGACGACCGGCTTTCTGGCCAGATCCGGCTGCCCGGAAAAACGGGATGAGTTCTATGTCGTGGGAACCGAGCCGACCGAGCCCTGTCCCGAACATGAAGGTGATCCTCTCACCCCGGCAGTCCCGCTCGCTCCAGCGCCGGATGCCGACCAGCCGCAGTTGAACGACAGCCCTGAAGAAGGCTCTCTGCCGTTGGGGAAAACAGTTGCATTCCCCAGGCCGCATCGTGTATTAATAAAAAATCTGAAAGGGAGTAGCTAGCGAGACAAGGTCAACATACTGGTGCGCATGCACCTGGCCTTGTCATTGGTTTTTCACCAATAAGCGAGACTTTCAGCATCACCCTCCGGTGTGCTGCATGTCTCGTTTTTTTATTGTCCACCTGGGGAGGCTGCCGTGACGGCATTTTGGGCATCATTGATTTTCGTGGTTCTGGCCGAGATGGGAGACAAGACTCAGCTTCTGGCCATGGCTTTTGCCACCCGCTACAAGGCGTCGGTGGTCATGTGGGGGGTGTTCGTTGCCACGGCGTTGAACCATGCACTGGCCGTGGCGGTGGGCAATTACCTGACGGTGTTCGTCCCGCTCCAGTACATCCAGATTGCCGCAGCGGTCTCCTTCATCCTGTTCGGCCTCTGGACCATTCGGGGCGACCATCTGGAGGGTGAGGACAAGCGATTTTCCTTCAGCCCTTTCTGGACTGTTGCTGTCGCCTTCTTCATTGCCGAGATGGGGGACAAGACCCAACTGGCCACGGTTGCCCTTGCCGCAAAGTACCAGGCTCCGGTTGCCACCTGGCTCGGGACCAATGCCGGCATGCTGATCGCCGATGCCATCGGTATCGTCATCGGTATCGTCATGCATCGGCATATCCCCGAGCAGGCTGTCAAATGGGGCGCTGCGCTGGTTTTCATCGTCTTTGGGATCTACGGCATTCACGAAACCGTTCCCGACCGAATACTGACCCCTTTGGTCGAAACCGTCGGTCTTGCCGTCATTGCCGTGGCAGGATATCTGCTGGCGCGTGGGGGGGAGAAGGCGCCGGAGGCTGAAAGCTGACTGCTACTACATCCTGAATGCTTTCCCTCCATGGGAAGAAAGCCACGAAACAATCCTCTTGCCAATATTCTGCAATGGCAGCACCTCTTCAACGCCACCGTGTGCTATGGCCTCCTTCGGCATTCCGAACACCACGCAGCTCTCTTCGTCCTGGGCGATAGTGAACGCGCCCGCCGTGCGCATTTCCATCATTCCTGCGGCACCATCGTTCCCCATACCGGTGAGGATGACGCCAATGGCGTTTTTGCCGCCAGCATTGGATGCGGAGCGGAACAGCACGTCAACGGAGGGCCGGTGCCGATTTACCGGAGGACCGTCGGCAAGTTCGGTAATATAATTCGCTCCGCTCCGCCCGAGGAGCAGATGCCGGTTTCCCGGCGCCACATAGGCGTGTCCGGGGAGCACCCGCTCGCCATGCTCTGCTTCTTTGACGCTGATCCGGCATATTCCGTCCAGCCGCTTGGCAAAGGCCCTGGTAAAGGCCTCGGGCATGTGCTGGGTTACCAGGATGCCGGGTGAGTCCGCGGGCATGGCGCTGAGCAGTTCGCGCAATGCCTCGGTGCCACCGGTTGATGCTCCCACGGCAATCACCTTTTCAGTGCCGCTCAATGACCGGTGATTGACCGGTAGAACAGCATCGGCGCTCTGCTTCGGTTCGATGGAACGACCGTAGGATTTGGCTGTTGCGGGCTTGATGTGTGCCTTGGCGGCCACCCTTATCTTATCGGTTATTTCATGGGCGTATTCCGTTATGCCGGAGCGGATGTCGAGTTTCGGTTTGGTGACATAGTCCACCGCACCGAGTTCGAGAGCATGGAGGGTGATGAAGGAACTCTTTTCCGTCAGGGACGAGATCATGAGGACCGGCATGGGCCGCAGCTTCATGAGTTTGTCGAGAAAAACCAGGCCATCCATGCGCGGCATTTCCACATCAAGGGTGAGCACGTCCGGATTGAGAGCCTTGATCTTTTCCCGGGCGATGAGCGGGTCCTGCGCACAGCCTATGACCTCCATGTCATGCTGAGAGTTTATGATCTCCGTGAGAAGACTACGGATGAGTGCGGAATCGTCAATGACGAGAACCTTTATTGACATGGCAGCTCCCGGTGCAACTGCGTGGGTGTGGGTGTCAGACCATCGTCCGGCGAGGCTTGCAGCAGGCGTTTCACGAATACCTGCCCGGTTGCCGGATTGAAATAGACCTTGCGGGGAAAAATATCGCCCGTATCGACGGCTGCAACGTGAATGGCATGTTCAGAGAGGAACGCAAGGGCGAATTCCACATTCTTTCTGCCGATATCGGACATATCCGGGATCACCCTGCCTGCACCGAATATCTTTGCCCAGCAGCGGGACAGCACACCCCCCTGTCGAATCAGGTCGTCCAGCAGCATTTCCATGGCAGGCTGGCCATAGCGGCCGGTGCTATCCGGCTGCCTGCTCGTGCCCGGCATCATGAAATGGTTCATCCCGCCTATCCCGGTAACAGGGTCCTGAATGCAGACAGCCACGCACGACCCGAGCACGGTCATGAGCATCATACCGCTGGCGGAGACAAGATGTCCCCCCGGAAGGATCCTCATCGCATTGCGGCTGAAAGTCCGATCGAAATAGGGGGTAGGGGGTATTTCTTGCTGATGGTTCATGGTGCTTCCTCCACGATCAGCATCCGACGACCGGTCGATAGACGGTTTTCCCACACAGGCGGAGCAGTTCTGTTGCCTGGTGAAAGTTTTCCGAATGCCCGGCAAAAAACCTGCCGTCCGGCTGCAGGCGCGGAACGAATTTTTTTAGAATTCGGTACTGGGTCTCTTTGTCGAAATAGATCATGACATTGCGACAGAAGATGCTGTCAAACCGCTCGGAAAATCCCCAGTCGTCGTCGAGAAGATTCTTTCGACAGAAGGTGATGAGTTTCTTCAACTCCGGTTTGACACGGACAAAACCGGAATTCCTCCCCTCGCCCCGGAGAAAAAACCGTTTCATCCGTTCCGGCGACAACGAATTGATCCTTTCAATGGGGTAGACTCCCTGGCTAGCCAGTTCGAGGGCATTCGTATCAATATCGCTGGCAAAGATGCGAACGGGAGGAGCGAAGCTGTTGAACAGCTCGACCACGGTCATGGCGATGGAATAGGGTTCCTCTCCCGAGGAGGCTGCACAGCTCCAGATGCTGAGTGTTGACCTGCGACGAGCCTGTTCTTCCAGGTGTCTGGCCAGGATCGAAAAATGGTGCGGTTCCCGGAAGAACGAGGTGAGATTGGTGGTGAGGGCATTGATAAACGCCTCAAGTTCCTGGTGGTCGCCGTCTTCAATCAGGTCGAGATAGTCACTGAAGGAACAGATCTCCCGCACTCTCAGGCGTCGAGCAAGACGGCTGTAGACCATATGCTGCTTGTGCGGGTTCAGCGAGATGCCGGCGGTCTGGTAGATAAGCGTGCGAATCCGTTCAAAATCTTCATCCGTATACCTGAACTGATGCATGCCGGAGGTCTCGCCGTGAGGGGCATCCCTCACGGCGGACAGGACTGCTGCTGCATGATGTGTGGAAATGGGGGCCATGGCCGGGCGCCTGCCTAAAATTCCTTCCAATCGTCGTCTTCATAGCCAACTGCCTTCTTGAGACGGGGCGCCTGCTCCTCGTGCTTGGCTTCAGGCCGCGGGCTGGTAATCGATGTCTTTGCCGCGGGAGCCTGTCTGGATGAGCATGCCGTCTTTTTGGATGGGGTCATCGCCGGAATTGCCTGTTTTGCCACTTGTCTTGGCGCCGAGCGGAACGATTCGTCGAGTCTGAATTTGCTGACCAGTTCCACCATGGTCTTGGCCTGATCGGCGAGTGATTCGGCTGCTGCTGCCGCCTCTTCCACGAGTGAGGCGTTCTGTTGCGTCACATCATCCATTTGGGTGATGGCGGTATTGACCTGCTCAATACCACTTGACTGCTCAAGGGAGGCCGCGGAGATTTCGGCCATGATGTCGGTGACCCGCTTGATGCTGGTAACGATCTCGTTCATGGTCGTGCCCGCTTCGGTGACGAGCTTGCTGCCGTCTTCAACCTTGCTCACGGAATCTTCTATCAGCGACTTGATTTCCTTGGCGGCAGCGGCACTGCGCTGGGCAAGACTTCTCACCTCGCCGGCCACCACGGCGAATCCGCGGCCCTGTTCGCCGGCACGGGCTGCTTCCACGGCAGCGTTCAGGGCAAGGATATTGGTCTGAAAGGCAATGCCGTCGATCACGCTGATGATATCGGCGATCTTGCGTGAACTGCTGGTGATCCCTTCCATGGTGACCACGACCTTGTTGATCACGTCGCCGCCGCGAACCGCAACGTCGCTTGCAGTAACGGCAAGCTGGTTTGCCTGCTGGGCATTGTCGGCGTTCTGTCTCACGGTAGAGGTGAGTTCCTCCATGCTGGAGGCGGTCTCTTCCAATGCCGACGCCTGCTCTTCGGTCCTTTGCGACAGGTTCAGGTTGCCAGCGGATATCTGCTCGGTCGCGGTGGCGATGGAGTCGGCACCGGAACGGACCTCACCAACGATCT
The DNA here is from genome assembly GCA_009684525.1 of Geobacter sp. NCBI lineage: Bacteria > Pseudomonadati > Thermodesulfobacteriota > Desulfuromonadia > Geobacterales > Geobacteraceae > Geobacter > Geobacter sp. Next base: position 52,318 of record WKKR01000003.1, read on the forward strand.
GGGCCAACCCCGTATTCATCATCTTCAGGGCGGTAAGCAGCTTGCCGGTCTCATCGCTGCTATTTACCTCGATGGTCCTGGTCAGGTCCCCCTCTGCGATGAGTTCGGAGACGACGATGGCTTCCGTAAGCGGTTGGCGGATGCGCTTGGCGACAAACCAGGCAAAGAGGAATATGAACGCCGCCAGGGCCAGCGTTCCGCCGACGATTTTCAGGCGCAGGGCCGCGAGCTCTTTTTTCACATCATCGACATAGATCCCGCTGCCGATCACCCAGCCCCAATCCTTGATCAGTTTGACCTGGGAGATCTTGGGCGAAGGGACGGTTGCGCCCGGTTTGGGCCACTGGTAGTTTACCTCTCCTTCACCCTTTTCTTTGGCAATCCGGGCAAATTCCACAAAGATCTGCTTGCCGTCAGGGTCTTTGATATCGTCAACCTTTTTCCCTTCGAGTTCGGGCTTCATCGGGTGCAGGACCATGGCAGGTTCAAGGGTGTTGATCCAGAAATATTCATTCCCCTGATACCGGAGTTTGCGGATGTTGTCGATAGATCGCTTCTGGGCTTCGGCTAAGGTCAGTTCGCCGCTCTTCACCTTGGCCTCGTACCCTTCGATGAGGGTAAAGACCGTATCGACGGCACTTGTCACCGTCAGCTGCTTTTCAGCCATGAGCTTCTTCTCCACCAGGGGAAGAAGGTAGAAGAGAATTCCTGCCAACAGGAGCGCGATGGTTACCATCGAAATGCTGAGAATCTTTGTCAGAATCGACCAGTCTTTGAACTGTTTTGTTTTCATCGGGATTACCTCGTTTGGGAATATGTGCAGCGGTTCAGGCCGCCAGGTCCATCAACTGCATGTCGGTACTGCTCAACAGTTTCTCGATATCGACCAGGATGAGCAGGCGTTCATCGCTGTTGGCCAGACCGGCGATATAGCTGGTGTCCATTGACGATGAAAGTTCCGGAGCCGGCCTGATCTGTTCGGGTAAAAGTGCCACGACGTCGGAGACCCCATCGACCACGATGCCGACCACCCGGTTCAGGATATTCAGGATGATCACCACGGTGAATTCTCCGTACTCTACCGTGCCGAGGTTGAATTTGATGCGCATGTCCACAATCGGGACAATAACCCCCCGGAGGTTGATCACTCCTTTCATGAATTCGGGAGTATTGGCGATCCTGGTGACGGCATCGTAGCCGCGGATCTCTTGTACCTTGAGGATATCCAGTCCGTACTCCTCCCCGCCGAGATTGAATGTCAGGTATTCTTTCGTTCCTGACGGCGCTGAAGCCCCGTTTATGATCTGCGATGCCTGTTCCATTACGCTGCTCCTTTTATTTCCCAATAAATTCATTCGCTATGCGGCCAGGTCCTTGAGCCGTCCGTGCCACTGACAGGCAATCTCTCCGACGTCGAGGATGAGAGCAACCCGACCATCACCCATGATGGTGGCTCCGGCCGTCCCCGGCACTTTTCGATAGTTTTCCTCCAGGCTCTTGATGACGACCTGCTGCTCATCCACCAGTGCGTCAACTTGCAACGCAACCCGCTCTCCTTCCGCATCGACCACCACCAGTACCCCTTCTTCCGGACGGCTCGCTGCGTCCCTGATGGTGAAGAGTTGGTGGAGCGGAATGAGCGGTATGAAGTCGCCGCGCATCTTCAATACCCTGCCGCTCTCCTGAATGCTCTGGATGTCGCCTGCAGAGGGTTGCAGCGATTCGACGATGGCGTTGATCGGGATGATGAATTTTTCGTTGCCGACCGCTACCGCAAGGCCGTCCAGGATCGCCAGGGTGAGGGGGAGGCTGAGAGTGATCCTCGTTCCCTGACCGCTTTTGCTGAAGATCTGGACCCTTCCCCCCAGCGCCTGCACATTTCTGGAGACCACGTCCATGCCGACGCCACGACCTGAAATGTCGGTAACGGCTTCCGCAGTCGAAAATCCGGGGGTGAAGATCAGTTGCCAGACTTCATCGTCGCTCATGCCATCGCTCACATCGATCCCCCGTTCAGCCGCTTTGCGCAGGATCCGCTCCCGGTCGAGTCCTGCACCGTCATCGACGACGTCGACAACTATTTTGCCGCCAATCTGCGATGCACGTAGCGTTACCGTTCCGACTGCTGGTTTGCCGGCCGCGATGCGTACGTCAGGGGTCTCGATCGCGTGGTCGAGAGCGTTCCGGACCAGGTGGGTAAGCGGGTCACTCATCTTCTCCACGAGGCCCTTGTCCAATTCGGTGCTCTCGCCAAAAATCCTCAATTCCACCTGCTTGCCGAGTTTTGCTGCAAGGTCGCGGATGAGCCTCGGGAAGCGGCTGAACACCAGATTGATCGGTACCAGTCGCATGGACATGACACTTTCCTGGAGATCGCGGGTGTTGCGGGCTAGTTGTTGCAGGCCGCGATAAAGGTCTGCGTGCAGAACCGGATCGAGGCTCCCTCCGATCTGGCTGAGCATTGCCTGGGTTATCACCAACTCGCCCACTTGGTTGATGATCTGGTCGACCTTTCTGACTCCGACCCGAATGGAGCCATCTGCAGGTTCTCTGGCATTTTTTGCTGAGACGGTTTCATGGGCAACGGGGTTGGTGCCCGGCTCGGGGGATGCTGCCGCCAGGACAGGCTGAGCCTTTGGGCCTTCTACCTTGATGATGATATCGCTGTCGTCGGCAACGAATTCGAAGATATCCCGGATTTCCCTTTCCGTTGTTTCCGCCTCAAGTGAAAGATGCCAGTGTGCATGGGCGAGTTCGGGATCGAACTCGTGAAGCTCTGGTACATCGGGGAATTCGGCAAAAGAGGACAAGGTCCCGAGGGAGGCGAGTTCGCCGAACAGATTTTCGATGCGAATGCCACGTTTGAAGATATCCGGCGAAGGGATGAAATCGATGGCGAACTTTTGCAGTCCCGCAACTGGGGTGGCCACGTGCACGACAGGAGTGGAGGTCTCTTCTCTGGGTGCGGTCCTGAAGTCCGCCATAATAGCGCGCAGGCCGGCGCAGGCCGAGTCATTGGCCTGTTGGTCAACCGCTGCTCCATGCCGGTGCCCGGCGAGCTGCATGGAGATGACATCGGTCGACTGGAGGAACAGGTTGACCATTTCGGGCGTCAGAACCAGTTGGTGGTTGCGGATCAGGTCAAGAACCGATTCGAGTTCATGAGTGATCGTCGTCATGTCGATAAAATCGAAGATGCCGCCACTCCCCTTGATGGAATGTGCTGCGCGAAACAGTGCATGCAGCGCTTCCTGATCGGGCCGGGCCGGGTCTATCTCCAGGAGGAGACGCTCCATTTCGGCGAGATGTTCGGTACATTCTTCGAAAAAGACTTCGGCGAGCTTGCCGAGGTCGATCATGTCAAATCCGGAATCTGTTTCTTCCATGGCCTCAGGCCCCTTCACTGTCGAATACCGGGGTAAACCCGAGTGTCTCCAGGCTTCCGCGAAGGGTTGGCGATGGATTCAAGAGCTTAGGCTCATGTCCGTTCCTGCGGATGGCGTGAAAGAAGATGGCGAGAAGCTGACAGCCGCTGGCATCGATCGATTCGATCCCCTGGGTACAGATTTCAGCCTGTTGCCGGGGTGCGCCTGTCGTGAAACTGCTCATGGATGAATTGAGAAACGGGAGTTGTGCAGCTACCCCGTTGATTGACCAGTTGCCACAGAGATTGATGCGGGTCGTATCGTGTGTTGATGCGGACATGGGGTTTCTCCTTTCTGTCGCTTCGGGCTGTGGTCGGCACTTCCGACGGTTCAGTAAGTGCAGATGCAGTGCCAAAGGCACAAAGGAGAAAATGCCGCAATATCGGTATGTTAATGGGTAGGTTGCGTCGAAGGGGTGCGACGGAGGTTGCGGGCAGAAATGCTGATGGAAAAAGCAACATGCTGATTTTCAAGGACTTTAAGTCATGCAATCAATGTCCTTGTTGCTCGTTTTGTCGTAAGGGGTGAAAGGGATGTCAGGCAACTGCCTTGCGGCTCAGCCGCTTATTGAGTGCCTGGCGGCTGATGCCGAGGTAGGTGGCGGCAATCCCCTGATTGCCGCCTGCCCGTTCCAGGGCATGAGTAATCAGGGACTCTTCTGCTTCCTGCAGAGTTGGCATTCTGCCGATATGGGGTGTGCACGGGTCCTGGTCGCCGAGGAACGCAAGGGGGGTAGACTGCTGCAGGGTCCTGACATGCTGTATCGCCTGTCTGAAGCTGTCGAGAGAGAGCATTTTGCTTTCATGCTGGGCAACGGCATCATAGACCATTGCGCGCAGCTCCCGGATATTGCCAGGGAAATCGTAGGTCGCAAGGTATGAGCAGAGTTCCGGCGGCGGGGTCGGCTTCCGTTTGCCGAGCGAGATTGCTGCCTCTTCAAGGAAAAAATCGAGGAGTAGCGGCAGATCCTCGCGTCGGTCGCGCAGGGGGGGGATGGTCACGGAATGGGTTCCGATACGATAGAAGAGATCCCGGCGAAAGGTGTTGTCCGTTACCATTTGCTGCAGGTTCCTGTTCGAGGCTGCCACGATCCTGACATCTGCCCGGCGAGGCGAGTCGGAACCGAGAGGGTAGTATTCCTGCTCCTGGAGGAGCCGCAGCAGTTTTACCTGCGAGGCGAGTTCCATGTCTCCGATCTCATCGAGAAAGAGCGTACCCCCTGCTGCCTGTGCGACAAGACCTTCCCGATCACGGTCGGCTCCGGTGTATGCACCGCGGCGATGGCCGAAGAGTGTGTCGGAAACGACCATGTCGTCCAGGCCCGCAATATTGATGGCAATGAACTTGCCCTTTCGGCCGCTCAGTTCGTGGACAGCACGGGCAGCCAGTTCTTTGCCGACACCCGTTTCTCCGGATATCAGGACCGGCTGGGGTGACGCCGCCACCGCCTCCAGGTATTGAAAGGCGCCATACATCCGCGGATTACGGGTGATCATCTGCGCGAACGCCCCGGCATTCTTCAATTTGCCGCTCAGCATTTGCTCGCGCAGGGAAGTGATCTCAGAACGGAGCATAAGGAGTTCCTGGGCCTTGGCTACGCTTGCTATGAGCCTCGTCGTTTCTGCGGGTTTGACCAGGTAGTCGAAAGCGCCGGCCTTCATGCATTCGACTGCCAGCTCCACTTCGTTGGCAGCGGTCATGATGATGACGGGAATCTGTGGAAACTGGTCGACGATCTCTTTGAGCAGTTCGTATCCGGGAAGGTGCGGCATGTAGAGGTCGAGGACCACCAGAGCGATCTCTCTCCTGGAGAGGATTCCCATGACCTGCCGGCTGTCGCTCTCGGTGAGCACGCTGCCGAATCCGGCGCTCCGCAAAGTGATGCTGGTGGAGAAAAGGATCTGTTCTTCGTCGTCGACGAGGAGTATGGGGAACGATGCCTTGTCTTTCACGGTGAGGCTCCTTTGCAACAGCTCTTAGGCCATCGGCAGGGTCACGGTTACCGTTGTTCCTCTGCCAGGTGTCGACTCAAAGTGGAGCGTGCCATTGTGTTCGTGGATGATGGATGCGGAGATGGAAAGACCGAGACCGGTGCCTCCCCGGTCGAGTTTGGTGCTGAAAAACGGTTCAGTGAGCCGGTCCATGACCTCCCTGGTCATGCCGGCGCCTTCGTCCTGTACCATGACGGTTACAGCCCCTGCATGCCGGTCCCATGTAGTTGCGACGGTGACTCCGGCCCGCTTGTCCGGCAGGGCCTGGAGCGCATTCATGATCAAGTTTATCAGAACCTGCTCAATTTGCTGGGCCTTCCCGTTGGCCGGCGGCAGATCGTCAGCCAGCGTCAGCCGAAAGTGATCGGTCAGGCTGTGAATCTGATGGCTGAGTATGGTCTTGGCATCGAGAATGATGCGGTTTATGTCGATTGGCCTATGGGTCTTGGAAGTGTCTTCGCGAGCAAAATCCTTCAGGTTGGACACAATGGCGCTGATGCGTTTCGAACCTTCCTTGAGTCCGGTAGTGAGGCGCGGGATGATCTCCACAAGTTCGGAAGAGGGCAATCCGCCGAGGAAAAATTCACCCTCCTCGTTGTGGTACGCCGAAAGGATGGGAAGGATGTCATGCCAGATCTTTTCGAGCAGCATGGCATTACCCTGGATGAACGTATTGGGGTTGTTGATCTCATGGGCAATGCCGGAAACCAGCACCCCGAGCGACGTCATCTTGTTTGCATGAATCAGCCTGGCCTGGGTCGCGCGGGCTTCCTCCTCCAGCCTGATCCGCTCGCTGATGTTACGGATAGAGCAGTAGATGACCTCTTCGTTTCTGAGGTTGATGACCTTGCCCCAGAGAGAAATGGCTATCTGCTCGCCGTTTGGTCTGCTGGCACCGACCTGGCCGAGATGGAAAGAACGTCCTCCATCCTCGAAGGTAAGGGCGTGGAGAACCGTGTTGTAGTATTCAGGTGCAATCAGCGGCCAGAGCCCGATCTCTGCCAATTCCTGACTTGAGCGCTCGGTGAGGGTTTCCGCAGCCGGGTTCGCATCGATGATCTCGAACGTATTGCGGGAAAGGAGCAGGATCGCATCCTCGTTCTGCTCGAACAGTTCACGGAAACGTTCCTCGCTCAGGCGGATTGCCGTCTCGGCGTCCTTCCGTTCGGATATATCCTGCACGGTCCCCTGCATGCGCAACGGAGAACCATCGGTTCCGCATTCCACACTGCCTTGCTCGTGCACGGAACGGATCTGGCCATCGGCAAGGACGATCCGGTGTTCGATGGAGAAGGGGACCCGATTGTCCAGGGAGAACTCGACAGCGTTCCTGACGGCCTCAAGGTCGTCCGGATGGATGAGGTTGAGAAACGCTTCATAGCTGGTGCTGCATTTTCCAGGGTCAAGGCCGAAAATCCGGTAGACCTCATCCGACCAGACCAGGGTATTGGTGCGGATATCCCAGTCCCAGTTGCCCAGCCGGGCGATCTGTTGCGCCTTGGCCAGACGTTTCTCGCTCTCGCGCAGGGCGTCTTCGGCCCGCTTGCGCATGTCGATGTCGCGGGAAATCCCGGTCGTGCCGGCGATATTCCCATATTCATCGATAACCGGCATCTTGATGGTTTCTACCCAGTGTCGCTCGCCGGAAGTATCCTCGACAAGCTCCTCGAGCTGCTTCTTCCGGCAGAGCGTCATGACTTCCCGGTCGTCGGTGCGGTAGGCTTCCGCAAGGTCACGCGGCCAGATATCCAGGTCGTTCTTGCCGACCAGTTTCTGGGGGGTTGATCCACAGATGTTGGCAAAAGCCTCATTGGTTACCACGAATCTGCTCTCCGCATCCTTGAGCCAGACCAGGTCCGGGATGTTGTCCAGGATGGCCTGGACCCTCCTCTGATGGACCCTGAGCGTTGCCGTGGCCTGCTTCATCTCTGTGACATCGACCATGACGTTGACGATCCCTTCGGGAGTCCTTCCCTGTCGGCCAAACGTCGCCTTGCTGAAAATAAGGTCATGGTTTTTGCCATCGGCAAAGGGGAGGGACGCCTCGAAGGTCTGAACTCCCGGATTGGCGAGCAATTCCCGGTCCTTCTCGGTATACCATGCCGCCAGGTCGGGCTCCAGCAATTCAAAGACCGTCCGCCCGATGATATAGCCTTCCTCATGGCCGAGTGCGTGGGCAAATGCCTTATTGCAGCCGATGTAGACCCCGGCGGCATTTTTGTAGAGGACCGGATTCGGGATCGTGTCGATGAGCGTTTTCAGAAAATAGACATTTGCCTGTAGCGAGTCGAGGATATTGTGCCGCTCGATGGCCAGTCCTGCCAGGTAGGTAATACGTTCGGCGAGCTGCAGTTCAGCTTCCTGCGGTTCCCGGACCGTGGGGAAATAGATGGCAAATGTGCCGAGCAGATCGTTGTTGCTGGCGATGATCGGAATGGCCCAGCATGCCCTCAGCTCGTACTTGAGCGGTACAGCGGCACTTTGCGCACAGCGCGGGTCAGTGGTGATGTCGGCAACGATCTCTGGTGAACGGTTATAGGCGGAGGCCCCGCAGGAGCCGCAGTTCGGACCGATCCTGGTTTCGTCGATCTCCCTGGCGAATGCTTCCGGCAGGCTCGGGGCAGAGCAGATTCGCAGAAGTGTCTTGTCCGGGTCCAGGGAGAGAATGACACACCGGGATGACGGTATCTGCCCCTCCACGGTGCGACAGATGAGATCAAGGGTGGCGGTGAGCGGCGAGGCTCCGGCGATCTGTTCCATGATCCATCGTTCCTGGCTCAGGAACTGTTCGGTTTTCTTCCGCTCGGTAATGTCCAGATACGACATGACGCTCTGTGAGGTGCCGGGGATCAGGCAGACACTGGCAAGGATGCAGTGGGCCTCGTCATTCCGATCGATAAAATCGAATTCGTAGACGGAAGGGGCATGTCCCGATCCGCTACGCCGGCGGTAGTGATACCCGAGCATCCGCTCGCGATCATCGCCGGTAACGAATGCGGTCCAGCTTTTCCTCCCTTCGATCTCTTTACGGGGAAATCCGGAAAGCCGGACAAATTCCTCGTTGACAAGGGAGATGGTGGTGTCTTCCTCAATGATAACCATGGCTGTTCCGGTGGTCTCGAAGACGGTCCGGTAGCGCTCTTCCGAGCGCCGCAGCAGGTTTTCCGCTTCCAGTTCTGCCGAGATATCCGAGAAGACGATGACGAAACCGATGACGTTGTTCTTTCCATGCAGCGGCGTGCAGTAATACTGGACAGAGAAACCCGTTCCGTCCTTTTTCCAGAACAGCTCGCCCCTGCCCCTGTGCGGTGTGCCGTTTTCCCTGACCTGATGGATGGGGCACTCCGCAATCGGGTAATCGCTGTCGTCTCCCCTGTGATGATGGAGAGTGGCATGACTCGGCCGGCCGATGAGTTCTTCCACTTCATAGCCGAGCATGGCAGCGGCAGCGGGATTGATGAAGGAGATATTGCCGTCAGGATTGACGCCGTAGATCCCTTCCCCGACCGATTCCAAAAGGAGCCTGGTGTATGCCTCGCTCTGGATGAGGGCCTCGTTGGTCCTGCGTCGTTCCAGTTCGCCTTCGGCTCCGGTGGCAATTATCCTGAACAGGGGTTCCAGCTTGGCCCGATCAGGCAGGCGTTCCTTGCCCAGAATTGCCAGGATGCCGATGAGCAGCCCCCTGGAATCGTAGAGGGGGACCCCCATGTACCCCTCGATCTCCATATCCTTGACTACCCGATCATCGGGATAGAGTGCACTGATGCCTTCCTGGCAATAATAGATGCCCTGCTCGGCTGCCAGGCCGCAGAGAGTGCCATGCAGAGGGTAAGAGAAGTTCGGCACGATGCCGTCGTTGCGGGCAACGGCTATGGTATCTGCTTGCGGGACTGCACCGGAAATTTCAGCGATAAGGGCAATGTTTGACCCGGTGAGCCTGCAGAGCTGCAGCACCAGGTTCCGGAAGAATGATTCGCCGCCGGGTTCCGACAGGACGGTGGCGATATCCCAGAGTCTGTTTTCCAGCTGCCGACGCTCGGTGACATCGTGTACCGTGCCGAGCAGGAGCATCTCACCGTCGAGAGGAATGGATTTGAGCGCAACCTCTGTCTCGACGACGGAGCCATCTTTTCGCCTGTGCAGCCAGGGGAAATATTCGGTCGAGCCGGCCAGGGCCTTTTGCACATGGTCGGCGGATTTTACCGCCGATGACTGTCCATCGGGTTGCAGTTCAGGGGAAAACTGCGCAGGGGTGAGGCCGATCAGTTCGCTGCGCTCATAGCCGAGCAGTTGCAGTGCCTGGGCGTTGCAGTCGATGATCACATCGGAAAAGAGCATGATGGCTTCAGGCGAGTCGGCAAACAGGGCATGGAATTTTTTTTCGCTCTGCTCGAGGGCCTCATCGATCTTGCGGCCGATGGTAAGGAGGGCAAAGGCGAAGATGCTGGCAATGATGCAGAGGAAAACGGAGGTTGCGATGACGTTGCGCCTGATCAGCTGGTAATGCCGGAGATATTCGCTTTCCTTGACCCCGACATAGATGGCGCCGATCATCCGCCCCGAGGCGTCAATGATCGGATCGTAGGCTGCGAAATAGGGTTCGCCGAGGATGATCGATTCGCCGCGGTACGGCACCTTTCTGACGAAGAGGGCCTGATAGGCAGGGCCAACAAGTTTCGTCCCCACGGCCCGCTGCCCCCTCTCGTTCCGGACGCTGGTGGCAATCCTGGTGTCGCCGAGGAAAATCGTTGCAGTTCCGCCGAAGATGGAACTGATGGTGTCGGGCATCTCAAAGTTGTTGTTCAGTACCATGTTGCCGAGATACAGGGTGGATCCTTCCACCCGGAAGGTGCCACCTTTGGACCTGATCAGCTGCCAGAAGGTCTTGATCCCCTGGTCCTGTTCACGATGGGCATGGCGAAGCCCTTCCTCCCGGATCTGTTCGAGGAAATACCTGGTCATCAGCGTGAAGGCCGCAAGGACAATGACCAGGGAGAGCAGGATGGGGCGTGCCTGAAATTTCACGTGCATGTCATCTGCCTGGTTTGGGTTGCTGCACAGTCGTTTCGGGGATGGTATGGCGTCAACGTCGGTCTCCCTGTCGTCTCGTGCAAAGTCAATTTATAAAGCGGATTAATTTCAGGGGGTTGGTTTTTCACCGGTAGGCTCACATATCGGTTTCGGGGGAGATATCTTGAGTTTGCGCCGCGGCACTGGGGGACGAACAGTGCCCGGGCAGGGACGGGACGTGCCAGCGGGTTCAATGCAGGCGAAAAGTGCAAAGGATACGGATATCTGGTTGACAGCCCCTGCTTCTTCGGGAGAAGATGACGGGTCAATGCAGAGAGGGGCACGGGATGTGTCCCGTACAACGATGGGGTGGTTGGGCATGGCCGAACCCCTGTCGACCGCCGGGAGAGAACATGATCAAGCGCCGGACAACCATCAACCGGATTTTCAAAATCTCAGGCATCGGCCTGCATACCGGGTGCGAGATAAATCTGGAGTTTCTCCCCAGGCGCGAGCCCGGGATCGCCTTCGTCAACAAGTCATGTGTCATTCCGGCGCGTTACGATAAGGTAGTGGATACCCGGCTGTCGACACAGATCGCCGGCGACTGTGCGTCTGTTGCTACCATCGAGCACCTGATGGCAGCCTTTTATTTTGCCGGGGTCACCAACTGCCTGGTCTACATCGACGGCCCTGAGGTGCCGATTCTCGATGGCTCGGCGTGGGAGTTCTATCACGAGATGTGGCGGGCCGGGATCTACGAATTCCCCGAGACCGGCGTCTACCTGAAGGTGTTGAAGCCGGTCGAGGTGCAGCACAACGACGCCTATGTCCGGATCAAACCGCTGAATACCCTGGATATCACCATGTCCATCGAATTCCGGGAGCCGGTCGGCAAGCACAAGAAACGGGTCATGGACGTTGAAAATGCCTTTTCCATCTTGAATTCACGTACCTTTGGTTTTATGGAGGAGTTCGAGGCGATCCAGAAGGCAGGGCTGGCAAAGGGGGCCTCGCTGGACAATGTGGTGGCGATCGGGGAGGACAGCATCGTCAACCCCCAGGGGCTTCGCTACAAGAAAGAGCTGGTGAACCACAAGATCCTCGATTTCATCGGTGACCTCTATACCAGCGGCTATCGCATCCTCGGCAAGGTCGAAGCGTCCAAGACCGGCCACTACCTGAACAATATGCTGCTGAAGGAGATTTTTTCCGATCCGGAAAACTACGTAATCTACTGAGCAGAGAGTTTTTTCGCGAGGGTTGATAACATGAGGCCCCGGAGGCGCAACTCCGGGGCCTGTTCTGTTTCGGAAGCGGCGCCGGGGAAGGGGGCGCGCAGGAGCCCCCTGGCTGCCGGTTTTGGGTTTACTGCAGCTGGGGGTGGGAAATGGTGCCGCGGATCGGGATCTGGTAGTGCCCCGGAGTGGTGAGGTATCTGGCGAGGAGGAGGAAGATGAACTTCTGCTGTTCCATGAACTCCGGCCTGGGCATCAGTTCCAGGGTCAGATTGAGGCTCCCCGCAGGTGCTGCGACCAGCGGGATGTCCCCTTTCAACCTGGCATAGAGCCCATCCCCTGCCAGGGTCACGCTTTCCATGATCAGGCGCCCCGCATTGATCCGGAGTGCCCCCTGGATGGTCTTGTAGGCCGCATCCGGCAGGGGCGTCCCGCTGATCTTCACCCCCCGCAGGTCCACATCCCGCACCTCAAACTGTAATGTCCCGCTCGCCTTGCCCCCTTTGCCCCGGATGTTCCCCCGCAGCCAGAGCTCTCCCTTGGCCCTGGCATCGGCAACCGTGGCAAAAAACGGGATATCTTCCAGGTGTACCCCCTGACCCGCCAGTTCGAGCCCGCCGGATCTGGTCAATTCCAGCTCACCCTTCAGGCTGCCCGCGCCGATGGCCGCGTCACCGGCAACAACGATCCGTCCGGCCAGGAGCGGAAGGATCCTGAGCCTGACCGTCGCGCGGTCCAGCTTCATCAGGTTCCCCCGTTCGTCGGCAATGGCAAGTCCGCGCGCATGGAGACCCAGGGGGAAGGCCTTGCCGAAATCGAGGGTGGTCAAGGTGAGGCCCTGTCGGGCGCAGGCTCGCACGGCAAGTCGCTGCACTTCGGAGGCGGGGATGAAGAGCAGGGTTGCCGTCAGAAAGACCAGGCCTCCTCCGCAGACGGCAAGGATAGTGATGAGCCAGCGGCGGGGTAACGGCTTCATTTCGTTGCTGCCGTCTTTTGCAGTGCCATGGTGAGGGTCAGGTCGAGCCGCGCAGGATCGTCGAACCGGCTCTTGAGCAGCACCTTTCTGATCGTTACAGGCCTGCTCCCCTGCTCGATCCGGTAGAGCAGGTTTATCGTCTCGTTGAGGGTCAGGCCGTCCATGCGCACTTCGGCGGCGTCTTCCAGGAAGGCGCCCCGTTCCTCGGCCTTGAGCGGCCTGATCTGCAGGCTTTTCCCCTTGATGCCGATCTCTTCGATGATGCGGGCGGGCGAATCGTCGGGTCTCACTGCAGCCAGGCGGTTCGTGATCTTCTGGGAGGCGGTTCGCGCTTCGCGGTAGCGCTGCTGCAGCACCAGGAGTTCGGCCACGGCAGCCTCGTTGCCGGCGCGTTTCTTCTCCAACCGCCTGACCTGGTCGTTTGCCAGCGAATAGAGAAGCGTCACGGCCAGTAGCAGGGCGCAGCCGATCCCGAAGCGGAGCCTGACGCGCGGGTCGAGTTCGCGGAACCATTCCATGAGGAGCTTGAGTCTCATCGGGTCGCCTCCTTCATGGTGCCGCGGAAGGCAAAGGATACCCCGCCGGTGGTTTTGGTTTTGATCTCGGAAACCTCCGGTGAGTCGAACAGGGCTGCTGCCCGGCCTTGCAGGGCGCTTGCGGCCTGAGCCGACCGCGCATCCCCCTTCAGGCGGACCTGGGTTCCATCCAGTTCCACCTCATAAAAGCCGGTGATCTCTTCCCCCTTGAGTTCGGCGAGGCTGCGCAGCGTCGGTAGGACCCTGGACGCGGCAGCCCCCCCGGTCAGGCGGCGGATTTCGGAGCGAACCTCTGACACGGCGTCCACCGGCTTCTGTCTGGTGGGGAAGATCTCCCGGTAGATCTTTCTGACGGATCCATCCAGGGATGCCACATCCTTGTGCAGCAGGTAATAGCGGACACCGACTTCGACAAAGAGCAGGATCACTAGGCTGACGGCCAGCAGCAGGGTGAGCCTGAGTCGTTGGCGGCTTTTCGCCTGGCCGGCGGTGTAGGCAAGGGGGCCGCTGCGGAAATTGACGCAATCGCCGCTTGTGCAGGCCTTGGCCACGGCATAGGTCCCTGCCAGGTCGAGGGCGGCGGCGCTGTCGTCGGCAAAGGTCTCGCGCAGTCCCGATGCCAAGGAGAGTGACGGCTCTGCAGTCGAACCGGCCCTGCCGTGGCGGATGATCTGCGAGATCCGGATATCCCGGCTCACCTCCAGTGCTGTCAGGGCCCTGGTCAGTTCCCGGTCGTCGCCGGCATCGGGCAGGGTCCGCGCCACAAGCGGTCCCGCGGTAGTACCGACCATCAGCCCCTGGCCGTCGGTTACTGCAACAGGGCCAACGGTATCGGTCGGGATAAGGTGGTGCCAGGCGAGCAGTCCGGCGGTGACGATCTCCGGTTCGAGCCCCAGGGGGGCCAGGCGTCCGAGCAGCTCGGCCACTTCGTGCCGGCGGCACCAGAGGGCCAGGGTTGTCCCTTCCCCGAGGGGAATGCCGTCGAAAACCAGTTCCTCTGCCTGGAGAGCGGTTTCCCCCCCCAGTTCCACCGGGAGGATCTCGCGGATCTTGCGCCGGTCGGAGATGGGGAGGGCAAGTTCGCGGGCATAGACCATTGCCGGGGGGAGAACGAGGATGATTTTCTGTTCCCCCTGCGGCGGATCGAACCCGTCGAGAAGGCCTGCCAGCGCACCGTCATCGGGCAGTGTGCGGCGGCTTCCCTGGAGGAAGGTCAGGGTGCCGCGCCGCCGTTGGAAGCGGGCGACGACGGCATCGGTTTCGTTCAGTTGTATGATCAGTAGGTTCATTGAAAACCTCGGGGAGTTTGTTCCGTTGTTGCGACACGGTTGAGCGGTGCGTACTCCCGCCAGTAGAGAAAGACCGGTTGGCCGCCACCCAGTCGCACTACCGCCTCGATGGCGCGGCTGACATCCTGTACACGACCTTCGGCTCTGATGCGGTAGACATTCCCCTTGACGGTGATCTTGTCAATAAGGCCGATGCCGATGGTCTCGAAACCCGGGACCGTGGTGAGATCCGCGGCGCTCTTGAACGGAGTGTCCCGCCGCCGTTCCATGATCCGCTTCGCCATCTGGTCGTTGATACGGTCGTCCAGCGCGGTGAGGACCTCCAGTGGCGCGGTGTTGATATTGATCGGCCCGGTCGGCGCAGCAGGGACGTCGGGATAGACGGTCACCAGATGCCGGAGCCTTTCCAGGGGCGTACCCGCAAATCCCCGCACCAGGGCAAGCTCCTCCACCGTTTCCAAGGGGGCATTCTTTGCGCTGTAGGGCGGCTTCAGGTTGCGGTAATAGACGTCTTCGCCGCCGCCGGGATGGGGTGTCTCATTCAGATCCACCCAGTCGGCCAGGGCATCGATCAGGTCCGGGCTCAAGTCCAGCTTGCGGAACAGCCGTGTGGCGACCTGCGCGGCATACATCCCCTCATATGCTCCATTGGGCGGCGACACGTAGTTGAGGTTGAGCTTGCCGGTCTCCTCCTCGATGACGATCTGCAACTCCCCCCGTTCGTCGCTTGCTGAGAGCGGTTGCGCCCACTGATCGGCCAGAGAGGTATAGGCCTGCGTGCTGCGGTTCAGTTGCAGCAGCTTGATGCCGCCCGTAATCCCCGATTCCGCCAGGAGGCTTGCTTGCTGGCCTGCCACGAAGTTATGGCGGGCCGAGGTGTCGACAAAGACCTCGGTAGTGAACTCGACGGTCATGGCGACCAGGAGGGCCGTGATCAGCAGGGTGATTACCAGGGCAAAGCCCCGCTCGTTGTTCATGACCCTGCGATCCGTATGGTCGCCAGGGTCGTATACCCTACGGTGCGGCCGTTCTCGTGAAGCTGCAGGGTTACACGGACCGCCTTCGGCATGGTGCCGTTGATCCCGGTATCCCAGCTCCGAACCCATTTCGAACCGTCGGCAGAACACTCGACCAAAAAACCTTCAATATTCTCCATCTG
The DNA here is from genome assembly GCA_009684525.1 of Geobacter sp. Classification (NCBI taxonomy): domain Bacteria; kingdom Pseudomonadati; phylum Thermodesulfobacteriota; class Desulfuromonadia; order Geobacterales; family Geobacteraceae; genus Geobacter; species Geobacter sp. Next base: position 67,942 of record WKKR01000003.1, read on the forward strand.
TGGGTAGTTGAGCGGTTCTTCGTCCAACTGGACCCCCTGGGAGGACCGGGCAAGGGTCAGATGCTCTCCCTTTGCCACCACGCTGTAGGTGACCGCCACCTGGTCTGAAACCGGCATGCCCGGAGGAGCCGGTGGTGCCATGGTGGCAAAGGCAAGGCGGGAGGCCGGTTTGCCGAAATGATCGCGGTCTTCCACCACGAAACGGAGATGCTGGTTATTGCTGCGAAACCATGCCCCGTTCAGTTCCCGGCGCAGGGAATCCAGGGTTTCCCGTAGCGCCCGGCGCTCCTCCATCCCCGCGATGGTGGATTCCTTTCCCGCGAACAGGGTGAAATAGGTACCGTATACGGCGGTTGCTATGATGGCAAGCAGCGCCAGAGCGACCAGTACCTCCAGCAGGGTGAATCCTGCCACGCTCCTTGCCGTTCCGGAGAACGGTTTCCGCGACGGCTGTCCGGAACGGGTCATTGCTTTTCCCGGTACTTGGTCAGTATCAGCCGCTGCTGTTCCCGGTTCCACGAGACCGTCAGGTTGAGCTGCTCGATACCTGGCCACTGGGTAGATTCGGTGGCCAGTTTCCAGCTGATCTCCGGCCAGTCGGGGGTAAAGGTGCCGGTTCCCGTTTTCTCGCCGCGCAGGACGGCATCGTCAATCCTGGCACGGGCCAGAACCATGGCGACGGTCTCTTCCCGGTCGCGGGTTGCGATGCCCAGGTGATATCCGAAGGAGGAGATAACCGTCATCAGGACCCCGGCAATGATCGCCAGCGCCACCATGACCTCCAGCAGGGTGAATCCTCTCACAGGTTAGCCTCCAGATATCCCTCCCCAACCGTTACCCGACCGCCGTAGGAGAGGGCAACCACCGTCATCTGCCCGCCGTTGCCTCCGCGCAGGTGAATGGTGGCGACTTCGGCAAGCCCGGCAGGCCCGATGTCCATGGTGACCACGCCGCTGGAGACGGTGCCGAGCCTGGGGGTCTGGACATCAGTGATGGTGACCCCCTCGCGAAGGATGGGGCCGGAGAAGAACGGGTCGCGCGGGTCGCTTTCCGTTCCGTCGGAGGAGACGACGGCTACCCGTATCTCGCCGGTGCCGGGGGTGAGGCGGAGCCGGTAGAGCTGCCGGGTGGTCGCGACCTGATCCTGAAGGTAGCGCAGGGTGGTTGCCAGTGCCCGTGCCGAGCCTTTCAGGGCTGTGCCCTGGCTGTCGGGGAGGCGCGGAATGACTAGGAGCGTCACCAGTGCCAGGATCGCCAGCACCACTACCAGTTCGATCAGAGTGAAACCGTGCGCTGCCAACAGGGGTCGATCCTTGGGCATCGGCAGCCGAAGAGCCCATTGGCGCTTCATCGAGAGCTGCGGAGCATGCACGGTGTCTCCCCTCCCGTCACCGTTGCCTCACTGCTGCAGATTCCAGTTGCAGATGTCCGCACTCGTTCCTTCTCCACCCTTGACACCGTCCGAACCTTGGGAGCAGAGGTCGTAGTCGCCATGCTCACCGGGGGAGAGATAGATGTACTCGTTGCCCCAGGGGTCCTTGGGGACGTTCTTGCTCTCCAGGTACCCCCCTTCCTTGAAGTTCTTGGGGATGACGCCGGTGGTCGGCTTGGTGATGAGGGCCTGCAGACCCTGCTCGGTGGCGGGATAGGCACCGTTGTCCATCTTGTACAGCTTGAGAGCGGTTTCCAGGTTCTTCACCTGGACCTTGGCATCGGTTATCTTGGCATCGTCGGTCCGGCCGATGATCTTGGGGCCGACAATGGCCGCCAGCAGGGCGAGGATGACGATAACCACCATGATCTCGATGAGGGTGAAGCCGCGATTGTCGTGCAACGTATGGTTCATAAGGGCCTCCATGAAGATTCAGTCAATAAGCGATTCCTGTTCCGGGTCTGCTGTTATTTGATCAGTTGATTCATCTGGAATATGGGGAGCAGCACTGCCATCACCACGGTCCCGACGGCCAGGCCCATCCCGAGAACCAGCAACGGTTCCAGCAGTGCCATGCCACGGGTAACGGCGGTCTCGAACTCCTTCTCAAAGGCGGCGCCGGCCCTGATCAGCATCTGCTCCAGTTCGCCCCCCCGTTCGCCGACGGCGATCATATGGATCAGGAGCGGCGGGAAGAGGGGGCTCCTGCCGAGACTGGCGGAGAGCCGGCCCCCCTCGATGATCTCGGCCTTGACCTGGTTGAGCACGCTGCGGTAGGTGCGGTTGGCCACGACCTCGGCGGCGATCTCCAGTGCCCGTATCATCGGGACCCCGCTGACGAGCAGCAGTCCCAGCGCCCTGCCCAGGCGTGCCAGGGCCAGTTTCTGAACCAGCGGCCCGGCCAGGGGGAGCCTGAGCACCATGCGGTCGCGCCACTCTTGGACATCGGGGCGGTGGCGGAGCCGGTCATAGAGCAGTGCCAGGCCGCAGGCGACAATGACCACCAGCCACCACCACTGCTGGAAAAAGTGGCTGACTGCCATGAGGGCGACGGTGATCAGGGGGAGCGCCGCCCGGTTCTGCTCGAAAACGACCACGATCTTGGGGATGACGAAGGCGAGCAGGAACAGCATGACCCCGCCACCCACCACCATCATCAGGATCGGATAGGCCAGGGCTGTGGAAACCTTGCTCCGGATGGCCGCCTGATCTTCCAGGAATTCGGCGAGCCTTTCCAGGACCGATTCCAGGGCGCCGCTTGCTTCCCCGGCAGCAACCATTGCCACGTAACTGTCGTTGAAGACATGGGGCTCGGCAGCAAAGGCCCTTGCCAGGGGTATCCCTTCCCGGAGCCGCTCCCTGACCCTGCCGAGGATGTTTTTCAATTCACCGGGACGCTCCTGCTCCTGCAAGGCGCTGACCGCCTCGAAGACCGGCACAGACGAGCCGAGCAGGGTGGCAAGCCTGCGGGTTGCCAGGGCCTGTTCCGGCAGGGATACGCCGCGGCGCAGCCGCCAGCCGCGAACCTCTCCCGTCCCGGTTCCAAGGGGCGAGATATCCTTGGCAAAGAGCCCCTCCTTTTTCAGGCGCATCTGCGCGTCGCGCAGGCTTTCGGCTTCGATGGTGCCGCTGACCTCCGCTCCGGCGGCCTTGTATGCGCTATAGCGGAAGGTCGGCATAATCGTCCTGGGTCACCCTGAGCACTTCCTCGATGGTGGTGATCCCCGCAGCGACCTTGGCAAGGCCGTCGTCGCGCAGGGTCTGCATGCTGCGGGAGATGGCGTACTCCTTGATCAGTCCGGCGGGTTTGCGCTGCATGATCATGCTGCAGATCTCGCTGTCGATCAGGAGCATCTCGTAGATGCCGATCCGGCCGATGGAGCCGAGGTTGAAGCACTTGTCGCAGCCACGCCCGCGGTAGAGGGTCGGCGGGAGGGTGATGCCGGGATACTCCCGGTCGGGCGCATATTCTTCGCGACAGTGTGGGCAGATGACCCGGACCAGACGCTGGGCAATGACCGCCGAAAGGGTGGAGGCGACCATGAACGGCTCGATCCCCATGTCGATGAGCCGCGTTACCGCACTGGCTGCGTCGTTGGTGTGGAGGGTCGACAGTACCAGGTGGCCGGTGAGGCTCGCCTGCATGGCGATCTCGGCGGTCTCCGCGTCGCGGATCTCCCCCACCATGATGATGTCCGGGTCCTGGCGGAGGATGGAGCGCAGACCGTTGGCAAAGGTCAGGTCGATCCTGGCGTTGACCTGGATCTGCCCCACCCCCTTCAACTGGTATTCGATCGGGTCTTCGATGGTGATGATGTTTTTCTCCGGCGAGTTGAGCCGGGAGAGTGCCGCATAGAGAGTGGTGGTCTTGCCGCTGCCTGTCGGGCCGGTGACGAGGATGATGCCGTTGGAGCGCGACAGAAGCCGCTCCATGAGCGCGACCTGGCCGGGTGCCAGCCCGATGTTGGCCAGCGAGATGACCCCCTTCTGCTTGTCCAGAAGTCGCAGGACGACCCGCTCGCCGAAAAAGGTCGGGATGATGGAGACGCGGATGTCCACGTCGCGACCGGCCACGATGACCCGGAGACGGCCGTCCTGGGGGAGCCGCTTTTCCGCGATGTTCAGCCCGGCCATGATCTTGACCCGGGAGGTCAGGGCATCCTGCACCACCTTGGGGGGGGTCAGCATCCGGTAGAGGATGCCGTCGATCCGGAAGCGTACCTCCAGCTCCTGCTCGAACGGTTCGATGTGGATATCGCTGGCCCGCTCCTTGACCGCCTGGAAGAGGATGGAGTTGAGCAGGCGGATCACCGGCGCCTCGTCGGCCAGCTCCATCAGGTCGCGGGGCCGGGAAAGCTCGGTGGCGATGGTGGAGAGATCTTCTCCTTCCAGTTCCTCCACCACGTCCTGGGCCGATCCGGCCAGGCGGGAATAGTGACGGTTGATGGCGTCGAGCACCTGCGGGCGCGGCACTACCACCCCCTGGGGCGGTGAGCCATAGAGCCCGCGCAGTTCGTCCAGTGCCAGGAGGTCGGTGGGGTCGCCCATGGCAACCAGCAACCTGCCATCAACAAGGTGCAGGGGGAGGACCTGACGGTTGCGGGCGAATGCGAGTGGCAGCTTGTGCAAAAGCACCGTATCCACCTGGGAATCGTCGATCTCTTCCTGGAACGGCAGATCCAGTCGGGCTGCCAATGCTGCTGGGTCGAGAGTTACGGTCATGGCGTGCGGTTCAGCTCATTCCGGATATTCACCGGTTCGGTCCGTTCGGTGGCCTGGCCGAAACGCTCCTTCTGTTGCTGGGAGATGTCGGCCAGATCGGCGGCGTCCCGGACGATCCGGGGGGTGAGGAGGATCATCAGGTTGGTCTTGGTGCGCGAGACCTTCTTGTATTTGAACAGCCAGCCCAGAAACGGGATGTCACCCAGAAGCGGGACCTTGTTGATGGTTTCCTGGTCCTGGTCCTGGATCAGGCCGCCGATCGCCACGGTATCCTTGTCTTTCACCACCACCGAGGTCTTGGCGGAACGCTTGGTCGTTACCAGGTCGGTGGCCTGCCCCTTGCTGTCCTTGACCGCGGAGATCTCCTGGTAGATGTCGAGCTTGACATATTCCCCTTCGCTGATCTGAGGGGTCAGCTTGAGGGTGATGCCGGTGTCCTTCCGTTCCACCGACTGCTGGGAGAGTCCGGTGGAGGAGAGGTTGGTGGCGGTTACGAACGGCACGTTCTCGCCGACGAAGATCTCAGCTTCCTTGTTGTCCGAGGTCAGGATGTTGGGGGTGGAGAGGACGTTGACGGCGCCGTTCGTGTCCAGGGCCTTGAGCACCGCGGCAAAGTTCGCTGGAGTCCCCAGGCTCGGGATGGTGATGAGGTTGCTGGTTCCCGAGGTCGTCAGGGTGGAAAGGATGGTCGAGATGGCCCCCTGCGGGTCGTATTGGCCGACAACGGTGGCGTATTTCCCGTCCGACGCGGCACCGAGCATCCCCCACTGGAGCCCGAGTTCATGCAGCTTGTCCAGAGAGACTTCGGCGATGATCGCCTGGACAAAGACCTGGCGCCGCCGTCGGTCGATCTTCTGGATGACCTGGAGCAGGTTCTGGTAGTCCGTGGGTGAAGCCATGATGACTAGGGCATTGGTCGACTTGTCCGCGGTGATGGAGATCTTCCCCCCTTCAAAGGGGGACTGCTGCGTTGCGGCGGCAGTCTGTGCCTGACCTGCGGCCGGTGTGGCAGTGGAGCCTTTCACCACACCCTCCAGCAGCTTGGCGACCTCGGTGGCATCGGCATTCTCCAGGTAGTAGACATTCACCTTGCTGCTGGTACTGGGGGGGGCCACGTCGACGAGTGCCACCAGCCGCTTCACGTCTTCTTTCATGGCATCGGAGCCGAACACCATCAGGGCGTTCAGCCGGGTGTCGGCAACGACCGTGGTACTGCCGGACGTGGCTTGCATCCCGCCGGGTTTTGTCCCTTTGTCCTTGCTCCCGAGCCATTCGCGGACCACGTTGGCAACGCTCTCTGCCGAGGCGTTTTTCAGGAAGACCAGTTCGAGCCCTTCGCGGCGTTGCTCGGTATCGATCGCCTGCACGATATCGAGGAGCTTCTGGATATTGAGTGCCGCATCGACCACAAGGAGGAGGTTGCCGGGGCCGAAGACGGCAATGCTGCCATCCTTGGAGACCATCGGTTGCAGAAACGCCATTGCCTCGCTGGCGGAGATATGTTGCAGGGAGATGACCCTGGCAACGTAGGAATCGTTCACCGGCAGGCGGTCACCCTCTTCGAAGATCCTGGTGCCGCTCTGCTTGGCGACTGACGTGGGAACGACTTTGTAAACCTTTCCGGAGGGGACAATCGTGAAGCCTTTCAGCTCCAGAACCGACGTGAAGACGTTGAAGGCGTCTTCGGTGGAGAGTTTGGTCGGAGAATAGACCGATATCTTCCCCTTCACCCGTTCGTCCATGATGAAGTTGCGCCCGGTGAGGTCGCTGATGAACTTCACCATGGTGGCGATATCCACGTCGTTGAAGTTGAGTACCACCCCCTTGGCCAGTGCCTGGACCGGCAGGCAGAGGAGGGTAATGGCGATGATGATCCGGGCTATGCGTATCTTCAAGAGAGTCCTCCTCTATCGGCTAGCAGGTTGTTGAAAACCAGCCATCTCGCCGCCGTCCTCGAAAAGCCGCCTTGTGCGGCGTAGCGTGGCTCAAGCCTCCGCGGGGCTTTCTGCGGATGCGACGACCTGACCGTTTTTGAACAACCTGAGGTTTTCGACAACCCTTTAGATGCCGTCGTTAAGCGATCCCCGGTTTGCCGTTCGTGGGCATCTCCTCGGACAGCCATGTCTGTCAGCCTCGCGCTAGCGTATGTCATAACTGAATGTTGCCGGCTGGCCATCGCGGATCAGGTCGAGCTTGATCCTGGTCTGTCCCTTCAGGGATGCCAGCGACTGGATGGCCTTTTCCGGGGAGTCGATGGCAAAGTCGTTGAGTCGGAGCAGAACGTCGCCGTTCTTGATCCCGATCATGGCGAAGATGCCGGAAGGGCGGACCTCCGAGACCTTGAATCCTTCAACCTTCCCCTCTTTGGAGCTGGGGAGCAGGCGGGCGTCGGTCATGGCCTGGCCGATATTGTCGAGTGCGGCGTTGAGGGCGCGCTGGTCGATGATGTAACTCCCGGAGGAGACCTGGGTTGCCAGGCCGGTCTGAGATGGGGGAATCGTGGATGGCGGCGAAGCGCCGGCTGCGCCCATGGGGGCTGTAGGAGAGAATATCCTGATCGGCCGTCCGGCGACCACGATGTCGGCAAAATCCTTGTGGACCGCCACCAACCGGCCGCCGGTGAATACCGTGTCTCCCAGGCGGAAGACGCGCTCTTCCTTGGTGCTCGTTTTCTGGATCAGGGCAAACGTCTCCCGGAACGAGCCGACAGCCGTACCGAGCAGGAGCAGGTCTCCCTGGTTGACCGTGGAGGTTGTCCCCTGCTGCTGCGCGGCAACGATGGGGGTCAGTTTTCCCCTGGTGGCGGGGCCGAACAGCCCCAGTTCCAGGATCGGTGCAAAGGAGGCGAGCCCCTCCACATTTGTAGTAGCCACGGCCGAAGACGTACGTGCCGTTGAGGAAACGGGAAAGGTCTTGGCGAGCCGGGAGGAGAACAGGTCGGCGGTAATCATGGCCAGGGCCATTATGATGAAAAGCGCCAGGCTGCTGTTGACCGGCGTTATCCATTTATCCATGGGAAAACCCTTTGCATGATGGAGAAACTGCCGAATAATAATGAATTTAGGGGTCGTATGCAAGGGAAAAGAGGGGCAGGGCGGGCTGCTGCGCCGGCATCCGGCCAATAAGCCGCCTCTGCCAGAACGGAGTTGATGCAATCCGGGTGCTGTGGTATTATCCCGGCATTTTGGGGGTGGGAGAGCAGCGTATGCAGCCGATCCTGGTGATTGCGTCGGTGGCTCAGGAGCTTGCGCTTCTGGTTCGCTCACTGCAGGGTAAGAGCGAACAGGGAGCGGGTTTTCCCGAGCTCTTCAGCGGAAAGATCCGGGGCCGGGATGTCCTGGTTGCAGCTACCGGCATTGGCAAGATCAATACGGCCATGGGATTGACCTCCCTCATTTTGCAGTGCAGTCCCCGGCTGATCATCAATACCGGCTGTGCCGGCGCCTATCCGGAAAGTGGGCTCGAAGTCGGGGAGCTGGCGCTGGCCAGCAGCGAGGTCTTGGGCGACGAGGGGGTTGCGACACCCTCGGGGTGGGAATCGCTGGAATATATCGGTATCCCCTCCCTGGAGCGCAAAGAGACCCGATATTTCAACGAATTTCCGCTCACCTTTGCCCCGACCGAGCGGGCGATGCAGCTTGCCTCGGCCCTGGATCTCCCCTTGCGTCGGGGGCGCTTCGTGACCGTCTCCACCTGTAGTGGGACTTCCCAGCGTGGGCGCGAGCTCTATGCCCGTTTCAGCGGTCTCTGCGAAAACATGGAGGGCGCTGCTGCCGCTCAGGTCGCCCTTCAGTATGGTATCGACTGTCTGGAACTCCGTGGCATCAGCAATTTGGTCGAGGACCGCGATCTTTCGCGATGGGATCTGTCCCTTGCCATGGAGCAGGCACAGCGCTTCATTCTCAGGTATCTGGAGCATTATTGATCATGGGCTGCCACCAGCACGCCACAACCCTTACCCTGGGCTATTCGCCCTGTCCTAATGATACCCATATCTTCCACGCCCTGGTGCATGGACTGATTCAGACTCCCTTTCTGCTGCAGGAGCGGCTGGAGGACGTGGAAACCCTGAACCGGCTGGTGCTGGCGGGCGAGCTGGATATGAGCAAGGTCTCCTATCACCTGTTCGGGCATGTGCGCGATGCCTATTGCCTCCTCCGTGCTGGAGGCGCGCTCGGCAGGGGGTGCGGTCCGCTCCTCGTGGCCGCGAACCGGGTTTCTCTCGCGGAGCTGCGCAACAAGCCGATTGCCGTGCCGGGGGAGTTCACCACGGCATGCCTTCTGCTCAGGCTGTTTGATCCCGGATTGTCCCGGCTCGTGTTTATGCCGTTCCACCGGATCATGGAGAGCGTGAGCCGGGGCGAGGTGGCTGCCGGCGTGATCATCCATGAGTCGCGGTTTACCTTTGAAGGGCTGGGATTGGTGAAGCTTTTGGACCTGGGGGAGTGGTGGGAAGAGACCACCGGCGCTCCCATCCCCCTTGGCGGGATCGTTGCCAGGCGTTCGCTGGGAAGAGAGGCCATTGCTGCCCTGGATCGGGGGCTTGCTGCCAGCGTGGCCCATGCCAGGGCCAACCCTGCGGCCAGCCTCGATTACATCCGTCATCATGCCCAGGAGCTTTCCGACGAGGTCTGTGCTGCCCACATCAACCTCTATGTCAACGAGTTCTCGCTGGACCTGGGGGAAGAGGGAGTGCGGGCCGTGGAGGTCCTCCTGGAAAGGGCTGCCGCTGCCGGGGTCATCCCCCGGAGTTCCCGCGGGATATTTGCCGACTGATACGAACCGGGCTGTCGCAAAGGAGCACATGGAAGAGCGCGTAATCAAAGTGCTGTTGATCGACGACGATGAGGACGATTACGTCATAACTCGTGAATTCCTTGCTGCCAGCAGGTGGGGGTCATTCGAGCTCGAGTGGGTGTCGGGATTCGAGGTGGGGCGTGAAACCATGCTCCGCAAAAGCCACGATATCTACCTCCTCGATTACAACCTTCGCGGACGGAACGGGATCGAGCTGATCAAGGAGGCAAAGGGCGCGGGATGCCAGGCCCCGATCATCGTTCTGACCGGGATCAACAACCGGGAGATCGACCTGGAGGCGATGCAGTCGGGTGCGGTGGATTTCCTGCTCAAGGGAGAGCTGAACGCAGCGCTCCTGGAACGCTCCTTGCGCTATGCCCTGCAGAGAAACAGGACCGAAGAGGCTTTGCGCAAGAGTGCCGAGGGTCTGGCCAAGGCGCAGATGATCGCCCATGTGGGGAACTGGGAGTGGAATATCCTTACTAACGAGATGACCTGGTCCGATGAGATCTACCGGATTTTCGGGCTCTATCCGCAGGCGTTTCCCGCCTCCTACGAGGCTTTTCTCCGCATTGTCCACCCCGACGACCGGAGCCTGGTCAACCTCAAGATCAACCAGGCTCTCTATGACCGCCAGGCGTACAGCTTCGAACATCGCCTGATCATCCCGTCGGGGGGCGAACGGATCGTGCACCAGCAGGGAGAGGTCACCTTTGCCGAAGACGGCAGGCCTGTCTGGATGGTCGGCACGGTGCAGGATATCACCGAGCGACGCAGTTCCGAGGATGCGCTCCGTCTCATGGAGGAGAAGTATTCCAAGGCATTCCATTCGAGCCCGGACTGGGTGGTGATGACGCGGGTTGCCGATGGGCGCTACATAGAGGTGAACGACGCGTTTCTGGGCATTACCGGTTACCGGCGCGAGGATGTCATCGGCAAGACCTCCATTGAACTGGGGATCTGGTTCGACCCTCGCGACAGGGTCAGGATGCTCAAGCTGCTCGACGAGTACGGCAAGGTCCGCAATCTCGAAACCAGGTTCCGCATCAGGTCGGGGGAGACACGCACCATGCTCTGGTCGGCAGAGGTGATCGAATTCAACGGCGAGGCCTACCTCATCGCGGTTTCCAGGGATGTCACCGAACAGCGACAGCTGGAAAAGGAGCTTTTGGACAGCCAGAAGGAACTGATCAAGAAGCACCACGAGTTGACCCTGCTCTTCAACCAGGTGGAGACCGTCAAGAAAGAGTGGGAAATGACCATGGACCATGTGGGAGACATGGTCATCCTGGCGGATAGCGAAGGAAAGATCAAGCGGTGCAACCGGGCGTTCCAGGATTTCGTCAGGCTCCCCTACAGCGAGATCCTCGGCGCCGACTGGGTCGAGCTGCTCCATCAGTATGACCTGATCACCGGTATGATCTATCTCCAGAGCATGGAACTCTATCACGAGCCGTCCGACCGCTGGTACGTCCTCAACCCCTATCCCTTTCAGGATGAAAAGATGCAGGAGCTTTCCGGAACGGTCATCACCATCCACGACACCACCGAACTCAAGCAGGTTTCAGCGCAGCTCGAACAGGCCGTCCGTGAGCTGGAGGCATCGGGATGCAACACCTTTCCCAGCCGGAAGTAGACGAACCCACTGCAAGACCCTGGTAGTGCCTGCCCCATAAAAATCGTTGTATTACAATATGATACGCTAAAAATACGGGATTTTGCCTTGACCCTCGGGATGAGGGTGTGCTATAAGGTTGCCTCGCCCAAAAAGGAGGTGCGCATGGCGCCAGTGAATCTGCGGGGCAGCCTGTTGGCGATACTTGTCGTCACACAGCTGTTTCTGCCGCTCCACACACTTCCTGTGCAGGCCGAAACCGTTACCGAGAAGAGTGGTCAAGCGCAGAGTGCCGAACAGGCACAACCAGCGGCGGATGGAGACGAGGGGTTTGCCTCGTATTACGCCAAACGCTACAAGGGTAGACGGACAACCTCGGGGGCACGGTATAACCCCGGAAAAATGACAGCGGCACATTCCTCGCTTCCCTTTGGCACCAAGGTCAAGGTTATCTGCCTTAACAGTGGTCGGGAAGTGGTGGTGACAGTGAATGACCGTTGCAAGCCACGCAAGAAGCCGTTCATCGATCTTTCCCGGGCAGCTGCACGCAAGCTCGGATTCCTGGGAAAGGGGACTACTCGGGTCAAGATCATCGCGATGAATGAGGACGACGCGGGGTAACAGGTACAATAAAAAATCACAGGGCGAAAAAAAGGAAACGGCCGGGAGGATTATCCCGGCCGTTTCCTTTTCCGGCAGCGTGCAGGCGGCGAGGCTGCTGTCAGCTCTCCGACCAGTTTGTCGTTAGCGGGATTTGCTCTTGGTTGTCGTCTTCTTTTTCTTTTTTGTTTTCGACACCTTTTTTGAAATTTTCCCCTTTTTTGCTTTCCCTTTTTTCTTCTTGTACTTCTTAGTGTCGGGGGAGAGTTCGTCACGAATGTTGCTCAACAGGACAGTTGGCTCTTCGAGGGTCGGGTCGGCCCTCTTTGCGGACTCCAGAGCCTCTTTTGCCTCGTTAATGTGACCGGTTTTCATATAGACACGGCCGAGGGCGTTCAAGGCTTTTGCATGATCATCCTTAAGAGCGACCGCTTCCTTGTATGAGGCCAGGGCGTCTTCGTAGTTCTTTTTGAATTCGTAGACCAAACCGAGTTTGTAGTGACTGTTGGCGTCCTTGGGGTTGAGTTCTACGTTTTCCTTGAGCAGCGTGATCAAGTCGTCGTAGTTCTTGTTCTTAACGTAGATGGTGGTGAGGGCGTTGCGAGCCTCGACATCGTCTTTCTTCAGCCGGAGTATCTCTTTGAATTCGCGTTCAGCCTCGTCTCCCATGCCGTGCTTGCGATAGAGAAGCGCTAGTTCGTGGTGGGCATCGAGCGAGTCGGGCTTGATTTTGATGATTTCCTGATATTCGGCGATCGCATCTTTGGGGTCCTTGGCATTGCCATAGAGCCTGGCGAGTTTCAGGTGCAGCTGGACATCCTCGTTTCGCAGCTTGAGGAGTTCTCGGTACTGTTCTATTGCCTGGGGGGTGCTGCCGCGCGAGGCGTAGATATCTCCAAGGCGCTGGCGGGTATCCCCTTTTTCTCCAGCGAATTTTAACGACTGCCGGTATTCTACGACTGCTTCGTCGAGAAGCCCTTTCTTTTCGTAGAGAATTCCCAGCTTGTAGTGCAGCCCCTCATCGTCGGCCTTGAGGCGTGATGCTTCCTGGTAGGCGGCAATGGCTTCATCGAGCTTGTCGCTGGCGGCAAGGGCATCCCCGAGTTTCTGCTTTGCTTCTGCCCAGGCGGGTTTTATCTTAATAGCTTTCCGGTATTCGGCCACTGCCTTGTCGTAGTTCTTTTCGGCAAGAAACGCATCGCCGTTTTTCAGATATTCCTGGGGCTGGTCGGCTTGGGGATTCTGGGCAACACCGGCGAGCAGGAATTCATAGTCGGCGGATTTCTTGTCTCCAAGCTGTTCGTACAGTTCTCCGAGGCGCCGGTGGACTTCTTTGCTCTGGGGATGTGCGTTCTGGGCCTTTTTCAGCTCGTCGAGTGCCTTGTCGGTCTGCTTGCGGGCCAGGTAGACCTTGGCCAAGCCAAGGCGAGCCGGCTCAAATGCCGGGTTGATGGAGAGGGCTTGATTGTATTCGGATTCGGCACGATCGAGGTCGTTTCCCTGGATCTGGGTATCTGCGAGGTCGGCATGGAGTTGGGGGTCGTCCGGAGCTGATTTCAGGGCTTCGTTGAAGTGATACTGGGCGAGTGAGTAGATCTTCCGCTGGGCAAAGATGCGGCCGAGGCCACGGTGGTAGGGTGCTGCCGACGAGGATTTGACAGCCTTGGTAAGTTCCACGGCCGCTTCGTCGGTCATCCCTTTCTCCAGATAGAGCAGTCCGAGGTTGCCGCTCGCCTGGGTGAAGCCGGGATCAAGTCGCTCTGCCTCGCGGTATTCGGCGATGGCGCTTTCCAGCTTTCCGCTTTCCGCAAGCCTTCGCCCCTTGACGAAATGTCCGGCAGGGCCTTCGGGGCAAAGTTCCGCTGCCCGTGTTTCTATTCGGGACCTTTCTGCTGCATCGGATCTGGAGGGGATGCCTTCCAGGATCTCGCGGGCATCTCCGCACTTGTCCTTGCCGGCGAAGCCCCAGTCGAATCCGCACGTGAGGGTGGCCGTCAGGCAGAGAAGGATAAGCAAAAGGCGTTGATTCATGGCTCTCCTCACTGTGTCACTATCCGCTGGAATGCTGAAGAAGCGCGCATTATACATGGCGCATGCCGCAAATTCAATCCATATCAAAGTTGGAGGGCGTCCATCCCCGGCAATAGCCGCTTTAGCCAGCCCCTCCTCCGCGTTGCCTTGACTTTCGAGGCAAAGATGGTTAAATCATGAAAGTCTGCCTCGTGGCAGTGATTCCAGGAGATTGTCGTTTATTCCTCTGGAGGGGGATTGATGCCTGTCATACCCAAGGATCCTCTGGACTGGCTGACCTTGTTCCGGCAGCAGGTTGATGTCATTTTCAACTACCTCTCCAGCCTGGAGCGGGGTGCGGGCAAGCAGGAACAGGAGTACGTGCCGCTGGTCGATATCTATGAGACAGCGGACGACTATATTGTAGAGTTTGAATTGCCGGGGTTCGAACGTCGTGACCTGAGGCTCTCCATCTGCTGTACTACCCTGATTTTTGAAGGAGTGAAGCGGCGGGACCATACCCGCAAGGGGCACCGCTTCATCCGGGTGGAGCGGCATTTCGGGCACTTTTCGCGGATGATAGAGATTCCGCCGAGCGTGGATATCCAGAGCGTTCAGGCTTCGTATGACCGGGGGGTACTGTCGGTACGGTTCAAGAGACTGCATGACCGGCAGATGGTAATCCGCGACATAGTTATTGACTGAGAGTGAATCCTTCAAGGAGATAGTGATTTATGGAAACTACCAAGCAGCAGGATGCTGAAGAGCTCAAGATTCCTGACGTTCTGCCGCTGCTTCCGGTGCGGGATGTGGTGGTCTATCCCTACATGATCCTGCCGCTTTTTGTGGGGCGTGAGATTTCTATTGCCGCTGTCGATCATGCGCTTTCCGGTGATCGTCTGATATTCCTCGCGACCCAGAAGGATGTGAGTGACGAGGATCCCGAGCCCGAAGCCATTTACGAGGTCGGGACAGTGGCAATGATCATGCGGATGCTCAAGCTTCCCGATGGCCGGGTGAAGATCCTGGTACAGGGGCTGACCAAGGGAAGGATCAACGAATATCTGGCGTCGCGTCCCTATTATTCCGTCCGGATCGAACGGATCACCGAGCCGGCTGCGCTGGACGATTCGCTGGAAACCGAGGCGCTCATCCGGACAATCAAGGAGCAGCTCAGCAAGATTGTTTCCCTGGGCAAGGTCATCTCTCCCGAGGTCATGGTCATTGTTGAAAATATGCAGGAGCCCGGCAGCCTTGCTGACTTGGTTGCCAGCAACATCGGGCTCAAGGTCGAGGAGGCACAGAAGCTCCTGGAGATTTTCGACCCGATGGAGCGGCTCAAAAAGGTGAACGAACTCCTGAACAAGGAGTACGAACTGCTCGACATGCAGGCGCGGATACAATCAGCTGCCAAAGAGGAGATGGGCAAAAGCCAGCGGGAATATTATCTCCGTGAGCAACTCCGGGCCATCCAGCAGGAGTTGGGGGAGACCGATGCCCGCGCCGAGGAGATTGCCGAGTTGCGCAAGGCGATCGAAAACGCCAAGATGCCGCCACCGGTTGAAAAAGAGGCACTCAAACAGTTGGGGCGCCTGGAGCAGATGCATCCCGATGCCGCTGAATCGGGCATGTTGAGGACGTTTCTCGACTGGATGGTCGAACTCCCCTGGGGGAAATCGACTCGCGATGCGCTCGATATCAAGAAGGCGAAAAAGATTCTCGATGAGGATCACTATTATCTCGACAAGATCAAGGAACGCATCCTGGAGTTCCTGGCGGTCAGGAAACTGAAGAAAAAGATGAAGGGCCCGATTCTCTGTTTCGTCGGCCCTCCCGGCGTGGGCAAAACGTCTCTGGGCAAATCCATTGCCCGCTCCATGGGGAGGAAGTTTGTCCGGATTTCCCTGGGCGGCGTTCGTGACGAGGCCGAAATCCGTGGCCACCGTCGCACTTACGTGGGTGCCCTGCCGGGGCGGATCCTGCAAGGGCTGAAACAGGCAGGGTCCAACAACCCTGTTTTCATGCTGGACGAGCTGGACAAGCTCGGCTCGGATTTCCGCGGCGATCCGTCTTCGGCCCTGCTGGAGGTTCTCGACCCGGAACAGAACTTCATGTTCTCCGATCATTACATCAACCTGCCGTTTAACCTGTCCAATGTCATGTTCATTGCCACGGCCAACCAGATCGACACTGTGCCGGGACCGCTCCGTGACCGGATGGAGGTGATCTCCCTTGCCGGTTACACCGAGGAAGAGAAGCTGCAGATTGCCAAACGGTATCTGGTGCCCCGGCAGACCAAGGAGAACGGCATCTCTGCCAAGTACCTCGCCATCACCGACGAGGCGATCAAGACGGTCATCGCCAAATACACCCGCGAGGCCGGTCTGCGCAATCTGGAGAGGGAGATCGGCACCATCTGCAGGAAGGTTGCACGCAAGGTTGCCGAAGGAGAGAAGCGACACTTCGCGGTGAATGCCTCTACCGTTGCCAAGTATCTGGGGCCGGCAAAATTCCTCCGCGAGGAAGAGATGGAAAAGAATGAGGTCGGGCTTGTTACCGGTCTGGCCTGGACACCGGTTGGCGGGGAGGTCCTCCTTGTCGAGGCGACCATCATGGCCGGCAAAGGCGGGCTCACGCTTACCGGCCAGTTGGGTGACGTGATGAAGGAATCAGTTCAGGCAGCCCTTTCCTGGATTCGAGCCAAGGAAAAAGAACTGAATCTTTCGGAGGATTTCTTTCATAACGTGGAGATCCATGTGCATGTCCCGGCAGGGGCAATCCCGAAGGACGGCCCCTCGGCCGGCATTACCATGGCCACGGCACTGGTCTCGGCTCTCACCAAGATCCCCGTGCGCAAGGATGTGGCAATGACCGGCGAGATTACCCTGCGGGGCAAGGTTCTCCCCATTGGCGGGCTCAAGGAAAAAATCCTCGCTGCTGTCAGGGCCGGCATTACGACCATCATCATCCCCGAGCAGAACAAGAAGGACCTTGAGGATGTTCCCAAGAATATCCTCAAGAAGGTCGAGATCGTCACGGCAAAGCAGATCGACGATGTTCTCAAGGTCGCCCTCGAAATTTATCCGCCGCCGCCCCAGGGGGCTTCAAAGGCATCGGCGCCCGCCAAGAGCGGCGCCCGCAGAGTGACTGCCAAGGCCCCGAGGGCCACGGCTTGAACCTTCGTTCACTCGGTGAATTCGGGCTCATTGACCGTATCGCCGGCAGGGTTGCAGCCGGCACCGGGATAATTCGCGGCATCGGCGATGATGCCGCGGCTGTGAAGCCGAGCCCGGGGACCGTCCAGCTCCTGACCTCCGACATGCTGCTGGAGGGGGTGCATTTTGACCTGACGTTCACCAGCCCGGAAGCGTTGGGGCGCAAGTCCCTGGCGGTCAATCTCTCCGATATGGCGGCCATGGGTGGGCGGTCGCGCCACTTTCTCCTGTCGCTGGCAATCCCGCCGTCGGTGTCGCTGGAGTTTCTCGACCCGTTCATCGGCGGTCTTCTGGACATGGCTTCATGTCATGCTGTTTCCCTTGTCGGCGGCGATACGTGCGCTTCCCGGAGCGGGCTGGTCATCAGCATAACCCTTGTGGGAGAACAGCTTCCGGAGCGGGTGGTCTACCGTCAGGGAGCCCGGCCCGGCGATCTGGTATGCGTGACCGGATTTCTTGGCGACTCTGCCCTGGGTCTTGCCGAGCTGAGAGCCGGCTTACGGGAAACCCCTGCCGTCAGTCGCCACCTGGAACCCTCTCCCCGCTGCAATGAGGGACTTATGCTTGCCGAAGCAGGGCTCCCCACGGCCATGATCGACGTGAGCGACGGGCTTCTTGCCGATCTCGGCCATATCCTGGAGTGTTCGGGAGTGGGAGCAAAGGTCTTTCTTGACCGTCTTCCGCTCTCCGAATATTTTTCGGCCGAGGCGGGCAGACTGGTGTCTGAGCCGATACAATTGGCCCTGGCCGGCGGAGAGGATTACGAACTCCTTTTTTCGCTGCCGCGGCAGTACCTGCCGCAGGCACGGCAATTGTTGTCTGCAAGAGGAATCGGCTGTGCCGTGATCGGAGAGGTGACCGAAGAGGCCGGGCTACAAGTCACGGCTCCGGATGGCTCTTCTTACCAGCCCACGGGTCTGGGATTCAGCCACTTCTGAAAGTCCCTGCCGGCGCACTCTCAAGCTGGGGGTGCTCTCGTCCTTCCTGCAGACCATAACCGCAATGCCGAATGTTCCCCGGGGCAGACTTGAGTCGGAATATCGCCGTTTTTTCAGCCAAGGGTGAGTGATGTCCAGCGAGGGAAGCGGACGAGTCATGGATGCTGTCATACCGGATATCCCCGCTGAGGATCTGGAGCTTATCCGGCAGCTCCTTGCAGAGCGAACAGGCTTCCTGCTGGACGGTTACAAGGACAAATGTATCAAACGGCGGATCAACATCCGCATCCGCGCGACCCATAGTGACAGTGCCACAGCGTATTACCGCCTGCTTGCGCGGGATGGGCGTGAACTGGCACTCCTCCATAAGGTTCTTACCATCCATGTGAGTCATTTTTTTCGCAACCCCTCCATGTTTCGCAAGCTGCAGGAGGAGATTCTCCCTGTTCTCTTCGCCCAGGCGGCTGAAACGGGTAAGGCGGGTTTTACCGTCTGGAGTGTGGGGTGCTCAAGCGGTGAAGAACCGTATTCCGTGGCCCTGCTGTTGAAAGAACATTTTGGCGTCCACTCTGAGCACAATCTGGTCAGGATCATTGCTTCGGACATCAATCAGGAGATCCTTGATACTGCCCGCAAGGGAGTGTACGGAACTGAGAGGCTTGTCGAAGTGGATCAGGGACTCCTGAATCGTTATTTCAAGCCGATAAATGGTAAATATGAATTGTCTCCCGAAATTCGGGGGATGGTAACCTTTTCCCGTGGCGACCTGTTCAACAGCGGGGACTTCCCCGCATGCGACCTTATTTTCTGCAGAAATGTCTTGATCTATTTCGAACGCAGCCGGCAGGAGCGGATACTTGAGGGATTTGCCGCATCGCTTGCCGGCGGAGGATTCCTGGTTCTGGGCAAATCAGAAACATTGGTAGGGGATTCGCGGAAGAAATTCCAGACGGTCTGTCCCGTGGAAAGGATATACCGGGCACTCTGCTGAACAGTGCGGCGAGCCGAGTGGCCCTGACGTTGCCCTGTTTCCGGGCACTGGAGAGGAGGAGGGAAGTAGATGCAAATCCCGATAGGATATAAATTCATACTCGGCTGTATCGTGGTAGTGGCGGTGGTGGCCTTTGTCCCCGACCTGATACGGTTGCTCGGCTATGCCCCAGAGATTACCACGATCCTGACCTATGTGCTGGCAATTACCATCGGCCTCATCCTCGGTTGGTTCTTTTCTCGTCGGGTAAGCCGGAATATCGCCATCCTGACTTCCTCTACCGAGGCGATCAGCGCCGGGGACCTGACACGGGATGTTGCCCTCGGCAGTTCCCATTTCCCTGATGAAACCCACAGCCTTGCCGAATCTATCAATGTAATGGCCGAGAACCTCCGTATCCTGGTCCGGCAAATCCGTGAAACCTCGGGGAGGGTCTCAGAGGCGGCCCGGACCCTTTCGTCGTCGGCGCTGGAAATCAATGCCTCCACCGAGGAGGTTGCCCAGGCAGTAGAACAGATATCCCGTGGTGCCGAGACCCAGGCGGAGATGGTGACCAGGGGGTCGAAGGTGATCCACGAGATGGCCATTTCCGTGGAACTGGTGGCGAAACGGGCGAAAGAGTCGGCCAAGGCAGCCCGCCAGACCAGTGTGACCGCACAGCGCGGCGGAGAATTGGCCAATGATTCGCTGGATCGGATGAAGGGATTCTATGATTCGGTCGAGCTTTCCGGGCGTCTGTTCCTTGACCTGAACAGGAAACTCCAACAGGTCGGAAAGATTGCCGACATCATTGTCGAGATCGCCCGCCAGACCAACCTGTTGGCGCTTAATGCTTCCATTGAGGCTGCCAGGGCCGGTGAATACGGCAAGGGATTCGCCGTCGTTGCCGAAGAGGTTCGAAAACTTGCCGATGGGACCGGTACGTCTGCGGCGGAGATCGTTGAGCTGATCGGGGCGATCAAGGAAGATGGCCAGCGGGTGTACGAAACCATTACGGAAAGCTCCCGCTCCATCGGCGAGGGGAAGAAGAATATCGACATCACGGCCTCTGCATTCCGTGAGATTCTCACCACGGTCATTGAAACCGAACGAAGGGCCAACAGCATTGCCGACCTTTCCCACATGCAGACGGAGGGGGCGGAAAAGATGGTCCGGATGGTGGATGAGATAGCAAAGGTGGCCGAGGATAATGCCGCTTCCACCGAAGAGGTCTCAGCGGCGACCGAAGAGCAGTCCGCAGCCATGCAGGAGATGGCGCTGGCGGCACAGGACCTGGCACGCATGTCCGATGAGTTGATGCGTTGCGTCGAGCGTTTTCGGGTGGCGGGCACACAGGGTGCCAACCCGTGACGGATGCGCCTGGCCGTTTGGTCCTGTTTCGTATGGCCGGGAGACGCTGTGCCTTCGATCTTGCGGAAGTCGCCGAGGTGACTGAACTCCCTGCCGTCTACCCGGTTCCTCTGGCCCCCCCATCCTTCAAGGGGGTAATGAACTGTCATGGCAGGCTGGTGTCGCTGCTCGACCTGGGGGTCTACCTGGGGTTTGAGAGCAGTCGGGAGGGGGGGAAGGTGCTGGTGCTCGACCGGCGTTTTGCCGATCTTGCGCTCTGGGTGGACGAGGTGGAGCGCATTATTCCCGTAGCAGAGGTGCTGTCCGAGCGTGAAGGAGAAGAGGAGCATGTGAAGCAGCTCCTGACCCTCAATGATGGAGAGGTGCAGCTGTTGTCGGCCTTGGACCTTGTTGAAAAACTGGATGCGGAGCTGCAGGTGATTATCCACTCCCCCAATGGCGACAGGGGAGACAGCCGCAGGAGAGAAGCTACCTGACATGGATATGTCACAGTACCGGGATCTGTTCCTGGCGGAATCGCGGGAGCATGTGGGTCGTCTGAATGAGTTGATCCTCTGTCTGGAACAGGTTCCCAGTGATCAGGAAAAGATCAATGCCCTTTTCAGGGCCGCACACTCCCTCAAGGGAATGGCAGCGTCCATGGGATACGATCCCATTGCGGAACTTGCCCACAAGATGGAGGATCTGCTCTGCCGGGTACGGGAAGGTGAGTTCTCCTTTGCCGAAGATGTGGCATCTCTCCTCCTGGAGGGTGCCGACCTCCTGGCGACGCTCCTAGATGATGTTGCCGGGGAGCGACCATTTTCACACAATACCTCTCCCCTGATCCAGCGATTGATCACTTTTTTGCCGCAGGAGGCCGTAACCGACCAATCGAACATTCCCTCCCCGGTCGAAACTGTTTGCACTGATCTGCCGCATTCCGCTCCGTTGCCGCCTTCGAGCCGGGAATCCATCCAGACGGTCCGGGTGCGGACCGAAATCCTTGATCGGCTGATCGATACCACTGGTGAGCTTTTTACCACAAAGCACCGGCTTCTTGATGCGCATCGGCAGTTGCACGGCCAGGGCATCGCCGAAGGTCTGAATGATCTGGCTCGCCTGCTACGTGAACTGCACCAGATGGTGATGAAGGTGAGGCTCATGCCATTCTCGCTGTTGGCGGAGCGCTTTCCTCGGCTGGTCAGGGAACTTGCCCAGAAAAACGGCAAGGAGGTTGCGCTCGCCATAGATGGCAGGGATATCGAGCTCGATCGGGGCATTTTGGAAGAGCTGGCCGATCCCCTGGTCCATATCCTGAGGAATGCGGTGGATCATGGCCTGGAGCCACCACAAGATCGCCTCGTCGCCGGAAAGTCGAAAACGGGGAGAATCCGACTTTCTGCCTGGCGTGAAAAAGATCAGGTGGTCATTGCCGTTGAAGACGATGGTCGTGGCATGGACCCAGAACAGTTGATCGCGGTGGCAGTAGGAAAATCGCTCATTTCCCCGGAAGAGGGGATGCGGATGACTCCGCGAGAAGCCTATTTGCTGACAACGCTGCCCGGTTTCTCAACGGCCCGCGAGGTTACGGATGTATCGGGGCGCGGAGTGGGCATGGATGCCGTACGGGCCACGATACAGGCTCTCGGAGGCGATCTGCTGATCGATTCCGAGCTGGGCAGGGGAAGCAGGATCAGTCTTCGCCTCCCGCTCACCATCGCCATAATCAATGTGCTCCAGATCGTTGCCGGCCATCTGAAGGTAGCGGTGCCGGTCACCAGCGTTCTGAGAACTCTCGAACTGTCCCGCGACCAGGTAGTGGTGAAGGATCGCCGCGTATCGTTTTCCCTGGATGACGAGGAAATCCCGCTCGTTAGTCTCAACAGACTGCTGGGGGTTCCCTTGTCCGCCACCGGGCTGGAGCTGTTGCCGGTAATCGTAGCCGAAATCAAGGGGCGACGGATCGGTGTCGCTGTTGACCGGGTGTTGGGGCAAAAAGAGGTACATGTGAAACCGGTAGGCAGGCCGTTGAACCGGTTACGCGGGATTTCCGGAGGGGCAATCCTCGGGGACGGCGAGATTATCTTCATCCTTGACCCCGCCACGCTCTTCTGACGAATAACAGGTTGCGCTGTCAGTGAAATTATGGCACAATTTCCCGCTACTAAGGGGGCTATCATGCTGCAGTTTCGAAGCTTGTTCCTGGCCTTGGCGCTGCTGTCGGCAGCCGTGATACCATCTTTTGCCGTCACCACGGTGCCGGCACCGGTCAACATCGGGTTGAGAGACGTGATCAATACTGTCGAGCAGTCCTTCTCCTCGGCGAACAGATATGATTCTCCCGATAATGATATTTTCCTCGTTGATCTGACGGCAGACTTCTTCCAACGTTCCATTCTGGCGAAAAACAATCGCGAGTTGCGTGCCGATGGCCAGTTCTATCTGAAAAACGCCGATTATCAGCGGCGCGATCCACTGATGTTCCGTTTTGATTACTACCGGCCCACGACCCATGAAATCGTCTCCGATGGTTCCACGCTCTGGACATATCTTCCGGAAAACCGCCAGGTAATCGTCAGCGACATGAGTTCATTTTTCAATCCGGATCTCTCCGATCCTGCCCGGAATTCCGGTTTCAATTTTCTTCAGGGTCTGTCCCGGATATCCAAGGATTTTGAGATACTCTTTTCGCAGCAGGGGAGGGACATGGATGGTAACTACATCCTCGAACTCACCCCCAGACGCGCCATGGAATCCATCGAGAAACTTTTTGTCGTGGTACGCTTCGAATCTGTGCGCCGTTTTGTGCAGAATGGCCGCCGCATAATCAACCCCGCCTATAAGAACAATCGGCGGGCCGACCTCCCCAGGCCGGAATGGGCGTTTCCCATTCTCTCGACCACCGTGATCGATCACCAGGGGAATTCCACCACCCTTGAGTTCAGCAACATCAAGGCGAACATGGGTTTGTCCGGTGGGCTCTTCAAGTTTGATATCCCTGCGGATGTCCAGGCGGTTCGCCCTCCCGGCAGTCGCTGATGGCAGGGAGCCGGAGTGCTCCGCATGATAAGGCGACATGATCCGGTGTCGCCTTTTTTGTGTAACGGGAAAGGATTGTTATGAAACGATTTACGATGCTGGCATTGGCTCTGGTCATGTTACTGCTTCAATCCGGCACCACGTGGGCTGCGGGTGATGCCGATTTGAAGGCGGTTGTGGCAACCCTTGAGGATGGCTATCGTCTTCTCAAGGATCTGCAGGCGGATTTCAGTCAGAAGACGACCCTGACGGCGCTTAAGCGGGATGAAAAAGGGAGTGGAGAACTGGCCATGAAACGTCCTGCCAATGGTCCAGCCATGTTCCGGTTCGATTACCGCAAGCCCCGTCAGCAGATTGTGTCCAACGGCAAACAGGTCTGGTTTTACCTCCCCGACAACAAGCAGGTTATGGTGAGCGATGTCAATACCATGCTCGCGCAGGGAGGGGTGGCACTCAATTATCTGACCGGAATGGGAAACGTTTCGCGCGACTTTGCTATCTCCTTCTCCGGTACAGGCCGCGATGCCAGGGGTAACTATCTACTGGACCTGACGCCGAAGAAGGGGGGGCAGGCTTTTGCAAAGCTTCAGCTGACCATCGCGGCAGCGGCGGTCGCAAAGTACCGCGATTCAGGAGCAGCCCAGGTGCCGTTCCCAATACTCTCGTCGGTTGTCTACGACCAGATGGGGAATCGCACTGCCATCGAATACGGCAAGGTACGGGCCAACCAGGGGATTGCCGCGGACAGATTCAGCTTCAAGATACCCAAGGGCGTGGAAGTCATCAAGCCGTAACCGCTGCTGCGAAATTCTAAGAGGTGCCTGACCGCCCGGGGAGATCTTTGCTTCGGAGTTTCAATACACCAGGAGGTTCTTGGAATGCCATCATTCGATATCGTGTCAAAGGTTGACATGCAGGAAGTGGACAACGCCGTCAATCAGACGGTGAAGGAGATTGCACAGCGGTACGATTTCAAAGGGTCCAAGAGCGAGATCACCCAGGAGAAGGATACCATCAAGGTGCTGGCCGACGATGACTTCAAGCTCAAGGCAGTGATAGACATCCTCCAGTCGAAATTCCTCAAGCGAGGGATTTCCATCAAATCGCTCCAGTATGGCAAGGCAGAAAATGCCTCCGGCGGCATGGTCCGCCAGATCATCACCATTCAGCAGGGCGTCTCCAAGGAGAAGGGGAAAGAGATCATTGCTGCCATCAAGGAAACCAAACTCAAGGTCCAGGCGCAGATCATGGAGGATCAGGTCAGGGTTACCGGCAAGAATATCGATGACCTGCAGGAGGTCATCGGCCTGCTGAAGGGCAAGGACCTGGGCATCGAGATGCAGTATATCAATTTCAGATCATAGGATGGGTGAGAGCTTGCACAAGATTCAGGATAAGGTCAGCATGGTCAGCCTCGGCTGCCCGAAGAACCTGGTGGATGCGGAAGTGATGCTCGGCTACCTGGCCGAGAAGGGCTACACCATCACCACCGATGAGCATGAAGCGGACATCATCATCGTCAACACCTGTTCCTTCATCAAAGAGGCAAAACAGGAGAGCATCGATACCATCCTTGATCTCGCCGATCGAAAGCACGACGGTCGCTGTCGGCTGCTGGTGGTTGCCGGCTGCCTCCCTCAGCGCTATCAGCAGGAACTGGCCAAGGAGCTTCCCGAAGTTGATGTCTTCATCGGCACCGGAGATTATCCGCGCATTGCCGAGATCATCGCAGAAAAGCAGGAAACCGGGGGGCAGGTCCTCTATACCGGGGACCCCAATTATCTGTACGACATCGACCTTCCCCGCCTGCAGTCCTCACCCTACTACACCGCCTACCTGAAAATTGCCGAGGGGTGCTCCAACTGCTGTTCATATTGCGTGATACCGTCGTTGCGCGGATCGTTCCGCTCCCGGCCATTGCGGCAGGTCGTGGACGAGGCGCGCAGGCTGGTCGAAAACGGCGCCAAGGAGCTCAACCTGGTTGCCCAGGATGTGACCCGTTATGGCAGTGACCTGGCGGATGGTGAAAACCTGGTCCGGCTCATCGAAGAACTCCATGGCCTGCCGGGTCTGCGTTGGATCCGGCTTCTCTATGCCTATCCGGACGGCATAACGGATGAGCTGATTGCCATCATTCGCGATGGGGAAAAGGTCTGTAAATACCTGGATCTCCCGCTCCAGCACATTGCCGACCCGGTCCTTTCGCGGATGAACCGTCGCAGTTCCGAGGCGGATATCCGGGCGCTCATCGAAAAGTTGCGCTCAGCCGTCCCTGACATTACCCTGAGGACTTCGTTCATCGTCGGATTTCCTGGTGAGACCGAAGATGACTTCAAGAAGCTGCTGCATTTTGTGGAAGAGACCCAGTTCGACCGGCTGGGGGTTTTCTGCTATTCCCGGGAAGAGGGGACCCCTGCGGCAGAGATGAAGGACCAAGTCTCGGAGCGGGTAAAGCGTGAACGCCACAAGAAGTTGATGCGTGCCCAGGCACGGGTTTCGTTCAAGCGGAATCGCCGACTGATTGACACCGTTACTGAGGTGATGGTCGAAGGATACAGCGAGGAGACAGAACTCCTGCTCAAGGGGAGAACAGCGCAACAGGCGCCGGACATCGACGGCCAGGTCTATATCACTGCCGGCCAGGCCAATGTGGGTGAAATAGTGCGACTCAAGATCACGGATTCATCTGACTATGATCTGATAGGAGAGATAATTTCTTAATTTATTCAAATAGTTAGCCTCTGGGGCTTTTCCCTTGACAACAAGGGAAATTGCTGTATCATTGCGACGCCCTGGCGGGCGAGGGTTGTTAATTTTTTTTCTGGAGTGTCGTGTATATGGTTGATGCGCAGTCGGAAATGAAAAGTGTTCTCCTTAAGATGAAGGAGGATACTCTCAGCGAAATAAAGAGGGCCTTGAAGTCAGGGGCCAATACCACTACCGGTGAACCGAGTGGCGATATCTATGACCAGGCATCCAGTGAGCGGGACCGGGAGCTTGATCTGCTGCTGGGAGACCGTGAGCGGGAAAAGCTTGCGAACATCGAGGAAGCGCTGTTGCGCATTCAGGATGGTGAGTATGGCATCTGCGAGGAATGCGAAGAGGAGATCCCGCTGGGACGGCTCAAGGTCCTTCCCTTTGCCCGTTATTGCGTCAAGTGCAAGTCGGATATCGAGAAGCAGCAGGCACAGACCAAGCGGTTTGAAGAGGATCGTGTCTATCGCGAGATAGCTCTGGGTGAAGAAGAGGAAATGTAGAAGATTCCGTATTTTCAAGCAGGATGAGATGTTGCAAAGGGCGCCAGACGGCGCCCTTTTTATTTCCCCAGCAGGCGTGCGTAATCGGCCAGCGTGATGGATGTCTGCCAATGGCCGGAGAGTTTCCCCACCAGAGTTCCGCCCCAGAAACCTGCGACCACGAAAATTGCGAACAGGATGCCGTTTATGGCAAGCCGCCCGCCCGTCAGTTTCATCTCCAGGGCTCCGCTGGCTCGACAGTGGCTTATGCAACGCCAGCAGCCGATACACTCGGGAGAGTGCATCCGTTCTTTTGCCATGACCGGAAGGTATGCGGGGCAAACCTGGCTGCAGGCACCGCACGAAACGCACTGCTGGTGCGAGCGGGTCACTTTGAGGGGGGAGAGTGTGGAGATGAGCCCGAGAAGTGCCCCATAGGGGCAGAGATAGCGACAGAAGGCATTGCGGACCGGGATGGAGAGCAAGGCGAGAATGAGAATGAACGCAGCCGCACCCGCCGAGGGGGACTGAAAGAAGGCAAGGAGTCTTACATCAGCGACCTTGTGGTAGTCGGAATAGATGAAGGTCGAAACCGCTGTGCTCGGCATCTGCCAGAGGATCGAAACAAGGAAAAATGCGAGCAGCAGGTACTTGATGCCACGTAGCAGGACATCGAGCCAGTGTGGTAGGCGGACGTTCCTGCGTAGAGTTCTGAACCCTGCCTTCCAGAGGAGTTCTGAAATGGTCCCTACCGGGCAGATCCATGAACAGAATGAGCGTTTGAAAAGAAGCGAAACGCCGATTATGGCCATGAAAATAACCACGGCTGCCGGGTGGATGGGGTTAATATCGCCGTGTGTCAGCCAGTCTTTCATCCCGAGGAGTCCGGAAATTGGCAGGAACCCCTCAATCGCTGCAGGCCTCGGGACAAAGGATGCCGTCCCTCCTGCACGAAAGTAATGGACAAACTGGGCGAATCTGATTCCCAAGTAGAGCATGAACAACAGATAGCACCATTGGATCGCTATTCGCAGTGGTTGTACAAAACGTTGGTGCATGATACCCCCTATGGTCGATCCGAATACCTTATCCCACCTCTGCTGACTTGTAAACCCTCGCCAGTCGAAGTGCTGTCAAGGGATTGACTGCCGTGCTTTTGGCGGTATGCTTGACCCTGTCGCCTTAGCAAAGAGATCGTCATTGCGATTCGGAGACGTACATGGACGCAGTTGAATCGCATTCCCACAATCGGATAATCCTTGCGGCATTCCACAACTCGACCAATGTTGAGCGGATAAGGTTGAGTCTTGAGGAAAGGGGATTCGAGTTTGACCTGGCAGGCAGCGGCGCTGCTGTCCTTGCATATTGCAGATACAAGCGGCCGGATCTGATGATATTCGAAAGTACGCTTCATGACATGGGGGCGGAGCAGCTCATCGCCGAACTCGAAACGATAACCTTTCTCCCCCCTTATGTAGTTGTGGTGCGTCAGGTCGACACGGGCAGTGCTGTAACATTGATGAAGGATGGTGCCGGAGATGTGCTACCGGACGATGCAGACTTGCCTGAACGGTTGCCAGCGGTTGTGTCCCGATTGTTGGATGAAGAAGAGGGAAAACGCCGGCTGGCAGCGCTGGAGCGTTCACTGCGGGAGAGTGAAGAGCGTTTCCGCTCGCTTGCCGAAAACGTACCGGATCTGTTGATCCGCTTTGACCGGAACCTTCGGCACCTGTACCTCAATCCAGCTGCAGAGCGCTTCTATGGGCAGAGCGCTTCGGATGTGATGGGCAAGTGGCTGTCCGAAATGGCTCTCCCTGACGGATTGGCTGTGGCATGGGATGACGAACTTCAGAAAACCCTGTCCTCGGGAGTGGCGCAGGCATTCCAATGGGAGCAGGAGGGTACGCATGGCAAGGTCAGTTATGATCTGCGATTGATTCCCGAATTCGATGTTCTCGGGAGGGTATCGACCATTCTGGTGACAGGTCGTGACATTACCGCCTTGAAGCGTCTTGAGGAGCAACTCTATCATGCCAGGAAACTGGAAGCGATCGGGACCCTCGCAGGGGTTGTCGCCCATGATCTGAACAACCTCTTAACGCCGATTCTTGGCTATGCCAACATCCTGAAGAGAGACATGTCTGGTGATCACCCCCTGGCAAAAGGGGTGACGGTCATCGAGAAGGCAGCGGAACGGGCTGCCGGACTGCTGAGCAGGCTTTTGGTTTTTGCCCGGCAGATCAAGCACCTGAATATACCCGTCGAGCTGTCGGTTCTTTTTGACGATCTGTTGGCAGGACTGAAAGCGCATCCCGGAAAAAACGTGACAGTGATTGATCAGCGTTCCAGCGATACCCCGCCGGTACTCGGGGATCCAATGCAACTGGCGCAAGTGCTGCAGCACATCGTCAGTAATGCCATCGATGCCATGCCGGACGGTGGCGAGTTACGTATCGGTACGGAACGAGTCATGCTGGATGCGGATTTCTGCCGGCATCATCCGACAGTTGCCATTGGCCCCCATGTCTGCGTGAAAATTTCCGATAGCGGTTCCGGTATTCCTGCCGATGTACGCGAACGGATATTCGAACCGTTTTTCTCCACCAAGGGAGTCACACCCGGTCGCGGACTGGGTCTGGCCATGGTCTACAGCATCGTCAAAAGTCATGCGGGTGCCATTGTTGTCGACAGTACGGAAGGGAAAGGAACCACGGTATCTCTCTTCCTCCCGGCTGTGCAGCCCCCCTCTGTTCCCTCCAAATAAGATTTCCCCACCAAGTTTCAGAATAGTTTGTGACATATTGTGACATCTTCACCGGCTATGATTTATTCATCATGGTTTTGGAGGTGAAAGATGGAACCGATGGTTGCGTTCAGTGTACTGGTTGTCGTGTATGGTGGGGCGATATCAGTTCTCGACGAATGGGCGGCCTGGCGGAAAAGCCGGATGAGAAGGGCTGTCAGGGTGTCGGAGGTACGGAGTCGACGGAGCCGTCAGGTACGGAGTAAAGTTTTTTGTCCAAAAGATGGCGTGGTTGGACGTTGGCAAGTGCCCGCAAGAGGCTCTGTTTGACATGAGGAATGCCCTTCTCCAGATCTGCGAGAAGGTTTTTCATGCGTTTGCGCTGCTGGTCGGCTTGTCCGCAGGCAGGACAGCAGCAGCATACAATCGGAAAATTGCGGTCACGGGAAAAACGGATGATATCCGATTCGGCAACGTATACCAGTGGACGGATAACCGTGGTCACCCCGTTATCTGCGAGCATGCCAGGAGCCATGGCCTTGAGAGAGCCGACAAAGAACTGGTTGAGAAGCAGCGTCTCGATAAAATCGTCGAGATGATGACCCAGCGCCAGCTTGTTGCAGCCGAATTGCTGGGCAAGAGTGTAGAGGGTTCCTCTCTTCAGCCGGGCACAGATCGAGCAATATGAAGAGCCGGGCCGTCGTTTTTCCGCAATGATCCGGTAGTGGTCGGTGCTTTCCACGTGGTACCGGATTCCGTGGTTGCGAAGGTGCTGGGCAATGATATCACTGCGATACCCCGGATATCCGGAATCGATGGTGATGGCGAATAGCTCGAACCTGATGGGAGCCCGCTTCCGTAACTCCTCCAGAATATGCAGCAGGGTATATGAATCCTTTCCTCCTGAAACAGCTACCGCAATCCGGTCTCCATCCTTGACCAGACCGTAGTCAGCAATTGCCCTGCCGACGGCATTCTTGATTTTCTTGTACAATCTTTCGTCGCGCATATTCATGTGAAGGGTCTCTAGAACACGTCAAGATCGGCAGCGATGCCCAGTTCTCTACAGAGATCGCGGAAAAGGGTATCAACGGGTGCTGTTGCCGAGACTGGCTTGTTGTGAAGGCCGTTGAAGGCCATGGTACGGCAGTGAAGCATCATGCGGGATGCCTGGGGCCCTCCATAGGAGGTATCGCCGATGATTGGCAGGCCGCAGTGCGACAGGTGTACGCGAATCTGGTGAGTGCGGCCGGTGAGGGGGCGAGCTTCCACGAGTGTCGAGGTCTCGCCTTTGACAATAACACGGAACTCGGTCGTCGACTCCTTACCAGGGGAGATTACGCCGTAGCGGAATTTGTTGAGTTTGCCGATCGGTTCCGAGATGGTCCACGACTCCTCTTTGGGGTGACCAGCCACTACCGCCCAGTAAACCTTGGTCACCCTGCCAGCTTTCAGCTCTGCGGAGATATGGGTAGCCGCACGTTTATGCTTGGGGAAGAACAGCACTCCCGAGGTGCCCCGGTCAAGACGATGGACAATCCGTGCCTGTTCTTTGGACCCGTGCGTGCGGAGATAGCATTCCACGGCATACTCGGCGGTTCCCTTCAGCTGATATGGGGTCCGCTGGCTGTTTATCCCCACCCCCTTGTTGACTGCAAGGTAATCCATATCCTCGTAGAGCATATCAGTGGGAATATAGGCAAGATCAATGCAGCGTTCCTTCTCGATCAGACCGAGGGCTATGGTATCACCCGAATGCAGGGTGCGCGAGGCCACGCGAACTAGTGAGAGATTGACCGTGCAACTTCCCCAGTCGAGGAGGCGACGGATTTCGGTTTTGGAGAGTTGTGGGAAGAGAGCTTTGAGTCCATCGTCAAGACGCAACCCTGCCTGCTCGGAACCGACTATTGCCTGGAGTATCAAGGCCGCCCCGCTGCAGCCCGAAGAAGTGCGGCTATGGTTTTCCCATCGCTGATCCTGCCATCCTGCGCCATGCATAACGCTTCACTCAAAGGGATTCGTAGCGTGGTGATATCTTCATACGGATCTGGTTGGGACACCCCTTGAGAAAGGCCCGTGGCAAGAAAGAGGTGGATGATTTCGTCGAAAACGCCAGGTGAGGTAAATATCTGGCCGAGAGGTGATAGGACAGCAGCCGTGAGCCCGGTCTCTTCAACCAGTTCGCGACGGCCGCAATCGATCGGGTTTTCACCCGGACTCAAACGGCCTGCCGGAATTTCAATGGTGAACTCTTCGACCGCAGGGCGCAATTGACGGATCAGGGTCACCGTATCGTCGTCATGGAGAGGGAGAACGGCTGCCCCGCCGGGGTGCCGAACGATCTGGTAGGTGTGCCAGCCTTTGGAGCCGATTTGTACATCCAGTTGTTCCAGATCTACCACCAGCCCATTGAACAGACGGGATTTATGACGAACTTCCATGGTATATGCCTCCGTACGGTCTATTGATATCATGATCGAAAGGTCATGTGAAGAAATTTGATAGCGCTTTACCGGCGCTTAGTCTGTGTTAAGCTTGAGGAAAATAAACCGCTAGGGAGGGTGCTATGTACGGTTCCGACAGGGTTTACAAAAAGGTGGAGGTAATCGGTGTGTCCAAGAACGGTGTCGAAGCAGCCATCCAGGCAGCTTTGACAAAGGCACACAACACACTGGAAAAGGTTTCCTGGTTTGAGGTGCAGGAAGTCCGTGGTCATGTGGGAGATGATGGCATGGTTTCAGAATACCAGGTGATTCTCAAGGTGGCATTTCAGTTGAAGGATTGACGATGGGGGAAACCCGCAATTGAATAATTCTTTTCCTCATATTCTTTAGGAGTTTTAAACTCAGGCCGATAACGTATTAAAACGTATCTGAAAGTAACGGCTCAAGGGCTTCAGGTCGATACTGCTAGTCGGTTACTACGTCTTAGCCCTTGACTTGAAAGATGCTGGATTAACATGCTTGACGATTGAGCCGGTGCATTCTTGTATATTCCATACGTGTGATAACTCGAGTGAGATTAATTAAAAGAATATGTTATGGTAAAGACTTGATGAAGAAAAATGCCTTTTCTTACCTGTCTCTAAATGGAAATGTTGTATGTGAGTCGGTTGCCGATGCCGGTCAGGCTTGGAGAGAACTTTCAGTGGATAACCGTGGTTTCACTTTGATAGAACTTATTGTGGTTACCGCTATCTTAGGGGTTTTAGCCCTCATGGCGATCCCTGCGTATAATTCGTATGTGAATTCATCGAAAATCGCCAGAGCAGAGGGTGATATCCGGACCATGGAAAATGATATCACTGCATATCTCGTAGACAGGGGAACTTTGCCCGATAACCTCAATGATATCGGCAGGGGAACTCTGCGTGACCCATGGGGAAATCCTTACGAATATTACAACTTCGCAGTTGGCGGGAAAACACCGCTGCAGGATCTGGGCCTTCATGACCTCAATTCTGAATTTGACCTTTACAGCAAAGGTCCGGATGGCGCGAGTGCGGCGGATTATTCTGACCCTTCAAGTGCCGATGATATTGTCAGATCTGGCGATGGTGGGTACGTTGGGAACAGATAAGCGTTTGGAAGCAGGGAATTGATATGTGTGAGTCAAAGATATCTGGTTCATGTTTGCCTTTGCAGACATGTTATGTGAAAAGGTGAACGATTTATGATTTGTGCATGCCCGAAATGTGCCGCACGGAACGAGGTGGATCTTGCCGAGATACCAGAAGGCGGTACTACGACCAATTGTGCAGCATGCAAGGCTCGCTTTCTCATCACTCGTGAGAGTATCGCTCACAGGGCCTACCGGAAAGCAGAAGATGCACATTGCGCAAAGTGCGGCAACGACCTCGGTTCGTCTCTTCACTGCCCCTCTTGTGGCGAATTATATCCTGACTATTTCGTGGCGGAAGCACCCGATGTAGCTCGCAAGAAGATCAGGAAGATTGCAGATGCATTTTCCAGTCTGAAGGACCTTTCTTTCGAATGGGGGGCTAAGCCAAAAGGTGTTTCGGGGTACGCGTCTAAGGCAAAGAGCGTCACACCGGTATCCCGTGAAAAATCGCGTAAGTTTGCAATGATTGCTGCCGGAGTGATGCTTCTTGTGGCAGTAGTTGCTTCGGGTGGGTGGTTTTATCTGCAACATAAGGCTCAGCAACAATATGCGGAAAATTATATAAAGGCGCTGTACGGGGTAAAATCCGGAATGGAGTATGGTTTGACGGCGTGTTCCAAGATTTCTGAAGAGATGAACTCGAGAGGTAATGCTCGGATTAGCCCAGAAGATGAAATAAAGATGAGTAAGGTCAAGGACGAAGTTGACAAGATCATGCAGAAGTTGAATAATCCTCCAGGGAAATTTGATCAGGCAAACGATAAGCTGATGAAATTATATGAGATTTATAAATCTATTCACACCCTCGCCATTTCACCGACAGGCTCTCCGGCAAGGATCTCAGGGGTTGCGAGCAAGGCCGAAAGTGAATTCAGGCAGGGAACGCAGGAATTGAAGAACAGTCTGCCGGAGGAGCTTTCGGCCGCACTCAAAAGAGGTAAGAGCAAGTATCGCGGATTGAGAGATCTATAGCGGCATTCTATCTGGGCAATACCTGGCATGGCCCAGGTGATATTATGGAAAAGGCCACCGGCTTGTGCAGCAAACCGGTGGCCTTTTTTCGTGGAGATAACCAAAGATTGCTCGTGGTCAGTCCGTGAGAGGTGACACTGTCTTCAGAACGCTATTAACGGCTGGGGTCGAGTTCCCTTTCCCCCTTTCCTGGCGGTCAGTTTTCCGTCAGGAAGTGTTGCTCGTAGAGGTCTTCAAGGATCTGCAGGTGACGGCTCTCGTCGGCAAGCAACCGGTCGAACAGGCTTGCATTGGGAGCGCCGGTACACCCCTGTGCCATCCGGGTGTAAAAGTCTATGGCACCTTTTTCAAGATGGATGGCATAGGCAAGGGCCTCACGCGCATCGGAGTTTGGTGTCAATTCCTTTTTAGCGAGCACGTAGCCAAGATTCATGGTCGGAACGGGTTGTACCATTCCTTCGCCTGATATCTGGCCTTCCAGGAGGGCCAACTCCAACTGCTGCTTGTGATGCAACTCGTCAATGGCCGCATCCTTTAGGATTTCTTTGGCCCCCTTGTTCTTCAATATGCGAATAGCATTCAAATAGTGTCTGAACCCTTCCTCTTCCATGGTGATGGCCATCTCAATTGCGGCCTCAAATGTATAACAGACCTGATCCTGATCGTTCATAAGCATATCCTCCCAGTTTGAAGAATTAACGACTTTTTATCACACCTGCTGCGCAAGTACAAGCTGATTGTATACACATGCACACGAGAGGTCGATGTCTGAGCCGTTCGCAACTGGCTTTTGCCGGCGGGTGCGGTAGAATTTGTTCTGCACATTAGCATGAGCAGGGAAGGAGAAGGGAGTCGTGCGGGTATTTATCGCTGGAGGGACTGGCTTTGTTGGAGGTCATTTGTGCCGTGAATTACGAAAGCGTGGCCACGAAATTACTTTATTGACGCACAGCCGGAAAGGCTCTGCACTTGATGGGTGTAAAATGGTCGAGGGTGATGTCACCAATGCCGATGAATATTATCGTGAAATTAACGGCTGCGATGCAGTCATAAATCTTGTGGGGATTATCCGCGAGTTCCCGGCCCACGGGGTGACTTTCGAGAAGTTGCATGTCGCAGCAACCCAAGCCATGATAACTGCGACGCACAAGGCCGGCGTCGAACGTTACATCCAGATGTCGGCCCTTGGCACAAGGCCAAATGCAGTTTCTCGTTATCATCAGACCAAATGGCGCGCCGAAGAACTGGTGCGTGCTTCGGACCTTGCCTGGACCATCTTCCGGCCTTCGGTAATCTTTGGCCCGGGCGATGCCTTTATTTCCATGCTTGCCGGATACATCCGCAGATATCCTGCTGTTCCGGTTATTGGCGACGGGATGTATCGGCTGCAACCGATCGCTGCTGTTGATGTTTGTCGATGCTTTGCCATGGCGTTGGAAATGCGAGAGACCATCGGCAAGGCTTACGAACTCTGCGGTCCTGATCGATTAACCTATATTGAGTTGCTTGATGCAATCGGTACTGCCCTTGGAAAGTCTACGGTTCTCAAGCTGAAAAATCCTGTAGGGCTACTGAAACTGGTGACGCCAATGCTCCAGGGCTTTTCGTTTTTCCCGCTTTCCATGGATCAGATCCAGATGCTGATCGAAGAAAACATTTGCAATGGTGACTGGCGTACGACTTTTGATTTTGATGCGCAGCATTTTGCTGCCGGCATTTCCTTATATCTGCGCGAAAATTGAATGGACAGGTTTGGATCGTGAGTATCGGGCTCAAAACTCGGGTTGCAGTTGCAATTTCGGCCCTCTTCGTCCTTTTTGCCACTCTGTTGGCAATGTATGTTCATTACGCCAGTGAGCGGGATTACCGCCGGACCATAGCAACCCAACAGCTTTTGCTCGTGAATTCGCTTGCAGAAACCATTGATGATAAGCTCTCAGTTGCCCAGCACGCATTGTTGGCCGAATCCGCCAAAGTTCAGACCGATATTGCTGCAAATGCCGACAAGGCGCAGGGTTTCCTGGACCATCAACATTCATTGCATGCCATCTTTGATAATGGACTCTTTCTTTTCAGCACTGATGGCCGGCTCATTGCTGAAAGCCCCTTCCTTTCCGGCCGTCGCAATCGGGACATTTCCTATCGGGATTATTTTCAGATTACGATGAAGACGGGGAAACCGATCATCTCCGCTCCATATCAATCGACCCACTCCCCAGGGCATCCGGCCATCATGATGACTGCTCCCATTTTCTCTGAGCAAGGACGCATTGCAGCAATCATGGGGGGGAGTCTGGATCTGCACGGTAGCAACATCCTCGTAGAACTCCCCCGCCGAAAGATGAATAACCATGGAGATCTGTTTTTGCTCTCGGCGGACGGGATGGTGATCATCCATCCCGACAAGACGATGATCATGCAACGTCACTGGGGAGGTGACAATTCTCAGCTGGCGATGGTTTTGAAAAATCCTGAGGGGACAACCGAATTGGTCAATGCACGCAAACAGCCTGTACTTGCTTCGTTCAAGCGCTTGCAGCGTACCCCCTGGATCGTGGTTGCGGAGTATCCTTTGACACTGATGCTGGCCCCCCTCGAACGGGCCAAGCAGGCTCTCCGCCTGGTGGTGCTGGGGTCTACCATTGTCGTACTGGTTGTGGTTTGGTTGATGATGTACTACCTGATGGCGCCGCTTTCTTCTTTTACACGGCATGTGGAAACACTCGCGGAAAACGGCAGTGAAGAAAAACTCTTCCGCATAAAAGGCGTTAATGAAATTGCCACGCTGGCAACGGCATTCAATTCCATGGTCGTTGCTCTTGACAGCGAGCATGATGCACTCCTGGAGAGCGAAAACAACTTCAAGGCACTTGCCGAGAACGCCCATGAAGGGATGTTGATTGTTGTCGGTCTCGGCATCATTCTTTACTCTAACCGACAGGCTGCAATTCTGCTCGGGCGTGCTATCTCAACGTTGCAGAACGTTTCGGTCGAGAGTCTCGTGCCAGATGAATCACGTCCTCGTTTCATGGAGTATTGTTTACGGGCTTGTGCCGGTGAACAGGTTGAGCCTGTCTTTGAGTGTGAAGTGCTCAGAGGGGATGGAGTGACGATACCCGTCGAGGTCACGTGTGCCCGCACGGTATGGCAGGGGCAGCCGGCAGAACTCCTGGTCATCCGCGACATTTCACAGAGAAAGCTGGCCGAAACCCTCCTTCGGGAAAATGAAGAGCGACTCTTTTTTCTCGCCCATCATGACAATCTTACCGAACTTCCCAATAGACTTCTCTGCTATGACCGATTGCGCCAGGCAATTTCTCGGGCGCGTCGCGCTGGCCAGTTGGTGGGGTTGCTGTTTATCGATCTGGACAGATTCAAAAATATTAACGATTCCCTCGGTCATGAGATCGGTGACATGCTGTTGCGCGAGGTTGCTAAGCGGTTCAGTTACTGGGTGCGCGAGACCGATACCGTTGCGAGGCTGGGCGGGGACGAATTCGTCATCATTCTGGAAGAGATCGAGGATGCACGGTATGCCGCCATGGTTGCCCAGAAGCTGATAGGCATTCTGGCACAACCGATCGTGGTCGGTGGGCACGAATTGTATATATCCATCAGTATCGGCATTACCCTGTTTCCTTCTGACAGTACCGATGTGGATGGTTTGATGAAATGCGCCGATATTGCCATGTATTCCGCCAAGGAAAATGGGCGCAACAATTATCAGTTTTACACCACGAACATGAACCGGCGGACCCGTGAAATGCTTGACCTGGAGGGAGAACTCCGCCGAGGGTTGGACCACGAACAATTCATGCTCTACTTTCAGCCCCAGTTGAGCTTGGCCACGGGAGCCCTGGTCGGTATGGAAGCGCTCGTGCGCTGGCGACATCCGGTACGGGGTGTTGTTATGCCGGACCGATTCATCCCCCTTGCCGAAGACAACGGCTTGATCGTACCCCTTGGTGAATGGGTCATCCATGCTGCCTGCCAGCAAGGCAAGTCATGGCAGCAACGGGGAGGAGTACCGTTTCGCGTGGCAGTAAACATTTCCCCCCGGCAGTTCCGATACGGGAATCTGTCTAAAGTGATCGCCCAGGCCTTGGAGCAAACAGGTTTTGACCCATCCTGTCTGGAACTGGAGATAACCGAAAGCATGATCATGGGGAACGTTGAAGCTGCGGTTCGGATCATGGAAGAGCTCAATGACATGGGCGTAATGCTGGCCATTGATGATTTTGGTACTGGATATTCATCCCTGGGTCACTTGAAGCACTTTCCCATCAGTCGGCTCAAGATCGACAAGTCGTTCATCCGTGATATTTCAGAGAATGCCAATGATGCGGCCATTGCCGCTGCCATCATTGCCCTGGCACACAGCATGAGCCTGGAAGTGATCGCGGAAGGGATAGAGACCGAAGAGCACCTGCGGCTTCTGCGAGAACTTGGGTGCGAACAGGGGCAGGGATATCTGTTCAGTCGCCCACAACCTGCTCACCTTTTGCAGTCTTTTCTCAATCTATAGGGCTCAGAAGTGATTACCAGAGTCTGGGAGTTCTGCAATCTCACTCCTTGACATCCATCACCGCATGGTTTATGAGTTTGTGCTACGTAACTCACTGTCGGTGTTACGTTTTCGCGGGCGTTGCCGGTCGATTTTATCTAAGCTATTGTTTTCTGTGCCTGGAACGCAGAGTGTTCCACTGGTAAACGTCGTTCATCCTCTGATTCCTTCTGTTTCAAGTGGAAGGGATGTTGCTTAGTGAAAGGGCCCGATGGGGAAGCTGGTCAGTATCATGCCGGAGATCGGCTTGCTGGATACCCTGGCAGCAAAAGATTCATTTCTGCACCGGCTCGACCCCCGCGCAAAAATCCTGACAACCCTTGCTTTCATGGTTGCGGTGGTCTCCTTCGACAAATACCAACTTTCAGCCCTGCTGCCCTTCTTCATCTTTCCCGTGGTCATGATGTCCGTGGGAGGGATTTCGCCGACATTCCTGGCTCGCAAGGTGCTGCTTCTCCTGCCGTTCATTCTCGTCATGGGATTTTTCAATCCGATTTATGATCAAACTATTGTCGGAAGCATCGGTAACGTTGCAGTGACCGGAGGGTGGTTGTCATATTTTTCAATGGTAATACGTTTTTGTCTCACGGTCCTTGCTGCGTTTATCCTGATTGCGGTAACCGGATTCAGTGATGTCTGTCTTGCCCTCGAACGTCTGGGGATGCCCCGCGTGTTCGCAGTGCAACTGCTGTTTCTCTATCGCTATCTGTTCGTATTGTCGGCAGAAGGGGGGAGGATGGCTCGAGCACGGTCGCTTCGCTCCTTTGCCGGGAAAGGCTTGGGGATGCGTGTCTATGCATCGCTTGTCGGCCATCTGCTTCTCAGGACCTTCGAAAGGGCTCAACGGATCTATCAAGCCATGCTGTCGCGGGGGTTTCGCGGCGAATTCCCTCCCCGCCGGCCTTTGCGGTTCGGTCTGCTTGATTTTCTTTTTGTTGCAAGCTGGGCTATGCTCTTTCTTTTATTTCGGGTAGTGAATGTTGCTTCCCTGTTGGGAGAACTGATTTCGGGAGTAATGCTGTGAGCCATCATTTGGTTGAAGTAAAGGATCTCTGCTACAACTATCCCGACGGGACAATGGCTTTGAACGGGATTTCGTTCCGTATCACCCATGGGGAGTCGGTTGCTCTGGTGGGCGCCAACGGAGCCGGGAAATCGACCCTGCTCCTGCACCTGAATGGCATACTGATGGCCAGTATGGGGCAGGTACGCATCGGTGATCTCCCGGTGACCCGGGCGACTCTGGCTGAGGTGCGCCGTACTGTGGGGATGATTTTTCAGGACCCTGATGATCAGCTGTTCATGCCGACGGTTGGCGAAGATGTGGCTTTTGGTCCTGCCAACCTCGGATTGCCGAGGGAGGAGGTTGACGAACGGGTCAGGAAAGCGCTGCAAAAAGTCGGGATAGAACACCTGGCCGGTCGTCCGCCGTACCGCCTGTCCGGGGGGGAAAAACGACGCGCTGCCATTGCCACGGTTTTGGCATTGATGCCGGATATTCTCGTGATGGATGAACCGACAACCGGTTTGGACCCCCTGGGCCGTCGCCAACTCATCAAGTTACTTGCTGATTTTCATCATACCAAGATAGTGGCTACCCATGATCTTGATCTGGTCCTGGATATCTGCCCGCGAACCATTGTCATCAAGGATGGCAAGATAGAGGCGGATGGGAGCACAACGGAGATCTTTCGCAACAGTGAGCTTTTGTCCGCGTGTCATCTGGAAATGCCTCTCGCAATGCAAGGGTGTCCGCTGTGCGCTAGGATAGAACCTGCTGAGGAGGTAAAGGAGAATTCCCCTTAAAGCAATCCTTTGTCAGCAAGGCTGACATAACTGCCGTCACCGATAATGACATGGTCGAGGAGGCGGATTCCCATCAGTTCGCCCGCTTCCTTGAGTCGACGGGTCAATTCCAGATCTTCGCGGCTGGGGGTCGGGTCGCCTGAGGGATGATTGTGGACGATGATGATGGCGGCAGCCGAGTCGCGGACGGCGGGGTTGAAGACTTCGCGAGGATGAACGATGCTTTGGTTGAGCGATCCTTCAGAGATTTGTAGATTCCGCATGACCCGATTTTTGCCATCCAGGAGCAGGGCATGCACATACTCCTTCCGGCGCTCACGGAAGTGGGGGTAGTAATGTTCAAAAACCTGTGCAGGCGAGGTATACCGGTCACCATCCGACAGAGTTCGGGCTGTACAGCGGTTGGCAATTTCGATTGCGGCCTTGATTGAAACCGCCTTGGCAGGACCGATCCCCTTGACGCGGCAGATTTCCGCTATGCTCGCACTGCCGAGACTGCGCAGGTCGCCGAACTCCTTGAGCAGTTGCCTGCCCAAGTCGATTGCACTCTGTTTGGCTGCGTGATCGCCGGTTCGCAGAATGAGGGCAAGCAACTCGGCATCACTTAAACCTTCAGAGCCTTGCCTGATCAATCGTTCCCGTGGCCGCTCTCCCTCAGGCCATCCCTTGATCCCACCTGACATCTTCGTCTCCTCTATAGCAGGAGTTTAATGGAAGATAAACAGATACCCGATCACTCCAAAGCCTACCAGTACTCTGTACCAGACAAACGGATAGAGCGAATTCTTCTGCACATATTTAAGGAGGAAAGCCACACTCACGTAACCGAAAATGGCTGAAGCTGCAATTCCGATGATCAATGAAGGGAGTTCACCTGCGGGCATGCCGTGCCTGATCAGATGTCCCAGTTTCAGGATGCCAGCCCCGGCAACGATGGGAAGTGAAAGGAGAAAAGAGAAACGGGCTGCAGTTTCGCGGGTGTATCCGAGGAGGAGCGCAGCCGTTATGGTTATTCCGGAGCGGGAGACTCCGGGGACAAGGGCCAGGCATTGGGCCAGGCCTATAGTGATGGCTGCACCAAAAGTTATCCGTTCCATTTTCCAGCGTTTTGCCCCTATCGTGTCGGCAAAGGCGAGTAAAATGCCGAAGCCGACCAGGAGGATGG
Organism: Geobacter sp.; assembly: GCA_009684525.1. NCBI lineage: Bacteria > Pseudomonadati > Thermodesulfobacteriota > Desulfuromonadia > Geobacterales > Geobacteraceae > Geobacter > Geobacter sp. The sequence goes on from WKKR01000003.1 coordinate 109,240, forward strand.
CGATGAGCATGGGACTTGCACGGAAGATGGCCTCGATCGGTTCTTCAAAAAGCTTTCCAACGATGGCTGCCGGGAAGGTGCCGACAATGATATAGAAGGGGAGGCGTTGAGCGCTGCTTCTGCTTCCTTTTGTTGAAAATGAATCACAGAAATTGAGCCCGAGTTCCAGGATATCTCGCCAGAAGTAAGCACAGAGCGCCAGTAAAGTCCCCAGGTGGAGGGCGACGTCAAAGGTGATTCCTGATTCCTGCCAGTGGAGGAGCCAGGGAACTAAAATCAGGTGAGCTGAACTGCTGATGGGCAAAACTTCGGTGAGCCCTTGCAGGGCACCGAGAATGGTCGCGTGAAGCGGGTTCATGGAATTTGGCTCTCCTTGGGGGTGCCCGGACACATTAGACTAACAGGTCGGGAAAAGCAAGGAATGCCCTTTGATCCGGCTTGGCAGAGTCCGCATGGTGCGATATTGTAACATAGATGTAGCATTGGTTCCATTTCTGTGATAAATATATGCGGTTTTATTGAACGGCGACAGTTGCCGATCTGCAGCGGAGGATGCCATGTTCGGACTCATTCCCAAAGACGAAAAGTTTTTTGCCATGTTTAAGGAGATGACCAGAAACATTATTGAAGGAGCGCAACTCCTCAAGGATATGATGGACAATTTTGAAGATCCTGTCGGGAGCCAGCGACGGATCAAGGATGTGGAGCACAAGGGAGACTCCCAGACCCATGATATCATCAAGAAGCTGAACAAGAGCTTTGTTACTCCATTTGACCGTGAAGATATCTATGCCTTGTCGTCGGCTCTCGATGACATACTTGACCTGATAGATGCCTCTGCCCAGCGCTTCGTCATGTACAATGTGGAAAAGCCGACCGCAGAGGCGAAAGAGTTGGCGTTTCTGATCCTCAAGTCGTGCCAGACCATCGATAAAGCGGTTGCCCTGTTGGGTGGGAAGCTCGAGCCCATAGCGGAATATTGCGTCGAGGTAAACGCCTTGGAGAATGAGGCGGACCGCGTCTGTCGCGAGGCAATCAGCCGGCTTTTCGACGAAGAGAAGGATCCTATCCAGCTGATCAAGTGGAAAGAGATTTACGAGACCTTGGAACGGGCCACGGATAAATGCGAAGATGCTGCCAACATACTCGAAAGTGTGGTGGTAAAGAATGCTTGATACTGCATTCCTCATGCTCTGCCTCGTTATATTCTCTGCCTTGGCATTCGACTATATCAACGGTTTTCATGATACTGCAAACGCAATTGCCACCTGTGTTTCGACCCGGGCATTGTCGGTCAAGGCTGCAATCGTTATGGCTGCCGGACTTAATTTTGTCGGGGCAATGGTATCCACCAAGGTTGCAGCTACTATTGGCAAAGGTATAGTTGATGCCAACCATATAACCCAGATGGTTGTTTTGGCCGGAATCATGGGAGCCATTATCTGGGATTTGATCACCTGGTATTATGGCCTCCCCTCATCATCTTCCCATGCCATCATCGGCGGCCTCATCGGAGCGGTTATCGCACATGACGGGGCGTCTGTCCTGCATTGGGGCGGGCTGGAAAAAATCGTGCTGTCACTGGTGATTTCACCGATTGTGGGAACCATCATCGGTTTCACTTTTATGGTGATCATGCTCTGGAGCTTCAGGCATTCCGCTCCAAGCGGTCTCAATAATAGTTTCCGCAAACTGCAGATACTTTCGGCTGCAGTTATGGCATTTTCGCATGGTACCGCAGATGCCCAGAAATCCATGGGGGTCATTACCATGGCGTTGGTCAGCTATGGGGCACTGCCGTCCTTTATCGTCCCGACCTGGGTGAAAATTGCCTGCGCAGTGGCGATGGGTCTCGGCACTGCTGGCGGTGGGTGGCGGATCATCAAGACCGTCGGGAAGGACTTCGTGAAACTGCAGCCTGTTCACGGTTTCTGTGTGGAGACGGCGTCGGCAGGGGTCATTCTCGGGGCATCGTCGATCGGTATGCCGGTCAGCACCACCCATGTCATCACCTCGGCCATTCTCGGGGTAGGCCTTTCGAAGCGTCTCACGGCGGTAAACTGGAATGTGGCGGGAAGGATTCTGGTCGCCTGGGTTCTCACCATTCCGGCATCGGCCATTGTTGGTGGGATGGCATATCTGGTCATGAGCCCGTTCCTGGGTAATTAGCCCTTACGGTATTCTACGGCACCCTTTCCCTTATTCATCAATTTCATCTCCTACCTCTTCCATTTCCCTGGTTAGTTCTGCCAGGGTTTCATCCTTTTTCCTGAATCGTACGACCAGGTAATAGCAGGCAAAGTACGCGACGATTGCGGCTGCAAAGCCAAGGACCGAAGTGCCGATCAGAAGCGATGCGGCATGGGTCTTGAGGTGATGCCATGCAATGCTTTTGAAATGGAATTCAAGGGGGGGGAGTCCACGGAGCATCTGCCCCAGCTTGAAACTCAGGCCAAGAATGGGGAGAACGGTGATTGGCGTGTTGACCCATGCGCCTGTGACGCAGGTGACCTTGTTGAGCCTGAAGATGAATGCGGCCCCAATGGCCATCAACGTATGGAATGCAAAAAAAGGGGTGAAGCTGATGAACACCCCTACGGCGAATCCAGCTGAAATATGTCCCGGATGGCTGTCCAGAGAGAGAATCTCCCTGAAACGTTTTTTCCACAATTCCTTGTTGAACACACGCAATCCCTTCAGTGCCTGCGCGCAGTCTAGAGCCCGGCCGGAGGTTTGTCAACCAAATCCGCTCTGGTCAATTCACGGGAAAACTCCATTAGCCTGCAATATTATTCTTGAAAATTGTCGAAATGCTCGATAACTTTCCAATTGACAATATGACCGCAAGAATATATATACAAAACAATATATATTGCACTTACGTAGTCGACGATCGATAAACGAGGTGAATGACGTGATCAGATTTCTGGCTGCTGGGGCTTTGGTGCTGTTCTTTAGCGGTGCTGCGATGGGTGAAGAAAGGAGCCTCGGGCTCAGACAGGCAATAGAACTGGCCCTGGAGAATAACAGCCTCCTGCAGGCTGCACACTATGAACAAAGTGCTGCAGAGTCAGGGGTGGCCATCAGCCGTTCGCGGTATCTGCCGAAAATTACGTTCGAAGAGCGGGCGGCAGTCACCAATTCCCCGACAAAGGCCTTCATGATGCGGCTTGACGAAGGGAGGTTTTCTCTGGCCGGTGATCTGAATCATCCACCGACCACGGGAGACTTTCAGACTTCACTCACCCTGGAACAGCCGCTCTTTGATGTCGGGATTGTGCGGGAAAAGGCCGTCGCTGAGCAGGAGTATGTATCCCGCTCCCATGCCTTTGAGCAACGTCGCCAGGAAGTTGCCTTTCAGGTTTATGGTGCATATCTGGCTGTCCAGCGGGCAAGGGCTTATGTATCGGTTGTCGAAAAGGCCGTGTCCGACGCGCGCGAGCATCAACGACTGGCAGCCGTGCGCAACGCAGCCGGAGTCGGTCTCAAGTTCGACGAATTGCGCATCGGGACATTTCTGGCTGAAATCGAACAGCAGAAGATCACTGCGGTAAACGACCTTGCCCTTGCCCGGTTGCGCCTGGGGCAGGTAATCGGTCTGCCGGCCGGCACAGCTCCCGACATCGCAGATACGGTAACCGCCTATGATCTCATGCTTGACGGCAAGGAGCTTGTTGAAACTGCACTTTCGGGCAGGAAGGACCTGCAAGAGCTGGAAGCGCAGCTTGCCAAGTCCGAAGCGGGTGTTTCCCTTGCGCGTGGGAGCTATTGGCCGACCGTCTATGCTGGAGCCTCTTATCAGATGAATGACCGTGATGTGCCCCTGGGGCGTGACAACGATAGCTGGATGCTTGGCGCGAACCTTCGGTGGGAGCTTTTTGATGGGTTGAGGCGAAATAGTGAGGTGTCACGCGCCCAGGCGGCTCGCAATGCAGTGGGTGCGTATCTCGCCGAACGTCGGCGGGATGCCGTACTACAGGTCAATGAAGCGATGCTGCGTCGAGAAGAGGCGATAAAAAGGTTGGAAGTAGCACAGCGTGCGGTAAAGGATGCGGAGGAGATGGTCAGGCTGGTCAACAAGCGCTATGAGAATGCGCTTGCCACAACGGTCGAGACCCTCGACGCCCAGACAGCACTCAACCGGGCCAGGGCTCAGCTGGTTGATAACGAAGCCGGTTATGCGCTTGCTAATGCGCGTGTCTACCATAGCGCCGGGCTGTTCCTCAAGGAGGTTGTCAGATGATGCTACGCTCTGGCGTAATGAATGTCGTGCTGCTCGCAGGGATGCTGATGTCGACTTCCGGCTGTACGAAAGAGCATGACCGTGCTGTTCCGGCTGCCCCGGCTGTGGTAAAGGGGCTGGTTGTCGATACGGTCCACGTGCAGGATGTTTCCGAGCGTCTGGAGATGGTCGGAACCGTCAAGGCGGTGAACAGCTCGGTTATAGCTGCGCGGGTTGCCGGGACCGTAACAGCTCTGATGGTGAAAGAGGGGGATCGGGTCCGCAAAGGGCAGGTTCTGGGAAGCATTGAGGCAGTGGAAACCCTGGCAAGTGCCGCAGCAGCCCAGGCCGGTGTTGAAGAGGCCCGGCGGGCGCTTGATGAGGCGCTGTCGCGCAGGAAGTTGGCCGACGCCACGTTCCAAAGGTACAGCCGGCTTTTTTCCGAGCAGGCTGTGACGCGGCAGGAATATGAAACACGCCAGTCCGAACAGGAGATTGCGGCGCAAGGGGTCTCCCGCGCAGAGTCGCGTTTGGTGCAGGCTCGTGAGAGTGCCCGCGCAGCAGTCACCGTTGCTGCCTACACGAAAATGATCGCCCCACTTGCGGGAATGATCACGAACAAGGCCATAGACCGCGGGGCAACGGTATTCCCTGGGATGCCACTCATGACGGTGGAAGGCGAAGGTGGCTTCCTCCTTGAGGTGCAGGCCCCCGAAACCCTGAAGGGACAGATCAGCACCGGCAAGACCATCGAGGTCGTGATGGACGGTATGACTGCTCCTGAAACCGGGCGGGTTGTGGAGATCGTTCCTACTATCGATCCGGCCAGCAGAACCTTTACTGTAAAGGTTGCCGTAGCGGGCAGAGGCCTTCGCTCCGGCTCCTACGGGAAGGCATTCGTTCCGGTAGGGAGTGTCAAAGGGATCGTGGTGCCGAAAAAGGCGCTGGTGGAACGTGGTGCACTGAATTTGGTCTGGGTAGTTGATCCGCAGAATATCATCAGAATGCGGTTGGTAAAGGCAGGCAGACAGATTGGCGAACAGATTGAAATCCTTGCCGGGCTCAGCGACGGTGAGCGGATCGTGGTGAGCGGCGCAGAGAAGGCTTCCGACGGTGGAAAGGTGGAATAGATCATGCGTGACCTCGGGTTCGCAGGCAAGGTCGCCCGCGCCTTCATAAATTCCAAGCTGACTCCGTTGATTGTCATTGCATCCCTGCTGCTCGGCATCTTTGCGATAAAGATGACCCCGCGGGAGGAAGAGCCGCAGATCGTTGTGCCGATGATCGACATCTTTTTGCCGCTTCCCGGGGCAACGCCTGCCGAGGTGCAGGAACGCGTCGTCACTCCCTTCGAAAGAAAACTCTGGGAAATCAAAGGTGTTGAATATCTCTATTCCATGAGTCGGCCTGGCATGGGGATCATAACGGTCCGCTATCTGGTCGGCGAAGACATGGAGCGGTCGCTGGTCAAGCTCTATAACAAGGTCATGAGCAACAGGAAGCTGCTCCCTCCAGGAGCCGGCGAGCCGCTCGTTGCCCCGAAATCCATCGATGACGTGCCGATCCTGGCGGTGACGCTCTGGTCCGATCGGTATGATCACACCATGCTGCGCAGTGTGGCAAAAGAGATCTGCGAAGAGCTGAAGAAGGGCGAGAACGTCGCCGAAGCGCAGGTTACCGGCGGGCTTTCCAGGCAAGTCAGGATTGTTCTCGACAGCGGAAAACTGGCTGCGAGAGGCATATCGCCCTTGGAGGTAGCGGCTGCGTTGCACAAAGGGAATGCCAGCAGTGCGTCGGGATCTTTCAGTGGCGACAACCGCGAAATGCTGGTACATGCAGGCCAGTTTCTGCAGGATGTGGAGACCGTAAAGCATCTGGTGATAGCGGTTCGCGACAGCAAACCGATTTATCTTTCGGATGTTGCTACTGTCAAAGACGGTGTTGCAGAATCCAAAGACTATGTCTTTTTCGGGCTGGGGCCGGCTGCAGTGACCAAGGGGCTGCAGGGGAATCCCCATAAGGACTATGCTGCAGTCACAATATCGATTGCCAAGAGGACGGGAGCCAACGCCACCTGGGTAGCAGAAGATCTGATGAAAAAGGTGGAGTTTCTGAAGGGGAAGATCATCCCTGCAGATGTACAGGTCACGGTGACCCGAAACTATGGAGAGACGGCAAAGGAAAAGAACAACGAACTTCTCTTCCACATGTTTCTTGCGGCCATCTCGGTGACCATCCTGATCGCCATCTTTATGGGGTGGCGAGCAGGAGCGGTGGCAGCGATTGCCATCCCCGTTACCCTGGCCCTCACCATGCTGATCTTTTACCTGATCGGGTACACCCTGAACAGGATAACCCTCTTTGCACTGATATTCTCCATCGGCATCCTGGTTGATGACGCCATTGTCGTGGTCGAGAACATCCACCGCTACTTCACCACGACCAAGTTCAAGCCGCTGGAGGGTGCGATCCGGGCCGTGGACGAGATCGGCAACCCAACCGTGCTGGCGACCTTTGCCGTCATTGCCTCGATTTTGCCCATGGGATTCGTCGGCGGGCTGATGGGCCCGTACATGCGGCCGATCCCGGTGGGGGCCAGCATGGCCATGCTGCTCTCCATGTTCATTGCTTTCATCGTAACCCCCTATTTTGCCTATCGGCTGATGAAGGGAGAGCATCATGCTGACAGCGGCGAGGCGCCGGACGACTCGAAACTGACCGCTTTCTACCGGAAGGTGATGGATGCGCTGATCCACAAAAAGCCGCTCAGGTATGGCTTTCTTGCCAGCGTGGTTGTACTGCTTCTGGCAGCCTGTTCACTGATTTACTTCAAGCTGGTCACGGTCAAGATGCTCCCGTTTGACAACAAGAACGAACTGCAGGTGATCATCGATACTCCGGACGGTACCCCGCTGGAGGCTACGGCGAGGGTGGCTGCCGAAATGGGCGATGCGTTGCGGACCATTCCGGAGGTGACCGATTTCCAGACCTATGTCGGGGTCAATTCTCCGTTCAATTTCAATGGTCTGGTCCGGCATTATTACCTGCGTAAAGGCCCGCACCTGGCCGATATCCAGGTGAACTTGACCCCCAAGGCAGACCGGAAAGAACAGTCACACGACATCGCCAAGAAGGTGCGGCCGCTGCTCAAGAAGATTGCCGATAAATATGGGGCACGGGTCAAGATCGCCGAGATACCTCCAGGACCTCCGGTGCTTTCGACTTTGGTGGCAGAAGTGTATGGGCCGGATGACGCCACGCGGGCTGATATTGCCCGACAGGTGAAGGATATCTTCATAAAGACCGCAGGGGTAGTGGACGTTGACTGGTATCGCGAGGATGATCAAGCCAAGGTGACCTTTGCGGTCGACCGGGAGAAGGCCGCCTTGAACGGTATCGCTGCCGAAGATGTGGCCAGTTCCTTGGGGCTTGCCCTCGGCGGGATGGATGCGGGTCTCCTGCATGTGGCTCGGGAAAAAGAACCGGTAACCCTGAATCTGCGTCTCCCCGTGGCAGACCGCAGCTCTGTGGCGGGACTCTCGTCGATCCAACTTCCCGGACCGAAGGGGATGGTGCCATTATCCCAATTGGTGCGGCCGATACGCGGAACCGAAGAAAAGTCGCTTTACCGGAAGAACCTGAAGAATGTTGTCTATGTCATTGGTGACGTAGCCGGTGAGATCGAAGCTCCGGTGTACGCCATCCTCAAGATGCAGAAAGAGATTGCTGCCATCCCCCTTCCTGGTGGCTACAAGATCGAGCAGCTTGCGTCAAGACAGCCGTGGAGCGAGGAAAAACCGGGTCTCAAGTGGGATGGCGAGTGGCATATCACCTATGAAGTGTTTCGCGATCTTGGGGTAGCCTTTGCTGCCGTGATGGTACTCATTTACATCCTGGTCGTTGCCTGGTTCCGGGACTTTACCACGCCGTTGGTGATCATGGCGCCCATCCCGCTTACCCTGATCGGTATTCTGCCGGGTCATGCCCTCTTCGGCGCTTTCTTTACCGCTACGAGCATGATCGGTTTTATTGCCTTGGCAGGGATTATCGTCAGAAACTCCATCATCCTGATCGATTTTGCCGAGATGAAGCGCCGTGAAGGGCTCCCCCTCGATCAGGCCATCATCGAGGCCGGTGCGGTCAGGTTCCGTCCTATGCTCCTGACTGCGGCAGCAGTCGTTGTCGGCAGCTTCGTCATTGTTTTCGATCCGATATTCCAAGGGCTGGCCATTGCCCTCATGTGCGGGGAGATTGCGTCGACGACGCTGTCGCGGGTGACGATTCCCATCCTGTATTATCTTGTGCAGAGCTGGAAGGAACGACATGCAGTAAAGAATGACGAAATGACGGAGGTAGGATGATTTGGTTCAAGAAGAAACAGGCGGACCTGGAAGATCTTGCTCTGGCGGAACTCTGCCAGCTGGAGGCAGAGGCTCTGTATCGCTCCGGGAAAATGCACTGTGCAGAGGCTGTGGTGTTCACGATCAAAAAGCACTTCCGTCCCGAACTTCCTGACGATGTGGTGCAGATGGTTAGCGGATTTGGTGGTGGTTCAGGCTCCGGCTGCGTTTGCGGCGCGGTTGCTGCGGGCACCGTTGCGATAGGGCTGGTGCTGAAGGAAGACAAGAAGCGAATAGCCCATCTGACACGTGAACTGCATGCCTGGTTCAAGGAAAAGTATGATGTGACGTGCTGCAAGATCATCAGGTCCAATCACAAAGGCGCCTGCCCGGTGTTGACCGGCGAAGTTGCAGGCAAGATAGCAGATATGCTGTCGAGATCGTAGAGAGGAGTTTCTCATGTACATCGAGCGTATTGTCCGAATAGTAGCCGGGGCATTTGTCCTGATTTCGTTGCTTTTGGCACACTTTCACAATCCGAACTGGCTCTGGGTTACCGGTTTTGTCGGGCTGAACCTGTTCCAGTCAGGATTTACTCAGTTTTGCCCGTTGTTCAACATCCTTGACAAACTGGGTGTCCCCCGGTTTCCCAAAGATTGCTGCCAGAAATGAGCGTCAGGGTTACGATCCTCTGTGATAACACCGTCGGCCCTATCGCCGGTACGTTGGGGGAGCATGGTTTTTCCGCGCTGATCGAATGGGATGGCGGTTCCCTGCTGTTCGACACGGGTGGCGGCGAAACCCTGTTGCATAACGCGTTGCGGATGAACCGCAACCTCCGCTTGATCAGCGCGGTTGTGCTTTCGCATGGGCATTATGACCATACAGGTGGTCTGCGACAACTGCTGCAGTTGACGGGAAAGAGGCCGGTCTATGCCCATCCAGGTGTTTTTGCGCCTCGTTACCGGGTCAAGGATACCGGGGAAGCGGTGCCGCTCGGCATCCCATTCAGCGAGGATTTCCTCCGGGTCCTCGGGGCAGACTTTGACCTTTGCTCCACCTTTCGCAGGATTGCCCCCGGAGTGTTCCTCACCGGCGAGGTTTGCCGCAGCACTGCATTCGAGATCGGGGATACGGGACTGTACGCCGATTCTCTCGGCAACCTTCGCGATGAGCTGATTGACGACCAGTCGCTGATCATCAAGGGGGAGCGTGGATTGACGCTGGTCCTGGGCTGTTGTCATGCCGGTCTGATCAATACCATCCGGGCTGCACGCGAACTGACCGGTGTTCAAGAAGTGCAGGCGGTAATCGGTGGTACCCATCTGGGGTTCAGTTCGACTCAGCAGCTTGATGCCACAGTGTCCGCACTGAGAGAATTCCGGGTGAGGAAGATCTATGGCACCCACTGCACCGGGTTCACTGCTGCCGCCAGACTCCACCGGGAATTCCCCGGACAGTTTCTCGCCGCACAGGTGGGAACGAGTCTGGAAATTATATAAATTCTGCTGAGAGGATTTGATTCATGCGCAACATTCTTGCGATTTTCCTTCTGTTGGTCGCCACGGTTACCGCTGCTTTGGGTGCTGGCTATCGCAACGTCATGTCTGTGGAAGCGAAAAGGATCATCGAACAAAAAAAGAACGTCTATCTGCTGGATGTCCGCACCCCCGAGGAGTTTCGTCAGGCACGGATGAAAGGCGGGATGCTTATTCCCTTAAGCGAAATCGAACGGCGACTTGTCGAGGTGCCAAAGAATCGCCCGATCCTAGTCTACTGTGCGGTCGGGTCGCGCTCCAATCTGGTGGCAAAGTATTTGGTGAACAGGGGATATGGAGAGGTTTACAACATGGTTGATGGACTGGTTGGCTGGTATCGCAACGGCTATCCCATTGAGCGGTGATGACAAATGAAAACTCCTGATGCAACCGTGGAACAGAGGGCGTTGCTGCTCAGAACGCTGGGGCACCCGGTCCGTCTGCGGATCGTCGCTGGGCTTGCCGGTGGGTGCGCCTGCGTCAAGGAAATATGGGAGTGTCTCGGACTCCCTCAGGCAGTAGTGTCCCAGCATCTGAAGGTGATGAAAGAGCACGGGATACTGGATGCACGTCGTGACGGAGCCCGGGTATGCTATTCGCTGAAGGAGAAGATGCTGGCAGAACTGGTCAGAATTCTTGGGCTTCAGGTATAATGGCTGGTTCACTGGATTGATGCCCCAATCCTATGGGAGGCGCCGGTGTTTCGATAGCCGGATGGGATATGGGGAGCTGTGCCTGTTGCAACAGGTAGATTTCATTGATGAGTGCACTGATCTGCTGCATAATCTGTTGTCCATTGAACACGTTGTCCTGCATCAGGAAGCCTGATTCGCCAATGCTCGTCTTGAGCTCCTCGACCAGTGCATGCTGTTTCAAGGCAGTAGAGTGCAGTAGCTTAATTTTCTCATTATCATTCAGTATGTTGTGTAAATAGAGACGATTCCCCTGGGTTTGTTCCCGAGTTGAGGTGATGATCCTGTGGGAAAGTTCCCGCAGATTTTCCAGAGCCTCAACGATCATCATGGTGCCGCGCTCCTGCTCCTTGACCGCCCTGGTTACCTGTCTGACCCGCTCAAGATTCTTGTCCGCTTCTTCGCTGATAACCCTGCTGCCTGCCGCCTGCTTGACGGTTGAGGCGGCAATCTTCTGGATCATCTGAGCCACTTCGGTTGAGGTCGATTCGATCTTTGCCAGTGCATCACTGGTAACCGCGGATATTTTCACCCCACCTTTGCCCCTGTCCTTCCCTTGAGCAATCGCGCGCTGGACGGAGGCAGTTTCCTTCTGAATATTTTTCACCAGTTCTTGGATCTCGGTTGCCGATGCTGAGGTCCTGTGGGCCAGAGATCTTACCTCTTCTGCAACAACGGCGAAGGCCTTGCCCCGCTCTCCGGCCTGTGCGGCAATAATGGACGCATTCAGGGAGAGGAGATTGGTCTGCTCCACGACTTCCTGGATCACCTTTACGAATTCGCCCACTCGCGCGGAATGAACAGCCAGCCGGCTGATGGCATTATATGATTCTTCATTGTTCTGTTCGATTTCATGCATGGCTTTCAACGTCGCCGACATTGCCCGCATGCCGTCCTGCGCCAGCATCCTCACGTTGACGGAGCTCTCAACGGCCTTTTGGGTATTGTCGCGGACGTTGTTGATGGCCGAGCTGATTTGCTGAATGGAGCTGGAGGTCTGTTCTGTTGATGATGAAAGGGCCTCTATATTCGCCGAGATTTCTTTGATGCTTGCAGCCATTTCTTCAATGGATGAAGAGGTATTGGTGACGGTATCCGAGTACTCTCTGATGTTTTCGGCAATAACGTCGGTGGTTGCGCTCATCTCCGCGGTAATCGAAGCACGCTCGTCACTCCTCAGGGTCAGTTCCTCGATTTCCTTGAGCAGGATGCCAAAAAAATCGGTCAACTGTTCCATTGACTGGAGATTTTCCTGTTCCTTGGCAAGCTGTTTGTCATTGCCAAAGACGATCACTTGCGATCTTTCTTCCAGTTGACGGTATTTGATGAGAAACGCATCGGTAATGCATTTCACATTCGTCATCATTTCCCGCATGCGTTTGAGGAGCATGTCGCAACGGAATTGAATAAGCTCCAGTTCATCCTTGCTTGCACGGGTTTCGCCATCGTCGATAGTCCCGACAAGGCAGGAGATGGCACTAAACTGGCGTTCCAGCTGCAGCTTGAGCGCCTGCTTGATAATGTACCAGCAAAACAGTCCGACCAGCAGTCCAGCAATGAGGCAGCCTGCGATATACCATGGGGTGAATGCACGGGAACCAAAGAAGAGGGCCGAATAAAAAGGGAAGATGATACCCATGGCAAGGCCGAATGAAATCATAAGGACCATGGTTTTTCGCAATGATGACAAATAGGCTTTCAGCATAGGTGCCTCGCAGGGGTCGATTCAGCTTATCCATACATCTTTACCATGGCAATGGGGCAACGTCAAACCCGTGCGCTCGGTATGTTACTGAATAATAGAGATCTTGCGACAGTGCAGGGCAGGCATAAGCACGTAAACATGGAAACTTTTCCTCAAGTCGCACGCTTGCCTTCCCGATACGAGAGAGTATGGAATACGCACGGTTAGAGCATGATATGCGGCATATGAGCAGGCACGTTGAAGCTCATTTTGCCGCCATCTCAACAGATCCTTTGGTGGAAAACCTTTCCATCGGGATTGCTCTCGTTGATGGAGAAGGTGTGGTTCGCTACCTGAACCACAAAGCAGAGCAGATCCTGCAGGTTGGAAGAGATGCGGTTATTGGTAAGTGCGTCTATATGCTTCCGCTACGTACAGCTATCTATAAGGTGCTGAGTGAAAATTGCCGTGATATCGCGATCGAGATGGCAATTAATGGTCTGGTGATCCAGGCCAAGGCAACATCGGTGCTGTGCGGTGACGGCTCCTGTATCGGAGATATGTTTGAGATGCGGGATATTTCAACGGAACGTCAGGAGCGCCGCCGGAGCGATGAATTCGTGGCAGCTATGACTCACGATCTCAAGTCACCCCTTACCGTCATGTTTGGGTATCTTGATGCCTTGAAAAATGACGCGGATGGGCAACAGGGTGAACAGGCACAGCAGTATTTCTCGGAAATCGAGCGGAATGGCAGACGGTTACTGGGAATGATTGAAGATATCCTGGATTCTTACCGACTTGATATGGGGCTTATGCAGATTCAGAGTGAATCGTGCAATTTGACAGAACTCATGGAGGAGTGCTGTCAGGAGCACGTCAGGGATGCTGAGGCCCATGGCCTTGACTTTACCTATTTCATTGCACCGGGTATTCCGATTATCAATGCCGACGGCAAACAGTTGAAAAGGGTCTTTGCCAATCTTATCGGCAATGCGATTAAATTTACTGGATGCGGAGGAACGGTGCGCGTGAGAGTCACTGTTGAGGACGTTGCAGTGCTGATTACGGTCAGTGACAGCGGCATCGGCATTTCTGCCAGAGATCGGGAAAGGATATTCACCAAGTATTTTAGATCGACTCAGGCAAAGGGATATAAAGGTACCGGGTTGGGGCTTACCATAAGCAAGGCAATTATCGAGGAACACGGTGGGAACATTGAGGTTGCCAGCAGTGAAGGCGCTGGAAGTCATTTTACTGTCAGGCTTCCTGTGGATTCAGGAGGATGATCCTCTATGCCCTGCAGTTTGGTGTTGTTTAAGTAATGTTGCCACTGCCACTGTAACCCGAAGATGGTACAGAGTTTGCTTTTGCAGAAAAGCCTGGAAACTATTGCACAATCTTCGTTGCAGTGAGTTGGATGGTCTAAAGTTTTAACCTATGTTGCCGAATGAAAAGCATATACCTAAATCAAGGAGGATGGATCGGGATGGCGTTACTTACATGGAATGACAGCTACAGTGTCAAGGTTAAGCAGTTGGATGATCAGCACAAGAAATTAATCGACATGATCAATCAACTTTACGACGCCATGAAAGTTGGCAAGGGGAGCGAAGTGATTGGGCCGGTATTGAAGTCGCTGATGACCTATACCCAGACTCATTTTTCCACGGAAGAGCAATTGATGAAGCTTCATGGCTATCCTGATTACGAAACCCATAAAAACGAGCACACTCAGCTAGTTGCACAGGTTGGCAATATTAAGAAAGAGATGGATGCCGGGAAAATGCCGCTGACCCAAAATGTCATGAATTTTTTACGGGACTGGTTGATAAAGCATATACAGGGTAATGATAAAAAATACGGGCCATTTCTGAACGATAAAGGTGTGGTATAGGGATGTCTGCACTGATTGCCTGAATATTGAGTTATTGTGGATGGAGGAGGGGATTATGAGACAGCTGCCTAGTAGTGAAGCCGATGAGTACAAGACGATGGAAGACACTGTAGACAAGTCGAATCTTCAGGCAATGGATCTTTTGATCCGTTACCACGAACCCCAGGAAGAGAGTGGACGGAATGCTCCCGGAATGGTTGGGCTTGCTGAAATGGCAGATCGATGCATCAGTGCCAGCAATGAGTTCTCGCGGCTGGCGCGAAACGTAGCTGCATTGCGGCAGGTGCTGAACTCTTAGTTTCAGTGCTGAATCCGAGGTAACAAAAATCTAGTGACGACGATACTTACATAACCCATTACGCCAAAGGAGGAGCATTGACATGGCAAACGTTCTGATTGTCGACGATTCATCTACCATGAGGAAAATCATATCGCGTTCTCTGCGACAGGCAGGCCTTGCTGTGGATGACATATTCGAAGCCGGCGACGGCATTGAAGGATTGAATTCCCTTACGAGCAATAAGGTCGATCTGATCCTATCCGATATTAACATGCCGAACATGGATGGTCTGGAGTTTATCAAACAAGTGAGAGCTAATGGCAACAAAGTTCCCATAGTGATGATCACGACCGAAGGGGGAGAAGACATCCTCCGTGAGGCCATGAATAATGGTGCCAGCGACAGTATCAAAAAACCGTTCACTCCCGAGCAGCTTAATGAGAAACTCGGAGGCCTTTTATGACGCTGAACACGGCTGTTTCACAGTCGGCCAATTTGCAGGAAGAGGACCTGCGTGGTTATGTGATCCATGCTACGAAAGAGGTCTTTGGGACCATGGTGATGATGGACGTGCAGGACTGTTTCCCGTTACGCGAGCCGGTCACCAAATTTCAGTGCAGCATTACCGGCATGGTTGGACTTGCCGGTACCTACACGGGCATACTTTCCATACACTGTCCGCGCCCCCTGGCACTTTGCATAACTTCAAACATGCTTGGAATGGTTGTTGACGAGGTCGGAGAGGATGTCAACGACGCTCTGGGTGAAATTGCCAACATGCTGGGCGGATACGTGAAGCAGATCCTCTCCAAGGGTGGGCTCGACATAAGCCTTTCCATCCCAACGGTGATTTCCGGAGAAGAATATACAATCAATGCCATGACTGACAGTGATTGCGTGATCATTCCCTTTACTCATGAATCTGATCGATTTCTGGTTGGTCTCAAACTCAGCAAGGAAAACTAGAGACAAGGCAAATTTGACATGGCAAAGAGTATTAAACTCAAAGAAATGATCGACGACGCCCTCGTTCAGACGGGTGAAGAAAGCAGCATGCTGCTTGGCCAGCAATTGAAAGTTGATGAGAATGATAGCTTAAATACCAATAAAATAAGCTATTTTTCCGGCATGGAAGATGCCATATTTGTTGCTAGTGTCGAAACGCGAGAGGAATATCCCGGACAGTTCTACATGATATTTTCCCTGCGTGATGCCATTCTCCTGAGTGGCCTCTTGTTGGGGATCCCTCTGCCCAGGATCTCAGAAAAACGCAAGCTTGCCATCATGGAGGCAGACGACGTCGATGCCTTTGGCGAGATCATGAACCAGGTCATCGGTTCGTTCAACTCGGTTTTCAAATCGAGTCTCCCCGAGAAAATCCATCTGAAACTCAATGCTCCCAAGAAATTCATCCCCGGCATTGATGAAATGTCTGATGACGAACCTATTGTCAATGACGAATACGTTCTGTTTCGTTCCCAGATGAATATGGATGGTGTCGAGATGGACCGTCTCGACATCCTTATGCCGGTTTCTTTGGCGCATCTTATCGAACCCCCTGCTGCCGAGCCTGAGCAAGCTGAAGTCGCAGAAACGGGAGATGGGCTCTCGGATGTTGTTGCGGGAGAGAAGCCAGCTACCATCAATGTAGGTAACAAAACAATTCTGGTTCTTGAAGACGACGAACTTGCACGTGAAAGTTTGAAACAGTATCTGAGTGCTGCTGGATGGTCGGTGGTAGATGCACCGCTCAAGGCAGACATTCGTGAGCTCTTTGCCAATAATGATGCCGAGGTTGCCGTCATTGGCGTCGCTGAAACCGAAGACAGGGAATTGGCACTTTGTATCAAGATCAACGCCATGCGCCAGGGATCCCCGCTGCCGATCATCATGTGTGCCTCCCAGTGGACCCGCACCGGGGTATTGAAGGCTCTCAAATATGGGGCCAAGGAGATTATCCTTAAACCGTATGATGCTGATGAGCTGGTAAGCAAAGTGACCAAATTTCTCAAAGCAGCATAATGTCCGGGTTGAGTGATCAATTACATATCAAGGTAAAATCTGCGGTACATTGCCCATGTTTAGTGCTGTACACATTACATGTAACAAAAATAGAACCGTTGAAAGACCCATTGAGATTGAATGCGCCTGGTGTGTCTTGTTCATGCACCGGTTCTTGATAGTATCAATACTGATCAGTAGCCTGCTTGCCCCACTATTTTTTGCCATTACCGATGCACATGCCGAAATACCTTCCCGACTACGCAGGATTGATATCCGACCCCATGCGGAATTCACTCGACTTGTCTTTCAGTTAGACCGCCAAACGGATCACACCTTCACAGAGCTATCTTCCCAACGCGTCAGACTTACCCTCGATAACAGCAATGGACCACTTTTCCGTCGGCTTCGCAGCTATGCTGACCGGCACATTGGCGGTATCTGGGTTTCCCAACGTGGAGAAACTCTGCTTGTAACCATTACGCTGAAAAATGGAACTGAAGGGATGCGGGTTCTGGATGGATGCGGCGAGGTTTTGACCCTGGATATCGGCCCGTCATTCCAAAAAGTAAGGACTGCTCCATCTCTTCCGGAAGGACGCGAATCCATCTGGAATGGTGCAGGCAGGTTCATCAGCGAGTACGACCCGGTGCTCAAGTCTGACCTTCCGTTTGTTCCAACCGACAGTCAGGCTCTTCGCGGGCAATTGAACGACCAGGAAGCGAGGTTGTTCCTGTTGGGTGAAGCTGCCCTCTACAAAGGAGTTGCAGCTGAAGCCAGTCAGATATTCGAAACCTTTCTGGGTAAAGAGTCGACTGTCCGCTCTTTGGCAGCTTTTCGCGCCGGTGAAGCCCGCTATCTCCTGCAAGACTATTCGCGAGCCCTTCAGCTTTTTCGCGAGGGAGAGCGTCTCTGGCCTCAGTTTTTGCAGTTAAGTCCCGGAACTGCTTATTATTATGCAGACACCTTGGTGAGAAATGGCGATCTCCCAGCGGGAAGAAAACTGCTTGCCCGTTTGATTGCCAGTAATGCAGAAAAAAAGACCGCTCCCATCCTGATGGTGCGTCTGGCAGATATTCTTGCACGGCAAAAACGAGATATTGAAGCTGTTGTGCTTTACCGCACCGTTGTAAAATATTTCCCGGAAAACAAGGCAGCCAGTCATGCTGCTCTCAAGTTGGCCGACCGGCGTTTTCTCACTGTTGATGGTGTTGAGTACACTCCCCTTCGGGACGATTACCGGAGGATCGCCCTGGGATCAAGCGACTTCCTCGTACGGGAAGAGGCATTATTCAAGGCAACCCTGCTCGATGCACTGTTCAGTCCCAGCATGGAAGCACTCTCTGCCGTGTCAAGTTATGAAAAGCGCTACCCACGAGGCATTTTTGCCAGCATTGCGCATTCCATGCATGAAGATATCCTACCAGTGGTCTACCGTGATTTAATGGCGGCACATGACGACGGGACCCTTATAGATGTAGCAGAAGGGCATGTCTCATATCTGGAGAAATGTCTTTCCGATCAGAACTTCATTCGGGATCTCGACAAGGCATATACAGACCTAGGACAATTACAGGGCGAACTGCATCTATTTGCCAGGCTGGTGCGCCGAGAATGGGCGTCTTCCCAGGCGCCATATATGTATAACCGCATGATTGGCAATGCCCTCGCCTTGGCAGACTGGAAGACGGCTGAGAGTACAGCCCGGGAGTACCTGCAGCATTTTCCGGCTACGACGGATACCTCAAGGGTTCGAGAAATTCTGGGGGATATCGAATATCGCAAGGGGAATCTGACAGGGGTTCGCGAAGAGCTGGCGTGGCTGCTGAACGCAAGGACAAAGGCCGCTTTCCCTGAAAGTTATTACTATCTGGGGAAATCCCTCGAGGCTGAAAAACAGTCGAGATTGGCCGGTCGGGCAATGGAGCAGTTTATCGAAGAGATGAGGCAAAGAAAGGCTGCTTCGCCTCTTGTCGCCGACGCATACTTTGTCGCAGCATCGGCTCTTCATGGCGCAGGGAACATATCAACGGCGCTCGAAGCATACCGGACTGGGCTTTCCTTGGCTGCACCCGACAGCCGCGATCGATTCCTCTATCGAATAGGGGATATTTGTCTTCGGGAGGGGAGGAATACCGAAGCAAAAGGTTATTGGGACAAGATTCTCAAAGAAGGGAGCGATGCAGTTTGGCAAAAACTTGCGTCTCAGGCAATGGCCGACCTGGAATGGAGAGAGCGGACCGGGGCACGCCTCTGAGGTGAGTCAAAAAAATGGCATTTGTCAAAAATGGTATTCGGGCCATCCTGCAGGGTGGCCCGTTTATTTTATAATATGCTGTAAATATTGAATAAATTAACTGGTACAGCTTTTGCTCATAGGCATTGACACGAGGGGGTGTGCTATGCCGATAGATGGAATTTTCGGGTCGACCATTGAATTACTGAGCAAAAATATCGATCTCCGGGCAAAAAATCATAATCAGATATCAGCGAATCTTGCCAATGCCGAGACGCCGAATTATGTCCCCTCGGTGCTTTCATTTGAGGGAGAATTGCGAGATGCCCTCAAATCCCAATCAAACAACAAGAATAGAGCTACAGGCAGCCTCACCAATCCCCGTCATATTCCCTTGAAGGGGATGGCTGGAGGCGTATCGGAAGTCCATGGTACGGTCATTCAAACTCCTGCAGCCATTCCCGGTCGTGACGGCAATGCCGTGGAAATGGAGCAGGAAATGGGAAACCTGGCGTCCAACCAGATTATGTTTAATGCATCTGTGCAGATGCTCAATAAGAAATTCGAAGGGCTGAAATTGGCTATTAAAGGGCAGTAGCAGTAAGAGGAGGAGCAAATGGATTTCTTTTCATCAATGGACATCAGTTCTTCAGCATTGACTGCTGAACGGACTCGAATGAACCTGATTTCCAGCAACCTGGCCAATGCCAACAGCACGCGGACTGCCGAAGGGGGGCCTTACAAGCGAAAAGACGCTGTATTCGCGACGGCTCAGCCTCAAACCGGCTCATTTGGTGCCGCCTTGGAGAGGGCTGCGCAAAAAGGAGGGCAGAGGGTACAGGTGGTTCAGATCGTAGAAGATCAGAATCCGCCTCGTTTGCAATACGATCCTTCGCATCCCGATGCGGATGCCCAGGGGTATGTGGCCTTCCCGAATGTCAATGTAGTGGAGGAAATGGCCGACATGATCGCTTCCAGCCGCACGTACGAAGCAAACGTGACCGCGGTTCAGGCCACCAAGAGTATGGCAATGAAAACCTTGGAGATTGGGAAATAACCGGCTGCAGCCCTGCTTGAGTAAGGCTCCGATTGTGAGGAGGAATGATGGATATCAAGGGAATTGAGAGTGGATTCGGTATATCGGGGGCGTTTCCTTCCCCTAGTGGAGCGAAATCAGCTGCTCCTGTAGAGGGTTTCAGCAAATACCTCGGTGAAATGATCGACAAGGTCAACAGTTCCCAAATGGCATCTGACAAGGCAATTCAGCAACTTGCTACAGGGGAGACAAAAGCTCTTCACGAAGTCATGATCGCCATGGAAAAGGCCAGCGTCTCGTTTCAGTTTATTACCCAGGTCCGCAACAAGGCAGTAGAGGCCTATCAAGAAATCATGCGGATGCCGGTTTAACCTGTTGTCAAAGGAAACCTGGCAGTTTCCTGAACTTAATCACGTAGGATAATGCATGCAGGATAGCCTGAAAAAAATTCTTGAGCCATTTCTCGCACTGACCCCTGGCAAACGTTGGCTGGTTGGGGGTGTTGTCGCCCTTTCCCTTGCTGCCTTCACTGTCCTTATCGTTGTTGCAAATCGGACAGACTATCGACCGCTCTTTGCCAACCTCACTAGTGAGGATGCGGGTGAGATCGTCAAGAAACTGAAGGAACAGAAGGTCCCCTACCGTATTGCCGCAGACGGCAAGGCGATCCTGGTGCCTGTCGACAAGGTGTATGACTTGCGACTTTCGCTGGCATCAGAAGGTCTTCCGCAGGGTGGAGGAGTTGGGTACGAGATATTTGATCGCAAAAATTTCGGCATGACCGAATTCGTGCAGAAGCTCAACTATCAGCGAGCCATGCAGGGGGAGCTTTCGCGCACTATTTCGCAACTGGCAGGAGTCGAACAGGCGCGAGTCCATCTGGTCATCCCCGAGAAGAGCCTCTTCAAGGAGGCTGAGAAGCCGCCAACGGCTTCAATCGTCCTCAAAATCAAAGGCAATCGCACATTGAAGGACAGTGATGTCCAGGGGATCGTACACCTTGTGGCTGCGTCGGTAGAAGGCCTGGACACTGACCACGTGACGGTTCTCGATGGCAAGGGGAAACTCCTGAGCCGCTCCGGGTCCCAGGATCCCACCACGAAGCTGACCAGTTCCATGCAGGAGACGCAGCGGACATTCGAACGGGCAACAGAGGAACGGCTCCAGTCATTGCTTGACAAAGTTGTGGGGAGCGGCAAGTCAGTTGCCAGGGTTTCAGCGACATTCAACTTCAAGCAGGTTGAGAAATTCGAGGAGCGCTACGATCCGGAAGCAGCGGCAGTTCGCAGCGAGCAGCGTAGCGAAGAGAAGGGTAGTGGCGGTGCGCTAGCGGGGGTCCCCGGAGTGCAGACGAACCTCGGCCGCACCCAGGGCGCTCCCCAGCAGGCTGCTGGCGGTAGTTCGAAAAGCGACGAAACCCTCAACTACGAAGTGAGCCGTTCCACTGCACGGACCATCGAGCCGGTAGGGACGCTGGCCAAGGTATCAGTGGCGATCCTGGTGGACGGCAAGTATGAGCCCGGTGCCCCAGGGAAGGATGGGGTGGCGGCAAAGGCGAAATATACCCCACGATCCCCCGATGAACTGCAAAAGATCGAAGCACTGGTAAAGAGTTCCGTAGGTTTCAATACCGAACGCGGAGACCAGGTAACAGTTGCCAATATTCCGTTCCAGGAGACGGAAGAAGGCGGTACAGCTGATAAGGAACCCTGGTGGAATGCCCCCATATTCCTGGCACTGATCAAGAATCTGCTCATCGGCATAGGGTTTTTTGCTCTCCTGTTCCTTGTCATCCGGCCGTTGCTCAAATCCATCGGCAGAGGAGTAGCAACAACGACGTTTGAACCATTGGAATCCCCTGAGGAACAGATCAAGCAGATGATTCAGGCTCAAAAACAGCAGCTTTCCAGTCAGGCGGCCAGTCAGGTGGAATTGATCGAGAAGATCAAAACCGAGCCCTACCAGGCTTCTCAGGTTATCAAAAACTGGCTGGAAAGCAGCAAGTAGGGAACCGTAGATCGGGAATGTAGAGGGATGCTATGACGGGAGCTGAAAAGGCTGCCATATTATTGCTATATGTGGGGACCGAAGCGACCAGCAAGGTCTTTTCGCATCTGGACGATCTTGATATCAAAAAGATCAGTCAGAGCATGGCCAATCTTGGTCATGTCACCCTTCCGGTCATTCAGGAAGTAGTGAGTGAATTCCATCAGATTACCAGTCCGGAAGCGGGTTTTTTCTCCAAGGGAGACGAATTCGTCCGTAAGATCCTGGAAAAGGCGCTGGGACCGCAAAAGGCCGAGATGCTGCTCCAGGAGATGCAGACGGCCGACTATGGCGACATAGAGGATATCCTGTCCAACATGGACGCCAAGACGATTGCCAACTTTCTGTCCCAGGAGCATCCACAGACCATTGCCGTTATTGTCGCCAAGCTGAGACCCAAGCAGACCAGTGAAATCGTGGGGCATTTACCACTTGATCTCCAGGCCGAAGTGGTTATCCGGATTGCTGACGTGGACCAGGTTTCTCCCGAGATACTCAATGATATAGATGACGTGATCCGGCGCGAATTGACTGCCATGGGAGGGATACAGCGCTTCAAGGTCGGTGGTGTGGAAAAGGTCGTGGAGATGTTCAATCATCTGGACCGCAGCAAAGAGAAACATATCCTCGACAAACTGGATGTCATGAATCCGCCATTGGCCGAGATCATTCGCAAGCACCTCTTTACCTTCGAGGATATTTTCAAGCTCGACGATCGTTCGATTCAGGCAATCATGCGCGAGGTTTCCAACGATACACTCACCCTTGCCATGAAGGCCACTACCGACGAAGTGAAGGACAAGATATTCCGCAATATCTCCAGCCGCGCCGCCGAGATGATCAAGGAAGACCTGGAGGTCATGGGACCGGTGCGGCTTTCCGATGTGGAAAAGGCCCAGTCGGAAATCATCAAGATCGTGCGGAAGATGGAGGAAGACGGCAAGGTTGTCATTGCGGGCCGCGGGGGCGACGATGTTCTCGTCTAAGGTCATCAAGCCCGATCAGCTCAAGGATCATCGGGTTCATAATGTCAATTACCAGGTGCTGATCGGGAATGCCGACGACGAGAATGACGCGAAAAATGTCTACCTTGAAGCTGACGGATTTACTCCGTTGTTTTTCAAT
This sequence comes from Geobacter sp., assembly GCA_009684525.1. Taxonomy (NCBI): domain Bacteria; kingdom Pseudomonadati; phylum Thermodesulfobacteriota; class Desulfuromonadia; order Geobacterales; family Geobacteraceae; genus Geobacter; species Geobacter sp. The sequence continues at coordinate 132,337 of WKKR01000003.1, forward strand.
GACGCGGCAGGGCCGCGAGGAGAAGAAGCTGAACACCGAGTACTGGGATTGACTCAGGACCCGCTGGATGAGGCTGGTGGCGAATCGGTCAGGGAAACTTTGGAAGCAGGGATGATCGCCATTGCCGAGGATGATCTGCAACGTCGGGTCGCCGAGGCTTACGCTCGTGGGTTGGATGAGGGGAAACAGGCTGCGGAGCGCGGCCTGTCCAATGTGTTCAAGGCATTGCGGGATGGGCTGGAGGGGCTTGATTCACTGCGCGAGAGGGTTTTCCGGGAGAGCGAGGGGGATCTGCTCGCTCTGTCAATCCTTATTGCGCGCAAGATCATCTTGCAAGAGTTGAAAAGCGACCAGAGGATACTGGCAAATATCGTGAACGAAACGATTAACTGCTGTTCAGAGTTTGACAAGATCACTGTTCGTCTCAACCCGGACGACTATCGTCTATTCATGGAAAACAGGCAGGAGTTTCTCCCGGTGGCCGATGAAGAAGGTCGGATTACCCTTGCTCCCGACGAGTCGGTGAAGCTCGGCGGGTGTCAAGTGGAAACGCCGACCGGAACGGTCGATGCGCGGGTTGAGGTTCAGCTTGAGGAGATATTTCGCCGCTGCCTCGAAGAACGGGGAATACCCTATGAACCGTCCATCAAACTTGCTGAAGAGGGATAGGCCGTGAGTGAATCGGCTATCCATCTGCCGCGCTACATGTCGGTCATAAACGACCTGAAACTGGTGCGCTTTCATGGGAAGGTGACCCAGGTGGTCGGTTTGGTAATCGAGGGTTACTGCCCCGATACTGCGGTTGGAAGCCTGTGCGAGATTCACACCACTGATGGAGACCCCATTCTTGCCGAAGTAGTAGGGTTCCGTGACAACAAGACGCTCCTGATGCCGTTGGGAGAGTTGCGGGGGGTGGGGCTGGGGAGCCTCATAACCATGCGTCGGCAAAAGGCATCCATGAGGGTGGGGCCTGGCCTGCTCGGTCGTGTTATTGACGGGCTCGGCATTCCCATCGACGATAAAGGGCCGATCGTTGCCGAGGAGGAATACCCCATTTACGCGACACCGGTCAATCCACTCAAGCGTTCTCCCATCAGAAAGCCGCTCGACTTGGGGATCAGGGCGATCAACGGCCTTTTGACCTGTGGCGAGGGGCAACGGGTGGGGATATTTGCCGGCTCCGGTGTGGGGAAGTCCACCATGCTCGGTATGATTGCCCGCTACACCGAAGCCGATATCAACGTGATAGCACTGATTGGGGAGCGTGGCCGGGAGCTGAGAGAGTTCATCGAAAAGGATCTGCAGGAAGAGGGCCTCAAGAAATCGGTGCTGGTGGTTGCCACATCCGATCAACCACCGCTGGTTCGCATGCGTGGCGCTTACATTGCCACAACCATTGCCGAATATTTCCAGTCCAAGGGGAAGAAGGTGCTCCTGATGATGGATTCGGCTACCCGGTTCGCTATGGCCATGAGGGAAGTCGGATTGGCGATCGGTGAACCGCCGACAACCAAGGGGTATACGCCGTCGGTCTTTGCCGCTTTGCCCAAACTGCTTGAAAGGTCAGGCAACTTCCAGAACGGTAGCATCACGGGGCTCTATACTGTCCTGGTAGAAGGAGATGACTTCAATGAGCCGGTTTCCGATGCCATGCGGAGCATTCTTGACGGGCACATTACGCTTTCCCGCGAACTCGCAGCACGGAACGTCTATCCTCCCATCGATGTCCTGGCCAGTGCCAGCAGGGTCATGATCGATGTGACCGAGCGAGAGCAACAGCAGATGGCAGGGAAATTCAAGGAATTGATGGCAGTGTATCGACAGTCTGAAGACCTCATCAACATTGGTGCCTACAAGGCGGGGAGCAATCCGAAAATCGACAGCGCCATTGCCAAGATGGAAGATATGACCGCCTTCATAAAACAGGATATTCATAATGGCATCAGCATAGGTCAGGCAGTGGAAAAGCTGAAAGGGCTCTTTGGCGAAGGGCTGGCGCATTGACTCCGGACAAGATTGGAGTCGGGGTGGCAGGAGTAAAAGATGCATAAGAAGGGATTCAAGCTTCAACAGGTATTGAACTACCGCAAGGAAGTCGAGAAGGTGCGGACACTGGAATTTGCGGATGCCAAGCGTGAATTAGAGCATGCTGCGGAGCGGTTGCGGCGCGAAGAAGAGCATGCGGCTCATGTTGCCCATGAGTTTGTCTGCAAACAGACGGATGGGATCGATGCCGTAGAGCTGCAGATGTATGCAAACTTCTTCCGGAAAAAGCAGGGCGAAATCAATCAGCAGCGTGATGAGGTCCACACCCTGGACTGCAAGGTTACCGAGAAGCGGGAGACCCTTCTGCATGCAGCAAAGGAAAAGAAAGTCCTTGAGACCTTCAAGGATCGTAAGATTGCAGCAGATGTGAAGGACGAGATGGCCAAGGACCGGCATTTCCTGGACGAGATTGCGATTCAGAAGAAAGGTCGCTGAGACAGATGAAAAAACTGGTCATAACCGTGCTTGTTGCAGGAGCCGTTGCAATCTGGCTCATCAGCGGGGGGGCGACGGTGCTGCACTCGGCGATGCCTGTGGGGGGAGCCGCTAAAGGGACTGATCCGGGCAAGCCGGAGGCCCAACAGAAGAACGTGGCGGAAGAGCTGATGGGGCTTGAGAAGCGTCGCCAACAGCTCATGGAGAAGGAAGCGGCACTTGCCGCCAAAGAACAGGAACTCAACCGGATCTCTTCCGGGCTCGATGCCCGTCTCAAGGCACTGAACGCAGCCCAGAAGAGCTTTGAGGATGCCCTTAATGAAAAGAAAAAGCGAGAAGCGGAGCTGGCAAATGCGAAATACATGAAAATGTTCAAGCTTCTCAAGGCCATGCGGCCGGAAGAGGCGGCCAAGATCATGGATAAGCTGGAGGAGCCGATTGCCATCGGTCTTCTAGAGAAATACGACCAGAAGACCGTACTGAAGCTGGCAAAATACATAAGCCAGCAACGGTTGTTGAAATGGATCAAGGAAAATCTTCAGTCAGGTATCAAGCGTTGACGGTTTCTCCAGGATAACCGGGAAAGCCGGCTGTTCTGGGGTGGTGCAAAATCCAAAAATGAAAGGAGGTGAGACAGATATGGAAATGTCAATGATGTGCAGTATGGTGCAGGTTGCCAGTCAGAATGTCGTGACAGCAGGGAGTCCCGCAGGGGTTCAGGTTCAGGATGGGGCGGCTACTGCCGGCAAAGCCGGTAATGCTCCGGCGTTCGGGGAGTTGATTTCCCGACTGCTGGGTACTCCTCACCAGGAGATCGGTTCGGAAGCCGTTCTGCCGCTGGTACAGGGGAATAATGGTAATACTCCAGAAATGACGACTTCCGCTCCTCTGCTTGCAGAAGGGCAACTGTTGCAGGAGATGGGAACAACGGCAGAAAAGCCCGCGGACGAGAATGATTCGACCCTGCCAGACCCTGCAGTTCTTTCCGGGGAAAATGCAGCGGCACTATCGGTAATACATCTGCTCAATGCCCTTCACAACCAACTGACAGAAGGTCGGAAGGTGGGAAGCAGTGAAAGCGAAAGCGCAGATGCTCAAAAGGTTGAGCAACTCCTGGAAGAAGTCCGGAGCCTGATGACCCAGGGTGGTTCGTTGACTGAAGCCACGCAGGAGGAATTGCGCGGAGCCTTAAACCCTGCGACAACCATAAAGGAAGGAGAGTTGACAGGTCTCCTGATGAACGAGTCGGGCGGACAGCCGGACCAGACGAGTGAGGCACTGGAAACACTGACACAGCTCGTATCGGCGCTCAACAGCTCGCTCATGCAGGCACAGCAGGGGACGAACAATTCCTCTGCCGACCAGTCGGTCCTGCATGCAAACGGGACAGCTCCGGCTCTTGCTCCAGTACAGGCAGGACCGGTCGAGCGGCGTGCAACTGAACAGCCGTCACCTATGAAGCTGACAGATAACAACACGGTCGGAAGCCTGACAGGGGCTGCCCCTGAAGTTACTCCCCCCGTTGCCCGGGATTCCTCCACGCAGGTTGCAGTTTCTACCGATCTCCATGAAGTAAAGGCCGGCAGATTCCTGCAGGAAAAAGCGATGTTTGCAGCCCAGGCGACCCAGAAGGGGACTGCCGGCGAGAGGATGGCTAGCGAAGAGCCTCTCCAGTCAGCTGCTGAGCAGGAGGGGATGGATCCCGGTAAGATCGAGATACTGGTGGTGAGCGAAGAATCTTCCGCCCAGGAACAGGGAACTGGCCTGGATCAGCGGAATTCGCAACCTTCCGATGTCAAGAAAGAAGGGCTCCAGCATGGCATGCACAACCTGTTTGCGAAAGAAGCGGCTTCCCAGCAGCTGGCAGCCGGACAGGCGACAGCACCTGAGGGGACTGCCACACCGTCCCGAGAGCAGATCGTCAATCAGGTGAAGGAAAAACTGGCTGAGCATCGTTTTGTTGCCGACAGCAGCCAGGTTACCATCAGGTTGCACCCAGAACATTTGGGTGAGCTGAAGATCAATGTGCGCATGGACGACCAGAAGGTGCGCGTGGAGATCGTAGCTGAGAATCAAACGGTGAAGGACGCATTGCTGCAGGGTGCTGACTCGCTGAAGGAAGCGCTGGCAAGGCAGAATGTGTCTATGGAGCGATTCGACGTTTCGACTGACAGTCGTCAGTTCTTCAACCAGGGTTTTCGCGAAGGGCGTCAGCAGGAGCAGCCGCAGGTTGCTCCCCGTCTGGCGAGTTGGTTGACCGGCCATGCCGCCGGAGAAGCGGAGCAAGCAGCGGTACCGTCCTGGAAACCTCAGGAAAACGCCCTGCTGGACATGATCATGTAAAGGAGGTGACACCTATGGTCAATGCAACTACTACAGCAACTGACGCCAGTTCCGGCGCGGCCGCCATGAAAAAGGCGACCGGCATGAACAAGGATGATTTCCTGAAGCTGTTCATTGCGCAAATGCAGAACCAGGACCCGCTCAACCCCATGGACGGCACGCAGTTTGTCTCCCAGTTGGCACAGCTGACCCAGGTGGAGCAGGCGTACAATACCAATTCCAATCTGGAAAACCTGATCAACGCCCAAGGGAATTCAACCAGTGTTGCAGCTGTTTCGTTCCTGGGGAATACCGTTACCGCCAAGGGCTCGCAGGTCAATCTTGCCGATGGCAGCCAGCCAACGCTCTCCTTTACCCTTGCATCATCTGCCCAAAAAGTGTCGGCAGAGATACGTGATGCAAACGGTGCCTTGGTGAGAACACTCACTGGGGGGAAGTGCCAGGAAGGGCTTAACAGCCTCACTTGGGATGGCAAAAGCAATACCGGCCAAGCTCTTCCCGCGGGGGCCTACACCTTTGCGGTCAAAGCAACCAATGCAACCGGCCAGGAAGTTACCGCTACGACTCTGGTGCAGGGAAAGGTTGATGGCGTATCCCTGGAAGGGACGGTTCCTGTCCTCTCCCTGGGAGGAATAGACGTACCGCTGGACGATATTATCAACGTGAAAGGAGCCTGATGTGGTTGACAGGATCTTCATCCCCAATCCGATCCAGGTCACCACGCCGCAACCTGCACCCCGGCCGAAACAGTCCGGCAGCGCAGAAAACCGTAACCAATTTGCCAGGATACTCGATGAAAAGCTTCCGTCGCAGGGAGTCCGGTTTTCCCAGCATGCCCAGGAACGGCTGCGGTCCCGGGGGATTACCCTGACCGAAAGCGATCTGCAGAAACTCGAAGGGGCAGTGGACAGCGTTGCCCAAAAAGGTGGACGAGAGTCGCTGGTAATGCTTGGCGATGCGGCACTGGTCGTCAGTGTGAAAAACCGCACCGTGGTTACGGCTGTCGACAGAGAATCGATGCGGGGAAACGTGTTTACCAACATTGATTCAGCAGTGGTGATTTAGGCTAAAGAACAGCACGAACAACAGCAATACGGGCTGGCCCTCCAGAAGGAAGCCCGTGGGGTACCGACCGACTGACGTACCCGACAACAAGAGCCAGAGGAGGCAATCATGAGTATTACATCCGCAATGTTTACCGGTATCAGCGGTCTCTCCGCCAATGGTGAGGCAATATCGGTTCTCGGCAACAACATCTCCAACGTCAATACCACCGGCTTTAAATCAGGCAGGATGCTTTTCTCCGACGTTCTTTCCGCATCAGTCGGCAACAACTCCCAAGTCGGCCGCGGCGTCCAGATCCAGGCGGTCCAGAACAACTTCGGCCAAGGATCATTCGAGACCACCGAAAATGTGACCGACCTTGCCATCCAGGGCGATGCCTTCTTTGTCGTGCAGAGCCCCGGTGAGGCCATGCGCTATACCAGGGCCGGCGCATTCAGCTTTGATGAAAACCAGATTCTCGTCAACCCGGACGGACTTCAGGTCATGGGTTATGGTATCAACCAGACCACTGGGACGAGCAACGGGGTTTTAGGTGCCATTGACAAGACCAATTTCGCTACTCTCGCACCGAAGATGACAACAACCCTCGAAACGGTTATGAACCTCGACTCCACCCAGACCATTCCCGGTGGCGTGAGTTCTGCGCTTACCCTGACTGGTAACCTGGACTCCGCCACTGCCGTGGGGGGGACCGTCGGTCCTCTGGCTACAACCATAACCGACAGTAGCGGTGTGACGCGAGACGTCAACATTACCTTTACCAAGACGGCAGCCGATTCCTGGTCATGGTCGGCTGACGTGACCGGTGCAACCCCGGCAACCGCTTCTGCTTCCGGTAGCATCACCTTCCCCGCTCCCACGGATGCCACCACCAGCATCACCATAGACGGCACTGCGCAGCAGGTTGTCTTCGGACTTTCCGGTGTGACGCAAAATGCCGCAGCATCCACCGCGGCTGTCTCAGCCACTACGACTACCCCGGCTACCGCCTTCAGTACGACCGATCCGGTGGGAACCTCCAACTTCTCCAACAGCATGACCATCTACGATTCCCAGGGGAACCCGCATACCACCACTACCTATTTTCGGAAAACCGGCGTCAACGCCTGGGAATGGCATTCCAACATAGCTGGGGGAACGCCTTCCTGGGTTGACGGGACACTCACCTACAGCACGGGAGGCATTCTTACCTCTTCCGACGTCACCTCTCCGACTGCGGGACCGTCTGCCACCACTGCCCAGAACATCTCATTCCCCGGGGTTACCACTCCGCAACCACTCCTTTTTGATTTCGGGGTGAATACCTCTACCCAGTACTCCAGCTCTTCCGTGGTGAATTCCAAGAATCAGGATGGCTATTATCAGGGGAGCCTGTCCAGCGTAGCCGTTGATGAAAAGGGTTATGTGGTTGGCGTTTACACCAACGGGCAGTCACAGAAATTCGCCCAGGTGGCATTGGCACGCTTTGCCTCCACTGACGGGCTTTCCAAGGTGGGGGGGACACTCTATGAAGAGACCCTCGCATCAGGTCAGGCCCAGCTCACCGATGCGAGTACGCCAGGGGTCGGTAAGGTTCTCTCCAATTCACTGGAGCAGAGCAACGTCGATCTCGCAGCTCAGTTTGTGAAACTGATCCAGGCACAACGGGCTTTCTCGGCAAACTCCAAGACCATCACCACTGCCGATGAGATGACCCAGGAAGTGCTGACCCTCAAGCGGTAATCTTTGTGACCACCCGAATTGGCTGGAGAGCATTGGCTCTCCAGCCAATTCCCTCCTGCTGACCCGAACTGTCAAATTCCTGACCCACCTTCTTCCAAAAACCTGTCTCCGGATTACCCCCCTCTTTTTGCACCCGGCATAAAAACCTCGTTCAATGCGGAAGTTGCAGCTCTAGTGCCTGCTCGGGCGGACAAAGTCTTGACTTGGCAATCGGCAGCCATACTGGCACCCCAGTTGCAAAGGGTCCGCCTGTGGTAAAAAGTTCTTGTAATGCGGAGAAGGAGGGAGTGGATGGCTGCCAAAGATGAACAAGGCAAGGAAGAACAGGCGCCGGCAAGTAAGAAGAAGCTCTTCATCATTATCGGTGCAGCTGTTGGCGTAGTTATTCTGGCGGTTGTGCTGGTATTAACCCTCGGCGGTGGCAGCAAGAAAGAGGGGGGCGGAGAGGCAAAGGCTGAGAAAAAGGCCGGCAGCCATGGTGGCGGGGGTGCAGAAGGTGCACCTGTAGCTGGTACGGTGTTCCCCCTGGAGCCTTTCATAGTCAATATTTATGACGGTCAGGAAGTACGCTACCTGAAGGTCAAGGTGGAGTTCGAGATGTCCGGCCCGGAGGTCAAGCCGGAGATAGATGCTCGCCAGGCGCCGCTTCGTGATGCCATCCTGGTGCTGCTTACCACTAAGACACTGCAGGAGATTCAGGACCTGCAGGGCAAGAATCAATTGCGGGAAGAGATCTTGGCGGCAGTGAACAAGATCCTCCCGCCGGGCAAGGTTACGCGCGTCTATTTCACCGATTTTGTGGTGCAGTAAGGATGGAAACGGGTATGCACCGTTTCCTGGCGGAATAGGACTACGGCTATGGAGAACATCCTCACCAAGGAAGAGATCGACGCCCTCTTGTCGGCGGTTTTTGAAGGCAAGATCGACCCTGAAAAGGAATTGGCCAAGGAATCCGGGGGGGTAAGCAATTACAACCTCTTCAGTTCCGATTCCTCCAAAGGGTATATCCCGAATCTTGACATCATCTACGATAACTTCATCCGCTACAACCGGGCCAGTCTTTCCAACCGGTTGCGCAAGATTGTGGAGATCAAGAAGGGTGGCGCCCGCGCCTTCAAGTTCGATGATTTTCTGCAGACTCTTCCTTCGCCGGTCTGTCTGGCAATCTACAAGATCGATCCCCTCAAAGGTGCTGCGATGATAGCTTTCGACAGCACCCTGGTGTTTGCCATAGTCGATGCCATCCTGGGGGGAACCGGTACTCCCAAAATACCGGAGAACAACCGCACCTTTACCTCCATCGAGCTGAGGCTGGTGGAGAAAATCGTCAAGGACATGCTCGCCGACATGGAAAAGGCGTGGGCACCGTTGCACCAGACCCATATGAGCATGCTTAAGATGGAAATAAACCCGCGCATGGTCAGCATTGTGCCGCCGGACTACATGGTCATTACCATGAGCCTGCAGATTCAGATCGAAGATACTGTGGGCAACTTGGCGTTTGTCTTGCCCTACATGACCATCGATCCGATTCGCGACAAGCTCAAGGCCGGTGCCCAATTCGACATGATGGCCGTTGACCCGCGCTGGTCCTACCGACTGTCCGAGGAGCTCTTGGAAGCACCGCTCGAATTGTCGGTGGAAATGGGTCATGCGCAGATTACCCTGGCAGACCTTCTGCACCTCACCCCCGGCGATACGGTGATGCTGGACAATGTCCGTTCTGGAAACGAACTGATGATAACGGTTGGTGGTGTCGGAAAATTGCTGGGGCTGCCGGGAGTGCGTGGCGGCAACAAAGCGGTACAGGTAACAAAACTGGTTGAGAGAGGGGGCTAAGGTGGCAGATCCCGTTGACAACGTTGAAATAAAAGAACCCATCCCGGAAAAGAAGAGTCTTGATTTCATTCTGGATATTCCGCTGCAACTGACAGTGGAGCTGGGCAGAACCAAGCTGTTGGTCAAGGACGTCCTGGAGTTGAACCAGGGTTCGGTAGTCGAACTGACCAAGTTGGCCGGTGAGCCGCTGGACGTGTTTGTCAATTCCAAACTGGTTGCCCGCGGTGAAGCTGTAGTGATCAACGAAAAGTTCGGTATCCGCTTGGTTGATATTGTCAGTCCCAACGAACGGGTGGAGAAGGTGCTATGAGATGGTTCATGCCCGTTGGCGTTATTGTTGCGCTTTCGGGCAATGCATTGTCTGCGGGACAGCCACCGGCGCCAAGTTTTAGCCTGCTGGGCAGTATCCTGCAGATGATAGCTGCCTTGGCAGTGGTGGTGGGTCTGATACTCCTCTTTTATTATGTCAGTAATCGTGTGCTGAAAAGCGGTGCTATGGCGGGAGGATCGCCCCGCTACATCCGCATGATCGAGACCCGCTTTCTTGCCCCCAAGAAGGCGCTGTTCCTGGTTGAAGTGGGAGGCGAGTACCTGCTCCTTGCCAGTTCCGGGGAGGGTCTTCAATTCATCAAGCAGATCGATATGCTGGAAGAGATAGAAATCATCGATGGCCAGGGGATTGGCAAGCTGGTTCCCGATGCGCTGCAGAACAAGATCATTGACCTGGTGGCGCGGTTGCCGAAAAGTAAAAACGGCGCCGGTGCCGGCGATGTCCGGGCGCATGCGGGTGGGCTGTCATGAAGAAGCGTTCTCTGGCACTAACAATCCTGCTGTTGCTGGTTGCTGGAGCGGTTTGGGCCGCGCCCGAGCCGATCGCACTGCCGACCATCAGCGTTGGCGTCGGCAAGGTCACAAAACCCGGCGACATCTCGGTAACCCTGCAGATCCTCTTCCTGATGACCATCATCTCCCTGGCACCGGGCCTGCTCATCATGACCACATCATTCACACGTATCGTGGTGGTACTCTCCTTCCTGCGCAACGCCCTCGGCACCCAGCAGTCCCCCTCGAACCAGATCGTGGTCAGCCTGGCGCTCTTTCTGACGTTTTTCATCATGAGTCCGGTCTGGCAACAGGTCAACAACGATGCCCTGGTGCCCTACAAGGCCCAGACCATCACGCAGGAAGAGGCGTTCAAACGGGCAGTGGCGCCGATGAGAAAATTCATGCTTTCCCAGGCTCGAGAAAAGGACTTAGCCCTTTTCATAAATATCTCCAAGATGCCGCGGCCGAAAAATGCTGATGACATCCCTACCCTCACCCTGATTCCGGCGTTCATCATCAGTGAACTGCGAACGGCATTCCAGATCGGGTTCCTGGTCTATATCCCCTTTCTGGTCGTGGATATGGTGGTCGCTTCTGTCCTCATGTCCATGGGGATGATGATGCTTCCGCCGGTCATGATCTCACTTCCCTTCAAAATACTGCTCTTTGTCCTCGTGGACGGGTGGGGGCTGGTCATTGGCTCGCTCATTGAAAGTTTCGGATAGGAGACCCCGCAGATGACCCCCGAGCTCGTAGTCCAACTGGCCCGTCGCGCCTTTGAAACGACCCTGCTTCTTTCTGCACCGTTGTTGATTTTCAGCCTGGTGGTGGGTCTCATCATCAGCGTCTTTCAGGCAGTGACCTCGATCAACGAAGTAACCATCACCTTTGTCCCGAAGATCGTTGCAGTCATGGTTGCCATGATCATCTTCTTCCCCTGGATGATGAGCTATCTCTCCGACTTCACCCGTGAAATCTATGCGCTCATAGCTACCATGAGACGTTGAGCGATGTTTCCTTCGCTCCCTTTTTCCACGGTCACCGAATTCAGCTTTTTCACCCTGGTGATGGGGAGAATCGCCGGCATCTTTGCCGCAACGCCCATCTTCGGCGGCAAGATGGTGCCGGTGAAGGTAAAGGCGGGCCTGACCTTTGTCATGACCCTGGTGCTCTACCCGGTCATCAGGGTCAAGCTGCCTGAGCTCCCCACCGATTCCGTGTTCCTGGTGCTGCTCATCATCCGTGAGACGCTGATTGGCATTACCCTGGGCCTCGTCGCCCAGGCCATCTTCTCTGCCGTGGAATTCTGCGGCCAACTGGTGGGGACGCAGATGGGTTTTTCCATCGTCAGCCTCTTTGATCCAACGCAAGGGACCCAGACGCCCATTCTTTCCGTTTTTCAGGCACTCCTGGCAACCCTGCTCTTCATGGCCCTCGGGGTACATCATGTCTTCATCCGCGCGATCGTCGAGAGCTACCAGACGATCCCGGTCGGTGGGTGGCACATGAGCGAAGAACTGCTGAAATTTATATCTGCCGTTATCACCAACATTTTCGTCCTGGGGGTCAAGCTTGCGGCACCGGTCATGGTTGCCCTGCTGGTGACGACCGTCGTGCTCGGCATTATGGCGCGGATCTTCCCCCAGATGAACGTTTTTCTCGTCAGCATGCCGCTCAATATCGGCCTCGGTTTTTTGATTCTCGGCATGACGCTGCTCTCCTTTCTTCATACCCTGGAAAACTCCTTCGGAGTCGTGGCACAGCAGATCAAGGTGTTGTTCCGCCTTCTCGGGTAGGTTCCCTCCATGGCCGAACAGGATAAACATTCCAAAACAGAAGAACCTACCGGTAAAAAGGTTTCCGAAGCGCGGTCCAAGGGAAATATCCCGCGCAGTCGGGATCTCGCCTCCACAGTTACCCTCCTGACTGCCTTCATAACCCTGTACATTACCGGCGGCTACATGGTGGCGGTGCTCAAGCGAACCTTCAGCGATTACCTGGGGGGTATCGGCAAATTCCAGATCAGCGAGGCTAATGTTTATTCGCTCTTTCTCAAAACTTCGGCGATCATTTCCATTGTCCTTCTTCCTTTCCTGCTAGTCATGATTATCGTCGGTATCGTGGCCAACTTCACCCAGGGTGGTGTTGTCCTCTCTACCGAGCGGCTGAAATTCGACCTGAACAAGCTGAATCCTATCAGTGGCATGTCCAAGCTCTTTCAGAAAGAAGCCCTTTTTGAAGGGGCAAAGTCACTGGTCAAAATTGTCATCGTCGGCTACATCGGCTACAAGGTGCTCCGCGATGAGGTCGGGACGTTCATCTACCTGACGGAAAAGGATGTGTCCGGCATTATCGAATATGTCAGCCATATCTCTTTCAAGGTTGTGCTACACACCTCTGGGGTGATGCTCATCCTGGGGGTGCTCGATCTGATGTTCGTCAAGTGGCGATTCATGGAGAATCTGAAAATGACCAAGCAGGAGGTCAAGGATGAATCCAAGGACGCCGAGGGCGATCCGCAGATCAAGGGAAAGATCAGGTCGATGCGTCTTGCCCAGCATCGACGCAGATTGCGGAAGATCATCCCGACTGCGGACGTGGTTATAACCAACCCGACCCACTATGCCGTGGCGCTCAAGTATGACCGGATCTCGATGGGGGCGCCGGTAGTTCTGGCCAAAGGGGTTGACTATCTTGCGCTCAGGATCAGGGAGATTGCCCAGGAGCACAGGATCATGCTGGTGGAGAACCGTTTCCTCGCCAGAGAGCTCTACGCGCAGGTAAAGGAAGGCGAAGAGATCCCCGAATCTTTGTATGCCGCTGTAGCCGAGGTTCTGGCATATGTTTACAGCATCAAGGGCAAGATATGAGACGTGTGATGCGGTTTCCTGGGGGCCATTCCAGAGCCATGCTTCTCCGCGAGTTCGTTTTTGCCAGAGCCATCGTGTCTAGCATTTTCTTGTCCTGGTCCCCAGGGCTCCCGATTATCTGACGCTTGTCAAAACATTGACCCGCCGGCATTCAAAATGACGTCGGATCCTTAACTCCAGACGTATCCTCCAGCTGACATACTACCTCCCATGATGCCTAAAGGGTGATCCCTGTTGCCCTTGAGCGCCCTGACCCCAAACAAAATTTGCCACTAAATTGCTGGCATAACGGTTGCACATCACCTTTCTGCATTAATATCTCTTGCACCTAGAAACGGAATTTCTGGAATGGCACAGACATCGGCACCAGCTGTCCAGCTTACAACGACCAAGAGCAACTCTGATGTCTATCTGGCGTTGGCTTTTGTCGGCGTTCTGGCGTTGATGATCATTCCACTTCCGCCGCTGATCCTTGACGTGTTTCTCGCCACCAACATCACCATTGCGCTTGCGATTCTGCTGGTATCGCTCTACATCCAGCAACCGCTTGAGTTTTCGGTCTTCCCTTCGCTGTTGTTGATAACCACTCTGTACCGGCTGGCGCTGAACATTGCCTCCACCCGGCTGATTCTGCTGCACGGAAGTGAAGGAGCCGAGGCGGCAGGGGCGGTCATCAAGTCCTTCGGCCAATTCGTTGTCGGCGGGAACTACGTGGTCGGTGCGGTCCTCTTCCTGATCCTTGTTGTCATCAATTTCGTAGTCATCACCAAGGGTGCCGGCAGGATCGCCGAGGTTGCCGCCCGCTTTACCCTCGACGCCATGCCCGGAAAACAGATGGCTATCGATGCCGATCTTTCCAGCGGTCTCATCAACGATACCGAGGCCAAGGTTCGCCGGCTCAAGCTGGGCCGCGAAGCAGACTTTTACGGCTCCATGGACGGTGCCAGCAAGTTCGTCCGCGGTGACGCCGTAGCTGGCGTACTAATCATGTTGATCAACATCTTCGGTGGCTTCATCATCGGCGTCTGGCAGCAGGGAATGCCACTCGTGGACGCGCTGTCCAACTACACCCTGTTGACAGTCGGTGAAGGGCTGGTGGCCCAGATCCCGGCGCTGATCATTTCTACTGCCGCTGCCATGATCGTGACACGTTCGGCGGATGAGAAAAACTTCGGGCACGAAATTACCGGGCAACTGCTCCTTTTCCCCAAGGCATTTTACATTACATCCGGCATGATGTTCTTCCTGGGGTTGATCCCGGGGCTTCCGCACTTTGCCTTCTTCCTTCTCTCGGGCGCCGCTTTCATGGCTGCCAAGATTGGCGGGGTCAAGCCTGATGTGATTGCCGAAGAGGACATCACGGATATGCGGGCAGCTGAGGAACCGATCGAGCAGACCGGGACCATCAGGCCGCTGGATACCCTGGAACTGGAAGTCGGCTACGGGCTGGTGCCGCTGGTTGACGCGTCCCAGGAAGGAGAGCTTCTGGAGCGGATTCGCTCGATCCGCAAACAGTTCGCCCAAAAGATGGGATTTATTGTTCCGCCTATCCACATTCATGACAACTTGCAGCTCAAGCCACATGAATACTCTGTTCTTATCCGGGGTGCCAAGGTGGGTGGCGGCGAACTCGCCGGGCAATTCCTGGCCATGGATGTGGGCACCAGCATCGGCCAGCTTGACGGCACCCGCACCACCGAACCGGTATTCGGGCTTCCTTCCGTATGGATCAAGGGCGGCGATCGCGAGCGTGCCCAGCAGCAGGGGTATACCGTGGTGGACAACACCACGGTCATAGCTACCCACATCAGTGAGGTCATCAAGAAACATTCCCATGAACTGGTCGGTCGCCAGGAGATGCAGCAACTGCTGGATAATCTTGCTGCAAGCTTTCCGAAGGTTGTCGAGGAACTGGTCCCGAATCTGCTCAACCTGGGAACGGTCCTGCGAGTGGTCAAGAACCTCCTGAAAGAGAACGTCTCCATCAGAGACTTGAGAACTATCCTGGAAACCCTGGCAGATTATGCCAGCGTGACCAAGGACCCGGATATCCTCACCGAATTTGCACGCCAGGGGCTTGGCCGCTACATCGTGGAACAGTACAAGCGTGACGACGACCTGCTCTTCCTCATTACCCTTGACAGGGATGTGGAGGAACTGGTGGCCGAGTCGGTGCAGCATACCGACCAAGGGAGTTACCTGGCCATCGAACCTGCAACGGCACAAAAGATCATCAACAGCATCAGGTTGCTGCAGGAAAAATTCGAACAGAGCGGTACCACGCCGGTATTGATCGCATCTCCCAACATCCGGCGGCACGTCAAGTACCTGACGGAACGTTTCGTGCCGAATCTTGCAGTCCTGTCCCATAATGAGATTCCACCGCACATTAAAATTCAATCTCTAGGAGTGGTGAGCATCAATGCTAGTTAAAACGTTCAAAGCTGGCGACATGTCCGAGGCGTTGCGCATGGTGAAGGCTGAGATGGGTGCCGATGCAATGATTCTTTCCTCGCGGAAGGAGAGGCGCAAAGGGATTCTGGGTCTCTTTTCCAAGCCGTTTTTCGAGGTTACGGCCGCCATCGACCCGAAACCGACGCCACGTCCCAATCCCTACCGGGAAAAGGAGGAGCGAGAGCTTACCACCAAAGAGGAATTCCAGAAGTCGATGCTCGGGCCCATAGCCCGTGAGTTGCGCGATCTGCGGGACAAGGTGGAGAAGCTGTCCGTACGCGAAACGCCGGCACCTGCCCCGTTTCAGCAAGGCGTTGCGGCCATGGACGGGATGTCCCGCACCTCAGAATTCGGCGGTCAACGGGTTATCGGCAAAGAGGAACTGGAAGATCTGAAAAAGTACCTGCTTTCGGCCATCAAGGTGAAGGACAAGTCTGAAGCGGTCCCGGTGGTGTTCCCCACGCAAAAGACCGGAAACGAAGAAGTCAAGGTTCTTGCCGTAGACGTGGAGGGGGCAGAGGCGATCCTGTCCGGTCTTGCCGGGGAACTCGGTGCTGCCGGGATCGAGGATGAGGCGGTCAGGTCGCTGTTGGAGCATGTCCGTCCGATGGCCGAGACTACCGATGATCGTGAAGAACTGCGTTATTCTTTGATTGAGGCCTTCGCCAGCGTCATCAAGTGTGCGGGGCCGCTACGGATGAAGAAGACCGGGCCGAGGATCATCGCATTGGTCGGCCCGACCGGCGTCGGCAAGACAACGACGACAGCAAAGCTCGCCGCCATGTATGCCATGAACAAGGGGGCAAGCGTGGCACTGATTACGACCGACAACTTCCGGGTGGGGGCCTTCGAGCAGCTGAAAACCTATTCCAAGATCATGGGCTTGCCTCTGGAGAGCGCCGGAACGCCCAATGAGCTGACAAAAGCAGTTGAAGCCCATGGGGAAAAGGATCTGATCATTATCGATACGGCCGGTAGAAGTCCGAAGGATCAGGATCGTCTTGAAGAACTCAAGTCGCTGCTTGATTCCGGCCTCAGTATTGAGACGCATCTCTGCGTTTCGGCAACCACCAAGGACAAGGAACTTTCCGATATCATCTCCCGCTTCAGCGTCCTGCCCATCTCCAAGCTTCTGTTTACCAAGCTGGACGAGAGCGAAAGTCTGGGATGTATCGTCAATGTCCATCTACGCAGCAAATTGCAGCTCTCCTACTTCACCAACGGACAGATGGTCCCCGAGGATATTGTGGTGGCCACTCCACGTAAACTGGCAAATCTTGTCATGAGGGAGAACCCCTAAATGAACATCATGAGCAGCCGACCGGACCAGGCCGATTCATTGCGGCAATTGGCCAGGTCACTGAGCGGCAGGAAAAGGATCCAGCACCAGGCACAGAAGGCGGATGCCGCAGGACGCGGTGTGCGTGTCATTTCCGTGACCAGTGGAAAGGGAGGGGTCGGCAAGAGTAACGTCGTTGCCAACCTGGCCATTGCTCTTTCACAGCTGGGACGGCGGGTGCTGCTGATCGATGCGGACCTGGGGGTAGGGAATATCGATGTGCTGCTGGGGTTGTCGCCGCACTATACCCTCAATAACGTCCTCTCCGGGGAAAAGCGTCTGAAGGACATCATCGTTACAGGGCCGGCGGGAATCAAGCTGGTTCCTGCCGGATCAGGGGTACAGGAGTATACCAGCCTCGGCATCCATGAACGGATACGTCTTCTGGATGAACTGGACCAATTGGAAGAGGAGTTCGACGTCGTCATCATCGATACCGAAGCCGGCATCTCTGAGAATGTTACCTACTTCAACACCGCGGCGCAGGAGATCGTGGTGGTCGTCTCTCCCGAACCGACCTCCATCACCGATGTCTACGCCTTGATCAAGCTCCTGGCGACCAGATACGACGAGCGCCGCTTCAAGGTCCTGGTGAATATGGTTCGTGACAGTCGGGATGCCCTGGAGGTGTTTGCCCGGCTTTCTCATGTTACCAGCCGCTTCCTTGACATCTCGCTCGATTATCTTGGTTGTGTCCTCTGGGATGAAAGGCTGGTGGAGTCGGTAAAGCGCCAACGCGCCGTGCTCGATCTTTTTCCAGAGTCAAAGTCTGCCCGATGTTTTTCCGGTCTTGCCCGTTTGATGAATGACCATGTCGGTTCGGCCCGGGTCAAGGGGAACATCCAGTTCCTCTTCCGGCGCAATTTCGCACCGATCTATGGCAGGGAGAGCCTATGAACTGCCTTCTCAAAGCATATGAAGAGGAAGCACAGCGGGCTGCCAATGTAAACCGTGACGATCTGATCGTCTCCCATCTGCCGCTGGTGAAGTTCCTGGTGGGGAAGATTGCCTCACAGCTCCCTCCGCATCTTGACCGCGAGGACCTGATGAGTGCGGCAGTCATTGGTCTCATCACTGCGGCAGAGCGGTTCGACCCGATGCGGGGGGTGCAGTTCAAGACCTTTGTCGAGCAGCGTATCCGTGGCACCATCATGGACGAACTCCGCTCCCAGGACTGGCTGACCAGATCTCTGCGCGAGAAGTTCAAACGCCTGGAACGCGAGTTTGCCAAATTGGAGCAGCAACTGGGACGCAACCCGACCAGCGAGGAAGTTGCCAAGGCCATGCAGATGGATCTGGAAGACTACTTCCGCCTGTTGGAGGAGGTGCATTTCCTTTCAGTGGTGAGCCTTGACGATTCCTGGGAAGATGAGGAGGGAAGTCCCTTCGGCCTGCTGGATGTCCTTGAGGATGAGCGGGTGGTAAACCCGCAGAACCAGCTGATGGCCCGGCAGACGGTCGACGGTCTGGCAGAGGCCATTGAAGGGCTGCCGGAGAAAGAGCGGATTGTGGTCACCCTCTACTATTATGAGGAACTCAATCTGAAAGAGATCGGCGCTGTCCTGAGTCTCACCGAGTCGCGGATATGCCAGCTGCACAGTCAGGCGATCATGCGGCTGCGGGCAAAAATGAAGAGCTACCGTTAGTCCTGCAGGAGGAGAAATTTTATGAATAGTGGCCTGTATGCGGCGCTGACCGGCAACATTAATGCCATGAAAAGGCTGGATGTGGTCTCCAACAACCTGGCCAACGCCAATACCCCCGGGTTCAAGAAGGACCGCTTGACCTTTGAAAGCGTACTGA
Organism: Geobacter sp.; assembly: GCA_009684525.1. Classification (NCBI taxonomy): domain Bacteria; kingdom Pseudomonadati; phylum Thermodesulfobacteriota; class Desulfuromonadia; order Geobacterales; family Geobacteraceae; genus Geobacter; species Geobacter sp. The sequence goes on from WKKR01000003.1 coordinate 151,078, forward strand.
ACGGGGCGAATGGCGGCACACAGTCTCCCGCAGGTGTTGACGCCGGTCCGGTCTACAGCGGCGACCGCTTTTATACGGACTACTCGGTGGGGCCGATGCAACAGACCGGTAATCCGCTCGATCTGGCCATCGAAGGGGACGGATTCTTCTCCGTAACCTCACCGCAGGGGACGGCATATACGCGGCAGGGCAATTTCCATCTGGATGCAGCCGGCCGGCTCCTGACCTCCGACGGGTATCCCCTCAGCCCGGAGGTCGTGATCCCGGAAAATGCCACTCAAATAACGGTTGGCAGTGATGGTACGGTCTCTGCCTATCTACCGGGGGAATCCACGCCGACTACTGTCGGGATGCTGCAGGTTGTCGATTTCCCGAAGCCGTACGCCCTGCAGAAGATCGGCAGCGCACTGTTTGTCCCCGCAGATCCCCAGGTGGTTCCGCAACCGGTTACCACTGCAAGCGTCAGTCAGGGTGCCATTGAGGGATCGAATGTGAATACCATTGGTGAAATGGTGCAGATGATCGAGGCATCCCGTTACTTCGATGCCTGCCAACGGGCGGTAAAGAGTTTTGACGACATGACCGGCAAGGCGGTCAATGATCTCGGCAAGGTTTAAGGTACCGTTGCTTTGCCGATGAGGCGACAGGATTGCATCGTCAGCCCATCCAGGGAAAGCAACGCTTCAACAGGAGGATTTTCATGATTCGTGCATTGTGGACGGCTGCTTCAGGGATGCAGGCACAGCAGCTCAACATTGACGTGGTTTCCAATAACCTGGCCAACGTCAATACTTCCGGATTCAAAAAGAGCCGAGCCGATTTTCAGGATCTGATGTACCAGAATCTGAAGACCACCGGCGCTCCGTCGACCAGCTCCACGCAGATACCATCAGGCATCCAGATCGGCCTGGGGGCAAAGCCTGCGTCAGTGACCAAGATCTTCACTGCCGGCAATATCAACCAGACTGGCAACGAGCTCGATATCGCCATCGAGGGGGAAGGTTTCTACCAGATACAGATGCCCGACGGCACGACCGCCTATACCCGTTCGGGAACCTTCAAGAAGGACAGCGAAGGGCGCGTGGTAACGTCCGATGGCTATCCGATGCTGCCGGAGATCGTTATTCCCAACAATGCTACCCAGGTCACGATAGGCAATGACGGGACGGTGTCGGTCCTCCAATCCGGACAGAACACGCCGACCACCGTGGGGACCATCCAGCTGGCCACCTTTTCCAACCCGACCGGGCTTTCCAGTATCGGCAAGAACCTCTACCTGAATACCGATGCCTCGGGCGAGGCAACAACCGGCACTGCCGGGCAGAATGGCGTCGGCACCCTTGCCCAGGGGTTCCTGGAGATGAGCAACGTCAGCGTCATGGAAGAGATGGTCAACATGATCATCGGCCAGCGGGCCTATGAGGTCAACTCCAAGGCGGTGCAGGCAGCCGACGAGATGCTCCAGCAGGCAAACAACCTGCGCAGATAACCGTTCATCGTGAAACGGTTGTCCCGTAGCGTAGGATTACGTGGGAATACCATGAAAAGTCTGACTCGAATCGCAATCTGCATGCTCTTCCTGGCGTTCTTCTGCAGCGAGGCATGTGCTGTCCCCTCCGGACAGGTGGTCAAGGCTGATGCGGTGCGTCAGGTGCTGACGGACTACATCAAGAACCGGACTGCGTCGCTTGGCCTCGAGGTCAACGTCAAAAGGATTGGCTATGGGGGAGACCTCTCCCTTCCGGCCGGACAGGTAGACTATGAGGTGGTTGCTCCCCAGCAGTGGGAAGGATGGGGGAGCGCTAATCTCGCACTAATCGTGCGGGTGAATGGGCAGGTGAAGCGAAACCTGCCGATAAAAGTCGAGGTCGAGGCTTTGACGGAGATGGTTGTTACCACCCGGCAACTGGAGCGGGGCCAGGTGATCGCTGCATCAGATGTGGCGCTGCAGAAGCGCGATCTGGCAACTGCTGGGGGAAAGATCTGCAACAACATCGCTGAGGTCGTCGGGATGCGATTGAAGAATACCATCCGCGGGAATGTGCCGTTGCGTGGCGACCAGCTGGAAAAGATCCCCATTGTCAAGAATGGCCAACTAGTCACCATACTACTGGAGAACGATTCATTGCGAATAACTGCAACAGGTCGCTGTAAAGGGACAGGTGGGGCCGGCGACTTGGTGATCGTGCAAAACATGTCCTCCAAAAAAGAGATACCCGCCAGAATTGTCGATGCCGGAATGGTCAGGGTAGAGTTCTAGCCTATGGAATCCATGATGAACAAATCAGTGTTGTTGCTTTTCCTGCTTCTGTCTGCCTGCAGCTTCCAGAAGGCAGATGTCAGAACCCCTGCCTTTGATGAGCAACTCGCAGTTCCCAAACCGAATTACAGTAACGGTTCGATCTGGCAGGCATCGTCTGCGGGGCTGGCAGAGGACTTCAAGGCGAGGAGGAAAGGGGATACCCTCACTATCCTCATTACGGAGCAGGCAAGCGCCAGCAAAGAGGCAAGCACTGCAACCGGTCGGGATAGCAGCGTGGCCGCTGGTGTGCCGAATCTCCTCGGTCTTGAGACCAATATGACCGGGGTCAGGAACTGGATGGATCTCTCCAAGCTGATCAATGCCAGTGCCAGTTCCAAATTCGATGGCTCAGGATCGACCACCCGGAAAGAAAATCTTAATGCCACCATAACGGCAAAGGTGGTTGAGGTGCTTCCCAACGGAAACTTCCTGATCGAGGGGCGGCGAAACGTCAAGGTCAACAATGAGGACCAGGTGATTCTGATTGAGGGGACGGTGCGGCCCAAGGATATCAGTGCCGACAATGTGGTGAACTCCGGTTTTGTTGCGGATGCACGGATTACCTACAGCGGCAAGGGAATTATCAGCGATCGGCAGAGCCCTGGCTGGTTGATGAACATAATCGATAAGGTCTGGCCATTCTGAGTCTGCCCGATGGTCATCGTTGCCGCGCTGCGGAATTCAGCTCCGCATGCTCGTGAGAGAAGAGAGTGAGCGCTCAATTTTGAGTGAAAGACCATGAAACAGATACTTTACGCAATCATTGCAGCCATTGTCCTGTTCAGTCCTGATTTTGCCCACGCCATAAGGATCAAGGAGATAGCATCCTTCGACGGGGTCAGGGACAACCAGTTGATCGGCTATGGTCTCGTGGTTGGCCTGAATGGTACCGGCGACGGCAACCAGGTGAAGTTTCAGGTGCAATCTCTGGTCAACGCCCTGGAGCGGATGGGGGTAACCATCAACCGTGCTGATGTGACGGTGAAAAACGTTGCGGCTGTGATGGTCACTGCAACATTGCCCCCCTATTCCAAGCAAGGGATGAAGATAGATGTCCTGGTTTCTTCCATGGGCGATGCCAAGAGCATTGCCGGTGGGACTCTGCTGATGACCCCGCTGAAAGGGGCTGATGGACAGGTATATGCGGTTGCCCAGGGTGCTGTGAGTACCAATTCCTTCTCGTATGGAGGCCAGGCTGCTGCCGCACAGAAGAACCATCCCACGTCCGGCAGAGTTCCGGAGGGTGCCCTGGTTGAGCGCGAACTGCCCAATGTGCTGAAGGAACGTGCCCAGCTCAAACTCAATCTGCAGCAGCCGGATTTTACGACTGCAGCGCGGATCACCGCAGCCATCAACGAGAAATTCAATGCCCAAGTTGCCACGAGTGCCGATGCCGGTTCGGTTGTTCTCACCATACCCCCTGCCTATGAGGGACGTACGGTTGAATTCATCGCTGCCATGGAGCGTCTTGATGTTCGCCCTGATGGCGTTGCCAAGGTGGTCCTCAACGAACGGACCGGGACCATTGTCATGGGAGAGAACGTACGGCTTTCTTCGGTGGCGGTATCCCATGGGAATCTCACTCTGCTTATCCGTGAGACGCCGCAGGTTTCTCAGCCGTCCCCTTTGAGCAAAACAGGCGAAACCGTAGTGGTGCCGCGGACGCAGCTGAAGGTTTCCGAAGAGGCAGGAGGATTGGCCTTGGTGCGCGAAGGTGCAAGTATCGGAGAGGTTATCAGGGCATTGAATGCCCTGGGTGTCACCCCTCGCGACCTGATCGGCATCATGCAGGCGATCAGGGCTGCGGGTGCGCTACAGGCCGAACTGGTCATCATCTAAGGGGGAGACCGTGGATTGCAAGGTTGTATCGCCTGATCTGATGGCTGGCATAGAGCAGAATTTCAAAAAGAAAGAAGTGCTCAAGCCGGGAGCGGAGCTGGACGAAAAGACACGCGCGTCTGCCCGCAAGGTTGCCAGGGAGTTCGAGGCGGTGTTCACCGGTTTTATGCTCAAATCCATGCGTGAAACCGTGGGGAAAGACACTCTCACCGGAGGTGGGCGAGGGGAAGAGGTCTACCGGTCGCTACTCGATCAAGAGTATGCCCTTACCGTTGCTCAGCAGGGTTCCCTGGGTCTTGCCAACACCATCGAGAAACAGATCCTTGAGGATGCCAGCCGCAGGACTGTGAAGATACACAAAGATACGTCGGGTTCGCGATGACCCGAAACGGAGGAGGAACGAAGTTATGGCCAGTTGTCTACCGGAATTCATAGAGGCTCTGACCGCAAAGCGGGCAGCCATGGAAGAATTATTGACGATCCTGGAAGCTGAGCAGCGGAGCATCATCGATGTTGATATCGCGAATCTGGAGCAACTGGATCAGCGAAAACGTGAACTCCTTTTCTCAATGGAACGGACCAATGCCGCCTGTCGGCTTCTACTCAGGAAATCAGCTGAGGAGTTGCAGGTCCCGCAGGCCGAGAGCCTTTCTCCACTCATGCCCAAGATCGCATCTCCACTGAGGGAGAGGTTCCGCGGGTTGCAGTCGCGGATTCTTGAGCTTGGAGATGCGCTGCAGCGGGTCATTGCGTTCAACCGGAGTCTCCTTGAAGGTTCTTTGCAGCATGTTCAGGAGTCTGTGGAATTCCTTAATGCCCTTTTTACGCGTCGGTCCACCTATGGCCAGGCAGGGGGCATGGTAAGCAGTACGAATGATGTCAGGCTGGTCTGCAAGGAGATCTAAATGGGGATTGAAAATATCATGAACATAGGGGCTACCGGGATAAATGTAAACCGGCTGGCCATCGAAGTGACCAGTGAAAATATTGCCAATGTCAATACGGACGGGTATTCGCGTCAGCATACCATTCTGGAGACAGGACCCACGACGTTGGCAAATGGCTTTCCCTTGGGATCGGGTGTGAAACTTGCGGCGGTGCAACGTTCCTATGACGGCCTGCTGCAACTCCAGCTGGTGAACAACACCAGTACGTATAACCAGAGCCTTTCCCGGCAGACAGCACTTCAGCAGCTCGAACCTCTGTTCAATGAGCTGACGTCCGATGGTTTGAATGATTCCATGCAACAGTTTTTCAATGCCTGGCAGGATCTCTCCGTGAACCCCCAGGGGATTCCCGAACGGCAGGCAGTGTTGACCCGTGCCCAGATCATGGTGGACAACTTCCAGCAGGTCAGCTCCGGGCTTACCGATACGCAAAAAACCGTCAATGACATGCTAACCGGCATAACAGCCGATATCAGCGATAAAGCCAAAAATATTGCCACCCTCAACAGCCAGATCTCCCAGGCTGAACAGTCGGGTGCCAATGCCAATGAATTGCGCGACCAACGGGATCTGCTCATCAGGCAGTTGTCAGAAGATGTCGGGGTCAGTTACTTCGAGGCACAGGATGGGACTGTCTCCGTCTCGCTGCCCGGGGGAGAAGAGCTGGTTACCGGCTATCTCTATCGCACGGTTTACCCGTCGTCTTCCGCTACCTCTGCAATCATGATCACGCCGCTGGGCAATCCACCACCGTCGTCAGATTCGACAACAGGGACGGACATCACCGCCACAGTGGGTGGGGCGAACAATTCGCTGGGGAAGATCGGTGGGATTCTGGAGGTGAGGGACTCCGTCATCCCCGGATATCTGGACAAGCTGAACGAACTGGCCAATGCCGTGGCCAGGGAGGTCAATACGCTGCACGAGACAGGTTATGGTCTGAACGGGTCTACCGGCAACGATCTCTTCACCGTGTCGTCTACCACGTTGGCAGGTACGACTACCGGCAGCAGTAACGTTATCAGCAATATCGATACAACTGGCCTGTCCGTCGGGATGGCTGTTTCTGGTCCGGGAATACCTGCGGGTACGATCATAACCGCAACTCCGTACTCATCACCCCCGGCTGCCGCACATTCAATCACCCTTTCGGCAGCAACTACCTCGGCAAACACCAATGCCAATTACATCTTCTCCGGTGTTAACAGTGCCACCCTTTCGGTCGCTATCACCGATCTGAACGATCTTGCTGCGTCGTCCACCGATCCCGCCAGCTCCAGTGGAGGGGCGGGCAACAATGAAAACGCCTTGTCCATTGCACAGATATGGGAAACATCCCTTACCTTTTCCAGTGGGTCCACATCACTGGGCGGTTTCTATAATGCGTTCACCAGTACCGTAGGTGTAGATCTGCAGAGCGTCAATAATGAGGTCTCACAGGGGGAGGCGTTTCTCAAGCAGTTGGACAATCTGCGCGAGTCCAACTCCGGTGTTTCGCTGGACGAGGAATTGACTAATCTCATCAAATACCAGAGAGCCTTTCAGGGGTGTTCCAAGGTCTTGAACACAGCCACAGAGATGCTGGATACCGTTCTCGACATGGTTAGATAGGAGAATCTCATGCGCGTTACACCGATGATGACATCAGAAAATGCTTTGTACAACATCCAGGAGGGACGTGCCCGACTCGATCGGCTCAATGAACAGATCAGTGCGGGTCTGAACATCCTCCGCCCCAGTGATGATCCCATTACCTCACGGCAGATCCTGGACTTGCAGAATAAGGTCAAAGAAGGGGATCAATACCTGAGTAACATAACAAAATCAAATCTGTGGCTCGATTTCACCGAGACGGCACTGCAGGGTGTCAGTGATGTGCTCAACAACATCAAGGGGGTAGCTTCCACCATCTCCAGCGGCACTACTGATACGGCGGTACGTACCAACAGTGTCTCGCAGTTGAAGGAGATGCGGAAGCAACTGCTGGATATGGCCAATATCCAACTTGGCGACCAGTATATATTCGGTGGCTACAAAAACAGTACCCTGTCAGTGGCAGGTGATACCAACGGAACCACCGGAATTGCCAATATCGATGTGACGAACCTTTCTGTCGGTATGGCGGTAAGCGGAGACGGGATTCCGGCGAATACGGTGATCAACAGCATCGGGCCGGGGAATGCCATCACATTGAACAACAGCGCAACAGCATCGGGTAGCGGGGTTCGGCTCACCTTCGGCCCTCCCTTTAATGCGGCTCCGTTTGCGGGAAGTGCCCTTAAGGGCGATCTCAACGGGACAAACAGCATTACCGGTCTTGATACCAGCACTCTATCGGTGGGGATGCCGGTTAGCGGAGAGGGTATCCCTGTCGGGACGAAGATTGCGGCCATTCCGGCCTCGGGGACCATCACTCTTGATGCTCCGGCAACAATCACCAAAACAGGCGCAAGTCTTCTTTTCGGCGGTAATTTCCGCGGCACTGACGACAAGATCCAGGTAGAGGTCTCGCGTTCGTCAAAGGTGGAGATAAATGTTTCAGGTAGCGAGCTTTTCAGTGGCACAGGAACCTACGGTTCGGTGGACCTGTTTGCTGCACTGGACGGGCTTATCGCAGCCATTGAGAGCAATAATGTCCCTGCCATACAGCTGAATGCCGCAAACCTGGACAAAGGTTCACAGCAGGTATCCAATGCACGGAGCGATGTGGCCGGCAGGATGACACGGCTTCTGAGTACCAAGAAAATGGTTACTCGCGACCAGAATACGGCGAAGTCGATCATCTCGGAACGTCAAAACGTGGATTATGCAAAAGCAGCCATTGAACTTACACAACAGCAAACCGCTTTCGAAGCTGCTCTGTCGGCGACGGCCAAAATCAGTCAACTTTCATTGCTCGATTACCTCAAATAGAAATCATGTCAATGCGAAAAATGAGCCTGTCGGGTTGCCTGCCACATGGAATCATTTTGTGTCGAGCGTGAAATATACGTTTCACGAGGGTTAAATCTGACGAAGGCTTAAGAATTGCCGTGGTTTAGCCGAAGTTAATCAATAGATATGGAGTGAGAGGGGACAATGATCAGGCTGACAAGACTTGATGGAAGTGAGATGTACCTCAATCCAGCGATGATCGAGGTGGTGGAGGAGTCCCCTGATACGCACATTACCCTCTCCAATGGCAACCGTTATCTGGTTCTTGAACCTGCCAGGGTCATCATCGAGAGGATCGTGCTTCACCAGGCAAGAATCCTTCACCGTGCCGCACCATCGTTATACAAGAAATATCTTCAGCGGCGCAATGCCGAAAAATTTCGCCCCTATTGCAAGCTTGAAAGGCAGTAACCAGCAACCCATTTTCCGCAAGTTACCGAGGGTATATGGATTTAGCAACGATAATTGGTCTGGTGCTTGGGTTCGGAGCCATCGTCGGTGGAGCCGCGCTCGAAGGACTGCACATGAAGGCTCTCCTCCAGCCGACTGCTGCCTTGATCGTTCTGGGTGGCACGTTTGGCGCGGCATTCGTCAGCTTTCCGTTGCCTGCAGTCATCAAGGCCTTCAAGGATGCGCCAAAAGCCTTTTTCATGCCCAAGGAGAAGCATGAGAACATCATCAAGGATATGATCGGTTATGCTGCCAAGGCTCGTCGAAACGGCCTTATCTCTCTGGAACAGGAGGCGCAGACCATCAAGGACCCCTTTACGAAGAAGGGGATATCCCTTGTTGTTGACGGAATCGACCCCCAGAAACTTCGGGAAGCTCTGGAGATCGAGATCGAATCATACGAAGAACATGAAAAGGTCAGCGCGGAGTTTTTTGAATCAGCAGGTGGGTATGCTCCGACCATCGGGATCATCGGCGCGGTTCTCGGGTTAATCCACGTCATGAGCAACCTGTCCGACACCTCTAAGCTCGGTGCAGGGATCGCCGTAGCTTTCGTTGCCACGATTTACGGTCTTATGACAGCAAACCTTGTCTGTATCCCCTTCGGCACCAAGCTCAAGCACCGGATCAAGGACGAACTGCTGCGTCGTCAGATGATCATCGAAGGCCTCATTTCCATACAGAATGGCGAGAATCCGCACTTTATCGAACAGAAACTGCGGGCATTCATCCCGGATCACGGCCCGGAGAAGAAATAGCGGGGAGTAATGGCACGCAAGAAAAAGCACGAAAAAGAGGCAAACCACGAACGTTGGCTGGTTTCCTATGCCGACTTCATTACGCTGCTCTTTGCGGTGTTTACGACACTTTACGCCATGTCCCAGACCGATAAGAAAAAGGTCGAAGAGGTCATGCAGTCATTGCGCGAATCGTTCGGATACAGCACTACTTCCATGGGAGGCAAGCCCGCGGTAATCGATGCAGGCAATATCAGCATCATCCCGAATCTCAGACCACAGGTTGCCCCTGTCCCTGTTCGGAAACAGGTTGCCAAGTCACGTCAGCGCTCCCATGCGGAGGAAAAGGATTTCCTGGCAATCAAGGCATCCATTGAAGCCTATCTGCTGAAAAGCGGTGCCCAGGACAAGGTTAGCCTCAGCATCAACCGTCGTGGTCTGGTGGTGAGCCTCAAAGAGGCCGGATTTTTTGATTCCGGCAGCGCAACAGTGAAAAAGGGTTCTGGTGAACTCCTGGCAATGATAGCAGAATCTCTCAGCCAGTATTCAAATCCATTCCGTGTTGAGGGCCATACGGACAACATCCCGATTCATTCTGGTCAGTTCCATTCCAATTGGGAATTGTCCACGGCACGTGCCACCAATATCGTTCATTACCTGATTGAGACCTACGAATACGATCCAGACAGGATGTCGGCTGCCGGTTATGGTGAATACCGACCGGTTGCCGAGAATAGCACTGATGAAGGACGGGCAAAGAACCGCCGCGTAGATATCGTTATGTTGTCGGGAGCAAGTGAACTGGGTGAGCCGTAGATGATCTTCGTTCCGGATTTGCCGTGACGCAATGCTTGATGTCTCAACGTGTCCGCGGGTATCCTGCAGCGTCGGTCTTGCCCGCGCACTGCAAAGTCGTTGCTGTTAGATTTCGTTCTGGATTCGCAGGCTGTTGCGTTGCTCGTTGAAGAGGTAAGAAATGATGATCTCACGATCCTTGGTGGAGAGATGGATGAATTCCATGGCAGTGACGTAGGAGGGGTTGGGCTCCAAGTTGAGCAGAACCTCCGTGGAGCGTATGACAGAACCGACTGCGCTGATGACGCGTAGGGTAGTTGCCGGCAGGAAGATATCCAGGTCTACCAGAGTCCCGGGAGTCAACTGCTCGGGTATTTTTATGCGAATCCCCCCGCCGCTTAGATTGACCCTACAGGGATCGATGTTCGGGTGATCATTCCAGTTGAGGATCTTGAAACTTCCCTGCCAGGGGATCGTCCTTGGGGGAGGGCCACTTTCGGTCATCATGCGTCGAGCTTTCCACATCCCTTCGACCGTAGTCATCTGCTGATCCGCAGGAACAGCATAGACAACGGGGATATAGACGTCCATTCTGAAAAATTCCCGCCGCTGCTGAATTTCCAGTTCCCCACGGATCCTGACTGCAAAGTTGAGGTCAATGGCAGCCTCGAAGATTCCTTCTCCTCTGCAGAATGCCCATGTTTCGCTGCTCATGACGACTACTCGGGCACCGTGAGGGACTATGGCAAGCTGTGTTTTGCTGCTGCGGAATGTCTCCATGTGCAGGAGGTCGTCCTCAATACGAACGATCATGGCATAGAGATCGATGATGGAATTGTCGGGAAGATGTATTGCAACCCTAACTTGCGTGTCAGGGCGCAGATGCGCTTTGAGGTCGACGGAAGGTTTCTGGGTCATTTGCACTATCTGGTCGCTGTTGTGTGATTAGAACGGTTCGTTAATGATACCGGCAAATTCGTCGGCAGAAGAGTCGATCAGTTTGCCATTGATATCTTTACCGCTGAATTTGAAAACCAGATGGGACGGATCGATGGTTCCCGTGCCCGAAGAGTTCTGGCTTATGGTGAAGGTCAGGGTTGCCTGCTTGGTAGTCGAATCGTACATCACCGACTTCGGCAACGGGGCGATGATGGCATCGTTATTCGATGCCACATAAGACCCTGTGGTTGCATTTGCAGCACGGCGTATGGACCAGTTGGCGATATTGGTCACCGAGGCGACATCCATGGTGCTGTCGAACTGGAATTGCATGGTTAAGTCTTTGCTGGCATTTGGTGCGTTCAAAAACGACATGTCAAGCATGTAAAGCGGCGTTGCCGGGCCGAACGTCGGAATAAACGAGCTATTTGCCTGATTAAACGAAAAAATCTTGGGTGTGGCAAGTGACAGAGAAAGCTGATCAGCAAGGTCGACGGCCTGAGATGTCTTGATGCCCTTCAGGGTGGTAAGCTGGTCCTGAGCCAGATCCTTCTTGTCGAGGCCGCTATAGGCCAAACCGAGTTGGTAGATGGCAAGGGCAAAATCCTGTTTCATGGAGGTCGCCTTGGTCAGTTGTGTTACGGCATTTCCGTAATCACCAAGTTTGTTGTAGGTAACTCCCAGGCTGTAGTAGCCGTTTGCATCTCTCGGTGAAAGCCTGGTTACTGTCTTGAGTTCCGTTTCAGCCTCTCGGAGTCGGTCCGTCTGTATGTACATGTTTCCCAGGGTGTAGTGTGCAAGGGTGTTGGCAGGATCATTGAGTATGGCTGCTTTCAGCTGGGATTCGGCTTCACGGTAATTTTTGTCGTCGATATAGATATTTGCCAGATTGATTCGAGGGTCGACCTGGGTACGATCGACGCGTAACGACATCTTGTAGGCTTCAGTGGCTTTCTTCTTGTCATCCAGTTGCAGGTATGCTGAAGCCATCAGGTTATATGCATCTACCTGGTCCGGTTTCATGGCGATCGACTGCTGAAATGAGGAAACAGCCTCTTTATACTTCTTTTTCTGCAAGAGGCTAACGCCACTGGAGAGAGAGGAATTGGCCACGCTTTCTCGTACCGTCTGCTGTGCAAGTAAAGCGGAAAACATTTTTTCGGCGGCTTCAACAGCCATGATAACCTCCCGGTGACTTTCGAAACCTCACAAAAGGGTGTTTGTCAGGAGTGATTATTGCAAAATGCTCAGGTGCATTGTCTCTGGAAGCAAGATGTATGCTAAGGAGCGAGGGGCCGGAAAGCCTTCTACTCTCCGTGTTCTGGCAGCATTTTGCACCTTGTTCAGATAATATCGGCAAAATTGCCTTGAAATTGAGTGGGATATTGGCACGTTGTGTCAATATCCTGACTTCTGGGGTTTCACGACAATACTCGGAAAGTCGAGATCATGAGACAGGAGTAGTTCTTGCCGAGCATGATGATGGAGCTAGCACGAGAAGAGAGCAGCGAACAACTCGATGCCAGGGTTGTTCGTGCCGAGGAGTTCCACCGCCGGGGCCAGTATGCGGAAGCTGCCGCTGCATACCGGCAGATCCTTGCAGATAATCCGACTTTGGCGGAGACAGCGTATAATCTTGGCCTCGCCTGTCGGGAGTTGTTGCAGTTCGAGCAGGCCGAAACAGCATTTCGACATGCACTCCAACTCAAACCCTCTCTGGAGGAAGCGGCACATAACCTCTGTGTCAGCGTGCAGGAGCAAGGCCGAATCAAAGAAGCGCTCGCAATGAGCCTCAAGCTTACGGATCAATTCCCCAAATCTGCCGACCTGCAGTTTGCGCAAAGCCTATTGCAACTGTTGCTCGGCGAAATGCCGGCAGGTTGGCGAGGGTATGAACTCAGGTTTATGACCCACGATCCGGTTCCCTGGCGCCATGCCGATCATCCCTTGTGGGATGGCGGCTCTGCAACTGGGAGCGTCCTGTTTCATGCCGAACAGGGATTTGGCGATACGTTGATGGTCCTCAGGTATCTTCCGCTGGTACGTGCTCGTGGCATAGATGTCCTGCTGGAAGTTCCTGCGATTCTGAGAAACCTTGCCGGCAGAGTCGCGGGGGTGAAGAAATGCTATGCTCGCGGTGAAGAGATACCTCCCTTTGCTGCGCAATTTCCGTTAATGAGCCTTCCGGGGCTGTTCGAAACGACACTTCAGACGATCCCGGCAACCGTTCCGTACATTCTCCCCGACCCCGACGTGACGAACAGGTGGCACATGCGGTTGCCCAGTGATGGGCGGCTGCTGGTGGGTATTGCCTGGAGCGGCCGTCAGGATCAGCCGGTGAACCGCAAAAGGAGCTGCCCCCCGGAGCTGCTGCTCTCCCTGGCCCGGACTCCGGGAGTGGCTCTAGTGAACCTCCAGGTAGACGGTGCTTCGGCAGGCCCTCTGCAACCCTACCTGACAGATTTGACGGCAGATATAAGGGATTTCCACGACTCGGCTGCCCTGATTGCCGGACTCGATCTGGTTGTTACCATCGATTCAGCGATGGCACATCTGGCCGGAGCACTGGGAAAGCCGGTATGGGTGATGCTCCCTTTTGTTCCAGACTGGCGCTGGCTTCTCGACCGTGAAGATTCTCCTTGGTACCCGACCATGCGGCTTTTCCGCCAACAGATGCCTGCCGATTGGCATGGTGTTGTCAGCCGTGTCAGCCGTTATCTGGCTCAATGGGCTGAAGCGCTTCAAAGGGAGAGGTCTGCCCCGCGCTCCGGGGAAATAGTGGTGGAAGTGCCGGGAAATTCAGACGGGCAGGGCGACTCACTGGGACAGGGCAACGCTGCTCTCGATTATTTTCTGCGCCAGGGGGACCTGCTACAACGGCAAGGGTGCCTGGAAGAGGCTGTAGCGGTCTATACTGGGGCGCTTCAGATCGATCCTGCGTGGGGAGAGGTACATCACAACCTGGGTAATGCCTATCTCGAATTACGGCGTTTTGCCGAAGCTCTGGAGCATTACCGGGAAGCGGTACGGCTTCTGGCAGATTTTGCCGAAGGGTATGTGACGATGGCAACTGCCCTGCAGTCTCTCGGTCGCACTCACGAAGCCCTGGCTAGTTGCCAGCGGGCTTTGGCTATCGATCCCGGCAATGCAGAAGCGCACTGGAACCGCGCCTTGCTTCTGCTGCAGCTGGGCCAGTACCCGGAAGGGTGGCAGGAATTCGAATGGCGTTGGCAGAAAAGGCGGTACACGTCGCCGGTTCGCACCTTTGCCCAGCCCCTCTGGAACGGGGAATCGCTTAGAGGCAGAACCATTTTCATCCATGCGGAACAGGCGTTTGGCGATACCATCCAGTTTGCCCGTTATCTGCCAATGGTTGCGGACTGCGGTGGCGAGGTCATCTGCGAGTGCCCGGCTGCTTTGACCTCCCTCATTGCAACGGTGCGGGGAGTGCGGAAGGTCTGCCACGCGGGTTCGGAACCGCCGCCGTTTGACTGTCATCTTCCGCTCCTCAGCCTGCCGCGGATCTTCGGGACTACGGTTGAAAATATCCCTGCAACGGTACCCTATCTCAGGCAGTCAGATGAGAAGATGGCAGAATGGCGCCGGCTGCTGGCTGCATGGCAGGGGATGAAGGTCGGGCTTGCCTGGGCTGGCAGAAACTTTCCCGACCCCGGTCGAACCTGTCCGTTCCACAATCTCGCGCCGCTGTTCGAAATCCCCGGCATTACCTTCATTTCCCTGCAGGTAGATCTGGGGAGGGAGGATGCCCGTGCTGCCGCGGACAGGTTGCCTCTGGTCGATCTTGCCGACAGGATTCACGATTTTGCCGACACGGCTGCACTTATGGCAAACCTCGATCTGGTCATCAGCATTGATACCTCGGTTGCGCATCTTGCCGGTGCACTGGGGATCGTGACCTGGACCCTGCTCCCGCATGCAGCGGACTGGCGGTGGCTGCTGGAGAGGGAAGATTCTCCCTGGTATCCGACCATGCGGCTTTTTCGGCAGCGGTATGCCGGAGAATGGAACGAGGTGATCCGGCGGGTCAAGGATACGTTGCTCGCTTTCGTTGAGAAGAGCCGGAAGTATCCGTCTCCCGCTTCTCCGGAAGCGCAGGGGCTCGAGCATTACAATGCCGGGATTGCGCTCTTTGCTGCCGGAGATTTCAACGGGGCTGCAGCAGCGTTTCGCCTTGCCATCGCCGAGGTGCCGGAATTTGCCGAGGCCTGGCATAATCTGGGCCATTCCTGCCGCCCCTTATCATCAGTGGATGCCGAATATGCCCTGCAGAGGGCAACGAGGCTTGCCCCCCGAGAAGCGGGATTCTGGCATACCCTTGCGGATTTCTATTTTGATCAGGAGCGGTATGGCGAGGCACGGAGGTGCTTTGAGCGGATGCTTGCGCTCCAGCCCGAGAACATCCTCGGACTGAATGGTCTCGGTGCGGTTCTGCATCGCCTGGACATGGCCGACAGGGCAAGATCCTGCTTTGAGCGGGTCATTGCACTTGATCCCGATAATCCCTACGCAAGGAACAATCTTGGCGTGGTATTGCGTGAGCTCGGTGAGGTCGAGTTGTCGCGCTTCTGCTTTGAGCGATTGATCGCTGTGAATGCCGATGATGCCGATGCGCACTGGAATCTTGCCGTCACCTTGCTCCTGCAGGGGGATTTCGAGCGGGGGTGGCGGGAGTACGAATGGCGTTTCCGCAAGAGCAACCCGGTGGAACTTCCTGTGCCCGACGTTCCGCGATGGCACGGCGAGCCACTCCGCGGCAAGACCCTCCTGCTGTTGGCAGAGCAGGGATTCGGCGATACCCTGCAGTTTGCCCGTTTTGCCACCAGATTGGCCCGGCAGGGTTGCAGGGTCGTACTTGAGTGCCAGCGCAAGGAATTGCAGGCGCTCCTTGAAACAGTCCCGGGCGTTGCTGCAGTGATAAGCCGGGGAGAACCGTTACCCCGCTACGATGTCTGGTCGCCACTTTTGAGCATTCCTTGGCTGATCGGCATGGATCGCGCGGAGCTATCGGCTGACGTACCCTATCTAACCCCACCGGATGTGCTTGTAGCGCAGTGGTCGGCGCGGTTGGGGAAGCGGGAAGGGAAACGGATCGGTCTCGTTTGGAGCGGGCGGAAGCGGCCGGACCCCCGCCGTACCTGTCCCGCACAGGAGGTGGCGGCATTTAGCGCGGTTCCGGGAGCCACATTTTTCTCTCTCCAGGTTGAACCTGCGGATGACGATTTGGCACTTCTTAAGAAGTCCATAGGTCTTTTGGACTTCACCAACGAGATCGGGAGCTTTGCAGACACTGCAGCGATGATTGCCAATCTCGACCTGGTCATAACCATAGATACGGCCGTCGCCCACCTGGCAGGCGCAATGGGGCAGCCTGTTTTCCTGATGCTTCCCTATGCCCCTGATTGGCGATGGATGCTCGATTGCTCGGATTCCCCCTGGTATCCGTCCATGCGTCTGTTCCGGCAACGACGCCCTGGTGACTGGGCAGGTCTGTTCGGGGACGTATTGAAGATGCTCATGGTTGGCGGAGAGAGTGACATGCCCGGATGGAAACACCCATGAATGGCCCATGTTTCGATGAACTGTCGGTATGCTATGCCGATGCCCGTCATGCACTCGCTGCAGGGAATCTGGCCGAAGCCGAGAGGTTGCTGGAGAAGGCAATCCGGCTGGACGACACCGTGCCCGAGCTTTACAATGCACTGGGCGTTCTGAGGATGCAGCAGGAAGATCTTGCCGCTGCGGAGATCTACTTCTGCAGAGCCCTTGCACTGGAGCCGGAACAAGGCGATGCCCTGCTGAATCTGAGCAACCTGTTGTTCGCCAGGGACTGTCTTGCCGATGCGATTCAGGTGTGCCAGCGGGCAGTAGCACATCAACCTCACAACGCCAGGGCCTGGCAGAACCTCGGTGTACTTCTGCAGGCAAACAGGTCGTTTGTGGAGTCCGAGGCGTGTTACCGCCGGGCATTGACGTTGCAGCCGGATTATCCTACCGCACTCTGGAACCTGGCCCAGTGGTTACTGCAGCAGGGTCGTTTTGCGGAGGGATGGGAGGCATTCGAATCCCGTTTTTCAAAGACCGACCCTGTTCCGCTTACGCATCAGCATATTCCGCTCTGGGGCGGGGATGAACCGGCTGGCGCAACGGTCCTGGTCCATGCAGAGCAAGGATATGGGAGTACCATCCAGTTTGTCCGCTATCTCCCTTTGTTGACAGATCGGGGATATCGGGTGCTGTTTGAATGCCAGGATGAAAGCATCCTGCCGTTATTTGCGTCCCTCCCCGGAGTGGAGCAAACCTTCACCCGTCTTTCCCCGGCCATGCGGGTGGATTGCCATATCCCGCTGATGAGTCTTCCGCGAGTCTTCTGCACAGACCTGGAAAATCTGCCACACCAGGTTCCCTATCTCACGTGCGATCCTGCACTCAGGGCATCCTGGCAAGAACGGCTGGGGGAGCATGATCGTCTGCGGGTGGGCCTCTGCTGGGCCGGAAGGTCAAAGCCAGATCCGCGCAGATCATGCCCGTTAAGTGTACTTACCCCTTTGGCCGGGATTGCCGGTATTCGTTTCATATCCTTGCAGGTCGATAGAAGCATGACGCACCTCATGGAGGGGCTTGACCGATTCCCAATGGAAGACATGACTCCATTGATGAAGGATTTTGCGGATACGGCTGCCCTTATTTCATGTCTCGATCTGGTTATTTCCGTTGATACGGTGGTCGCACATCTTGCCGGGGCTTTGGGTGTCCCCACGTGGACCATGCTCCCCTATTCCGCGGACTGGCGCTGGTTGCTGAACAGGTCGGATTCCCCCTGGTACCCGAGCATGCGGCTCTTTCGCCAGGAGCAGCCAGGGGGGTGGGGGCAGATTGCTGAAGAGATCAGGACGGCATTGCTCTGTCTGGTGCAGGGGTGCTTTGCTGAAAAGGCCCGCTCGACGGCCACGAAACTGGCGGGAAACCTGCTTGAGATGGCAAACGGATGGGCAAGTGCGCAGCAATATCCGCAGGCCGTGACCTGTTACCGCAAGATAACGTCCATAGAGACCTCCATTGATCCTTCTTTACGCAGCACCGCGCATCACAACCTGGGGGTCGTCTTCATTGAACAACGGCGTTTCGTGGAGGCCGAGGAGCAGTTTGTCGCGGCTTTGGCAGTCGAACCTGATTCGTCCCGCAATCATAATGCCCTCGGCATTGCCCTGATGAAACAGGATCGTTTCGCAGAAGCTGTGCACAGCTTTACCCACGCCCTTGCATGCGAACCCGCCAACCTTCATGCCATGAACAATCTGGGAACAATCTACAAGTTTCAAGGACAAGGGGAATTGGCCATCGGGTGCTTTCAGCGCATTCTCGCGATAGATCCTTCCTATGCCGATGCAGAATGGAACCTGTCCCTGGCCTATCTGCTGCTGGGGAATTATCGAAAGGGGTGGTCCCACTACGATGCCCGCTGGACAAAGGCAACGAGCCCGGTGGAGAAGAGGGTATTTGCCGGGCATCAGTGGGATGGGCACATGGTTCCTGACGATACGATTCTGCTGTATGCCGAACAGGGCTTTGGCGATACCCTTCAGTTTATCCGGTTTGTCCCCGAAGTAGCCAGTCGCTGCAGGCGGGTAGTGGTGGAATGCCAGACCCTGCAGATCCGTTCGATGCTGCAGCGTGTTGAAGGTGTTGCCGAGGTGGTTGTAAGGGGAGATGTGCTGGGTGAGGACTACCAGTGGTATGCCTCGTTGCTGGATATTGCGGGAATTATTGACATTACCCTGGAGAAGCTTCCGTACCGCGAGCGTTATCTCGTTCCCGATGTAGACAAGGTTGCGACCCGGTATGCGGAGCTTCGGGGGTATGACGGCATGAAAATAGGTCTTGCATGGGCCGGCCGCCCGGAACACGAAAACGACCGGCGACGTTCGTGCTCGCTGTCCCAGCTTGCCCCGCTTTTGAACACTCCCGGAGTGGTCTTCTTCCCCATTCAGTTTGGAAACGCTGTCCGGGAAATGGAGGCCCTGGCAGGCAACTACCAGTTCGTGGATGTGACCTCCAGTATTGCCGATTTCGACGATACTGCCGCACTGTTGGCCAATCTGGATCTCGTCATTACGGTGGATACCTCATTGGCACATCTTGCGGGGGGGATGGGGGTGCCGACCTGGGTGCTTATTCCCTTTGTCCCCGACTGGCGCTGGTTGCTCGGTCGGCAGGATTCTCCTTGGTACCCTGTCATGCGGCTCTTTCGACAATCCGAGCCCGGCGATTGGGACGGTGTTGCCCGGCAGATTGCCGGAGAACTGGGGAAGGTCCTTTCCTTGAAGGAGAAGCCATGCGGGTAGCCATGCCTCTCGGGCAGTATCACGGGTGGGGTACTGTCAGTTGCTGAGATCGTATCGCTTCTTGAGCAGGCCTACCAGGACAGACAGTCAGTTCGTCGCAAGGAACGACAGGCGGCTCAGGATATGGCGAAACTTGCATGGCCCGCTGCAGCGCGTCAGTTTCACCGGACCGGCCTCAAACTGCTTGATCGGGAGTGATGAGATTTCGTCCGCTGTCCTGGCTGCACCAGCGGCGCCACATGGTGCGGTAAGCCTGTTCCAGGTTACGGGTGAACGTGGCTGCATCGAGAAGTGTCGAGTTGAGCATCATATTTCTGAGGTCCCGGCGGTACCGGGCAAGTCGTTCCCTGTTTTTGGCAAGTTGCACGGCGAGTTCCAGATATTCGTTTTCCGTCTGCGCTACGAGTTCGGAGAGTCCGACACTGCGGAGGATGCTGGCACCTACCCGTGAAACATGTGTGCTGCCGGAAAGGGTGACAACCGGAACGCCCATCCAGAGCGCTTCGCAGGTGGTGGTGGTGCCGTTGTACGGGAAAGTATCAAGGGCAATATCGGTCTGGCTGAGCATGGTCAGGTGGCTCAAGACATTGGGGGTGCGGCCCAAAAGAATCACCCTCTCATCCGGGATGCCGCAGGCGCGGAATACGCTTCTGATTTCTTCTCGGATGCTCTCGTCTTCGAGGCCAAAGGCCTTGATGAGAAGGGTTGCATCTGCGACCTGCAGGAGGATGTTCGCCCAGACAGCCATCATCTCGGGCGAGACCTTGGCGAGATTGTTAAAAGAAGAAAATGTCAGCGGTCTGGCAGTGAGGTGCTCCCGCTCAGCAACGGCAGGGGCATTTGCCGGAGGGCGGAAGCAGAGAAAGGCCCCTGGCAGGCGCACCAGTTCTTCACTGTGGTGTCGTTCGGTCATGCCGACCGGATCTGCAACGACATCCGAAAAGCGGTAGTCAATGGCAGCTACCCCCGTGGTGTCGGGATATCCCAGCCAGGTAACTTGCAACGGGGCTGGTTTTAAGGTGAAAAGCGGGAGTCGGTT
Source organism: Geobacter sp. (assembly GCA_009684525.1). Taxonomy (NCBI): domain Bacteria; kingdom Pseudomonadati; phylum Thermodesulfobacteriota; class Desulfuromonadia; order Geobacterales; family Geobacteraceae; genus Geobacter; species Geobacter sp. The sequence goes on from WKKR01000003.1 coordinate 171,423, forward strand.
CTGGCAGGTATGTCCTGCCAGGTCCACGAGGATGTCGATACCGTCATTTTTGATGAGTTCTGCGCACTCTGCGTCGGTCAGGGAAGAGATATCCCGCCAGACTATGGGAAGGAGCTGCAATTGCGCGGTGATACTGTCGGGTCGCGACACATTGGCATAACAGAAAATCTTATGGGATGCCTGATCGTGGGAGGCAAGTATCGGTTCGATGAAAAAGGCCACGGGATGTGCGCAGAAATCGGGAGAAACGTAGCCGACCTGCAGGGGGCGTTGCGGCTCATCCGCCTTTGCGGGGATGGGAGTGCGGAAATGGCTGGAGGCAAAGAGCCGGGCCCATTGCCGATGCTCCTCCGCGATCTCGTCCGCACTGTAACGGTTCGTGTAGTGCATGGCCAGCAGGATATTGTCGTATAAACGCCGCCCGGACACGCTATCGTCCGCCAGAGTCATAGCCTTTCTGAAGCACTGGACTGCTTCCAGGGCTTTCCCGGTCTTATACGAGGCGATTCCTTTAATGGTCAGGAGTTCGGTCTGGTCCGGCGCCAACATGAGGGCTCTGTTGCAGTACGCAAGTGCTTTGCCGTAAAGACCGAGTTCTGTAAGGGCTGAGCTGATGCTGCTCAATAGCTTTATGTCGTCGGGATAGGCTTTTAGCCCCTGTTCATAGGTCTCAACAGCAGCTGCAAAGTCCACCTGCTGAGCCTGGAGCAGTCCGAGATTGGTGTAGCTCGCAAGATGGCGGGGATTGAGTTGCAGGGCCTTTTTGTAGCAGTGGATCGCTTCCGTGACGGATTGCTGGTCCTGTCTGACCAATCCCATGTTGTACCATGGGAGATAATAATCGGGATTCAGGGCAATGGCCGCTGCAAATGCCTCTAATGCTTCGGATAATCGTCCTGATTCGCGCAAAAGCAGACCCCGGTTGTTTTGAAAGAGCGGGATGCCGGGATAGAGTTCGCACCCGCGCGAAAAGAAATAGAGTGCAGCCTCGGTCTCACCGAGAGCATGGTAGGCGTTTCCCAGGAGTTGCAGTCCTTCGCGGTTGACCTGGTCGCGTGTCAAAAGCAGATGGGCTGCAGAGGCTGCTTCGGCGAAGCGACCCTTTTCCAGAAGCTGAGTTGACCGGAGGATGAGATTTTCGATCTGTTCTTCCTGCATGTGTGAGCCTGATAGATGGAGTAGGAAAGTATTGTATGTATGCGACGGATGCAAATACAAGCGGTTTTTGCCAGAGAGTGCTATGAGTAACGGACAGCCGTTCATGGACGAAAATGAAATCCAGGCAATTGCCTGTTGTCTAACTCTCTTCGACCGCCCTGTCAAAGTTCTTGAATGGGGCAGCGGTGAAAGCACCGGCTATTTCAGCAGACTTCTCGGCCCAGGCAGTGCCTGGCTCGCGGTGGAGCATCAGTACGAATGGTTTCGGCATGTTCAGGCTTCAATATCCGGTCTGAATGGCTGTTCGGTTGCAGTGGTGCATGTCCCGCCTAGCAGGGAATATGTCGAAGGGGGGGATGATGGCGACGTTGCAACCTTTTCTGCATATATCCAGGCACCTCAGCGCTTTCATGAATCCTATGAATTCATTCTTGTTGACGGCAGGGCACGGGTCGCCTGTCTGGCAAAAGGGTGGGAGATGCTCGACCCGCAAGGGTTCATGATCCTGCACGATGCCCAGCGTCCCGAATATGCACGGGGCATTCCTTGCGGTGGCTATATACTCAGGATCACGAACAGCAACAAGTCGCTGGAAAACCGAAATATCGAGACCTTGTTCATTGCAAAGAGCCGGGAGCGGATCACCTCTCTGGCAAGAAAACTGTCCAGAGTGCTCACTTCTTCCATAGATGTCGAGATGAGTGCCCTCCAACAACCCATCCAGGGTTCATCAGCCCAGAATCCGCGTTCCCGACGATGCGTCTTTCTGAATACCTATTATCCCGCATTTGTAGATGCCTTTTATCGGTCGAATCCCTCTGTGGCGGGGTTCTCATATGCTGATCAACTGACGGCCCTCTATCAGACCCTGTTCGGAGACAGCGATTTTTATTCCCACGGCCTGAGGGCGGCTGGCTGGGATGCTGCTGATCTCATCCTCAATTGCAGTTCGCTTCAGCAGGCGTGGGCTCGGGAAAACAGCTTTCACGGCTCATTGGAGGAGATTGCCGTAGAGCAGGTCAGACGGGCCAAACCCGATGCGGTCTATCTTCAGGATATGCACTCGGCCAGTCGGGACTTCATTGCTGCGATCAGACCCCATACGCGTTTGATCGTCGGGCAGATCGCATCGCTTGCCAGTCCTCGGATCCCGTTCGATCACTATGACATGATTTTCAGTTCCTTTCCCCATTATGTCGAGTTGTTTCGCAGATATGGCATGACGGCCTACTATCAGCCTCTTGCCTTTGATCCTCGGATTATTGCGGTCATCCCTGCTCTCCCTTACGGAATGCGTCCCGTCGAATGTTCTTTTGTCGGGGGGATATCCCCGCTGCACGCAGGCGCAAACGAGCTGTTCGACCACCTGGCGCGACATGTCCCGATCCGTTTCTGGGGGTACGGTGCTCATTCCCTTCCGGAAGATTCGCCGGTGAGGGAGAAGCACCAAGGGGAGGCATGGGGGAAAGAGATGTTGTATCTCCTGGCCGCATCCAGGGTTACCATCAACCGCCATGTGGATGCTGCGGAGCAGTATGCCAACAATATGCGACTGTTCGAAGCCACCGGATCGGGAGCGCTTCTCATAACAGACTACAAGTACAATCTGGGAGATCTGTTCGATATTGGGGAAGAGGTTGTCGCTTACCGCTCCCCGGATGAATGTGCCGCCTTGGTGTCATATTACCTGGCTCATCCCGAAGAGGCTGCCCGCATTGCCCGCGCGGGGCAGGCAAGAACCTTGAAAGAGCATAGTTACCAGGCAAGGATGGCACAAACTGCCGAGATTCTTGAGCGCCATCTGAGCTACAGGGAAGAGCGGTACCGTTTCAGCACCGTGGATCTGAGCGGGATGAACACCGGTCATACCGTCATTGAGCCTGCAGAGATTACTCCAGCCATGACACATGCCTGGCAGCATGGAGATATTCCGGTTCAGCAGCGCGCATTGGTGCAGAAGCAACTCGAAGAGATGTATGCCGGGTCATCTGCTGCCCCATTCAGGATTCTAGCTCAGGCTCTCAAAGCAATTCTCTCCCCTGGGGGTTCCGTCCTCGAAGTCGGCTGTGCGAGCGGCTACTATTACGAAATCCTCGAGTATCTGCTCAATGCTCGTTTTCGGTACTTGGGCGTTGACTATTCGGAACCGATGATTGCCATGGCTTATCAGTACTATCCGAGGACACCGTTTGTGGTCTCTGATGGTGCCGCCCTCCCATTTACCCGCGATAGCTTCGATTGCGTCATCACGTCGAGCGTGTTACTGCATGTGCCAAACTATCAGGAGCACATCGCTGAAGCGGTTCGCGTGGCACGTGAATACGTTGTTGCACACCGAACCCCTGTCTGTCGGCAGCGAACGACGCACTATCTGAAAAAGCAGGCATATGGAGTGGAAACAGTAGAGTTGATTTTCAACGAGAAACAGATTCTCGCCGAATTTCAGACACAAGGTCTGCTACTGGTAGATGTCTTTGAGATCAATTCTTCACCAGAAAACGACAGCTACGAAATGACTTATCTGTTTGTCCGGCATAAAGATGAGCCGACAGACCGAATACAGTTATTGAACTAACCATGCGACGATATTATTGCACGTTTTTCGATAGGAATTATCTCATAAGGGGGCTTGCGCTCATTGATTCCCTGAGGCGACATGAACGGCAACCTCATACCGTTTTTGTCATTTGTCTGGACGAACTGACACGCATAGTACTCACCCGGCTCGCACTCCCACAGATTGTCATCATTCCTCTTCACCGGGTGGAAGCTCGAAATGCAACTCTGCTGGCAGCCAAATATAATCGTTCGCACATGGAATACTGCTGGACTTTGACTTCATCCATCATCTCCTGGCTTTTGGATGCATATCCTGGGGCTGAGCTTCTTACCTACCTGGATGCAGACCTCTACTTTTTCTCATCAACTGAACCTTTGTACCTGGAATTGGGCGGGGATTCAGTTCTTATCCACGAGCACCGCTACTCTGCTCGAATGCGGGATTATTTGGCTTCTCAGTGCGGCGTGTCGGATGCGGATGAAAGTTATGGTGCCTATAATGTCGGGTTGCTCTGTTTTCGCAATGACCGGAACGGCAGGTATGTGGCACGTTGGTGGCGGGATCGATGTCTTGAATGGTGTTATCAGCATCTGGAGCCGGGCAAATATGGAGACCAGCGATATTTGAATGACTGGCGCGAGATGTTTCCCGGAGTGCATGTGCTCGACAGCATAGGTGGAGGCGTTGCCCCGTGGAATATCGACTCTTACGCCCTTTCGACTTCATCAGGTGTTGCTTCAGTCGATGGGGTGCCAATCATCTTCTACCATTTCCACAGTTTAAAGATATTTCCTCACGGCATCGTGGTGCCTGTCTGGTATCCACAATACAATCCCGTTTCGCCGAGTCTGTTGAGCTGTTGCGTCCTCCCATATGTAAAAGACTTGTTCCGCATGTATGAATTGGTACGGCCATTCCTCCCCGGCTATCAATGGGGAATGGTAGATGATGCTGCGCTTCCCCGAGGGAAAACCCTCGTATGCTCCATGGAAACGTTGCTGTGCTTGAAGCAGATGCTTGATTCTGAAGGTCGACAGTATTATGAAACAATCCTTGATGAACCTTCGTTGGGGGCAATTGTCTGCCAAGAGTAGTAACCATGCCGGCTTATTTTTTTTGTTAAAGTTTTATTGTAAGGCACCGATACCTGACATATAGAACGGCAAGAATGCCGTCATTATCCCCAGAAAGGAGAAGTAACATGGCACTCAACGACATCTCATTGACTTCAGGCATGAGGAACAACCTGCTTTCCCTGCAAGACACAAGCACCCTCATCAACAGGACCCAAAACCGTCTCTCCACCGGCAAGCGCGTCAACACTCCACTTGATAACCCCACCAACTATTTTGCGGCTCAGGGGCACGTGCAGCGTGCAACTGACCTCTCGACCCGCAAGGATGGTATGTCTGAGGCTATTCAGATGGTTAAGGCTGCTGATGCTGGTATCAAAGGGATCACGGCTCTGATCGAGTCCGCAAAAGGTGTTGCTCAGGCAGCTCTTGCAACAAGCAGCTTTACCGACCGTTCGGCGTACGCTACCACGTACAACACACTTCTGACCCAGATCACCCAGCTTGCCAGCGACTCCGGCTATCGTGGTACCAACTTCCTCACCGCAGGGACTCAGACCGTAGAATTCGGTCAGACAACCGGTGCTGCAACGTTGGGGATCACCGGATTTACCGCTACTGCTACTGGCCTCACACTGACAACAGCCGACACCGCTGTTGGTGGCACTGCAACGAACTCCTGGGGCACTTCGACCATAGCTACCGGTAACACCGCCATTCAGTGTTCTTCCGGTCAGCTTGAGTCTGCTCTCAGCGAGATCCGTCGCCAGTCTTCGAGCCTTTCCTCCAACCTGAGCGTCGTAACTTCCCGTCAGGACTTCACGAACCAGATGATCAACACCCTGACCAACGGTTCCGACAACCTCACCTTGGCAGACATGAACGAAGAAGGTGCCAACATGCTGATGCTGCAGACTCGTCAGAACCTTGGCATCACTTCACTCAGTATGGCATCCCAGGCGGCTCAGGCGGTTCTCCAACTCTTCTAATCCTCCTGACCTAGTTGACGTGAAGCGGGGAGAAGGCAGAGTCCTTCTCCCCTTTTTTCGATAAGGGGGTGTGCTATGTCAACGGTCGACCCTATCCAATCTGCACAGACAGCACAGATGGTGCAGGACTTGGCGCACAAGAAATTGGCTGGAACGGGACAATCTTCGCCTCAAGAAATGAAGCAGCCGGGGCAGGATTCCGTTACTGTGGCGGTTCCAGCAAGTACAAAATCACTTGAAAGACTTGAGTCTGTCACCAATGAACTGAATCAGGTCGCAAAGCAAGTGAGGGCTACTGACTCGGCCTTACAGGAAAGGCACTCGTTAATTTCGCAGATGAAAGTGGAACTGAACAAGATTGTAAAAAATTACCCGCCATTCCTTATGGATAGTGACGAGCGAAAAGAAATTCTTATGAGTTATCGCTCGTTGAGACAGTTTATCGAGAAGCTGATTGTTCCTCCTCCTCCAGATCCGATATATAAGCAGGAAAAACATCTCTGGGACAAGTTGACCACGCAGGATGCGACAACTGCAGATACTCCGGACCTCACTCTAACTGCTTCGGACGGACAAGTGGCTTCGGCGTTGGAAAGCCTCGGAGCTGATCAGGCGGCAGTGGAAAATGGCCGTGAGGCCCTTGCTAAAACCAGCCAGCTGTGATAATAGTTTAACTCCTCAACATGTCAGTAGGCTGGAGATCATGTCCCTCAAACTCAAATTGAAGCCGGACGAAAAGCTGGTTATCGGTAGAGCTGTAATTAGAAATGGCAGTAAACCGGCTGAGCTTCTTATCGAGAACGATATCCCGATCCTTCGTGAGAAAGACATTCTCAGTGAAAAGGATGCGAACTCCCCTGCCCGAAGGGTATATTTCACCATTCAGTTGATGTATATTGATCCCGAGAATCTTGTTTCATATCATAACAGGTATTGGGAATTGGTGCGTGATATCATTTACGCTGCCCCAAGCACCAAAGAGCACCTCGAACAGATTAGCGAACAGATTCTCAATGCACATTATTATCAGGCCTTAAGATTGGCAAAGAAACTCATTGATTACGAAGAGGAGTTGCTTGCACATGTCACAAAATCCCTTTAATGCCTATAGCGAAATACAGAAATCCGGTATGTCAATGCGCGAATTGGAGGCATCTGTCCTTACCAAGGCTGGCATGATGCTGAAGTCTTGCGTAGACAGCTGGGATGCTCCAGACCGAGACAAGAGGCTGGATGAAGCTGTAAAGTATAATCAAAAAATCTGGAGTTTTTTCCAGAGTGAATTAACCATGCCCGACAACCCCTTACCCAAAAAAATCCGGGAAGATATCCTCAGTTTGAGCCTATTTATCGACAAGAGGCTGTTTGATGTTCTTGCATTCCCCGACCCTCAGAAACTCAAGATCATAATCGATATCAATTTCAACCTTGCCGCTGGTCTGCGCACAAAAGCCGAAGGACAAGAGAACATAGTGGAGGATGCCGCAATCTAGCGTTCCTGGCGTTCTGCTAATTCTTTCAAAAGCCCTTCTGTCTGTTCATTCACTGCATGCGTTTTTATTGCTGCTTCCAAGACCTTCAAAGCACATTCCTCTTGTTTGCCTTCCAACAGTTTAGTGACGGCATCATTGATAAAATCGCTGAAGACAACCCGTTTTTCCGTAAGGTCTTGATATATTTTCAGCCCTTCAACTGAATCTCCTGCGCAGAGCTTTGTCGTACCTAGCATCAGGAGTAGCGTAGGCGATTGGGCATGTGTGTGCAGCGATTTTTCCACAAGTTGCAGTGCCTTTTGGGTATTTCCCAAACATAAGAGGCACATGGCGAAGTTGGTGATAACTTCAGAATAATCCGGATCAAGATCCAGCGCTTTCTTACAAGCTTCAGCCGCTTCTGTAAATCTTCCCAACTGCAGCAATACATATCCCATGTTGAAAAAGGCAAGAGGATAATCTGGTGCTTTCTGCACAACAGTTTGCCAAAGTCTCAAGGCTTCATCATATCTACCGACACCTCCTGCCTGAACCGCCAATTCGCATAAGGCCTTGAAATCTTCCCCTCCGCTTTCTGCCAATTTACGCTTGCCCAACTCGTAATAATGTTCTCCCTTGGCTTTTTGCCGTGCTTCATCCAGGTAGCCATAGTGGTGAACCGGAATATCCGAAGGCTGGATGGAAATTCTCATCTGTACGACCGTTTCGTCAACGAGTTCATGGATCGGATTTTCGAAGCGGATCTTGGGATGGCGGGGGAAGAGCCGCACTTTTCCGCTTGGTGTCCAGCCTGCTCCTGCTTCTTCAAGGAGGTAAATGCCTTCGTTGGGGTGCCAGTTTTCGAGATTTACCTTCCCCATGTAATTTCTCGTTTCAATCTCGTAGGCAACAGTGTCATGGGGAGTGTTGGCAATCAGAGCCCTGAATCGGTCATAGTCTCGGGACGAGATAATTTCATCTGCATCCATGACAAGAATCCAGTCTCCATGAGCTGCATCAAGAGAGGCATTACGTGCGTCTGAAAAATTGCCATTCCACGGGAACGATATGACCTGTGCACCAAACATCTGAGCGATTTGTGCGGTTAGATCTGTCGAGCCCGTATCAACGATTACCATCTCATCAACGATTGGCTTGAGTGATTGCAGACAACGGGGCAGATTCGGTTCTTCATTTTTAACAATCATGCAGAGTGTGACGCTGCTGAGCACATCCTGAGAGATGGTGAGAGGGCCAATCGATTCCCGAAGTTGGAGCCCTGCGGAGAGCAAACCTTCCGTGGCCCCAAAAAGAACAATTACGTCTTCGATTTCCTGCAAAGCCTTTTCCTGTTCGTCATGGTGCATCAGAAGATCGATCAGCAGGAAACGAAGTCTCTTGTGGTTAGGGAAAAGGCGGCACGCCTCACGGAACAGGGGGATGGCTCGATCGTAACGAGCGCTTTCGGAGACGGCAGAATGATAGTTTGTCAGAGAAAACGTATCCGTTGGAGAAAGAACGAAAGCTTGCTCAAAAAGATCGAAATTCTTGTCAGGATTTTCGGGTGAAGGGAGAAGCGCAAGTTGGGTATATGCTGGACCGTACCCTGGATCTGCCGCAATGGCTTGACGGAAAAAATTCTCCGCGTCTTGAAACTCGGAGCGGGTCAGGCAGATTGCCCCCATGAGCGATAAAGACCGGGGGGAACCGGGAAAGCGAATCAGGAGATCTCGGACGATAGTTGATGCTTCATCAAGGCGTTCCAACCCAAGCAGTGCCGTTGCCCGCAGGGAGTAATACAGTTCCTCGCGTTGGTCATCCGGATGTTCGTCCAATGCCTGAAGAGCAGATGAATAGTCGCCCTCTTCGAGTAAATAATGGGCTAGTGCAGTATAGAAGCGGTGTTCTCCCGGGATGCACGCGATACCTTCCTTCAGGATCGTATCCACGCATGCGGAAAATTCGCCACGCTGGAAAAGGAGATCAACCTTCTCCAGGGTTTTGAGGGTGACGATCTGGCGGGACAAGTCAGGATCGGTCACCGGCTTGCTCCACTTTTCAGAGAAAAGAGCATGGTTTTTCGCCATGGCAGCGCTGATATCGATTTTGTTGCCAGTAAAGCTTGCACTGCCATGGTGATGGATAAAGACGTCGCCGGCGATCACATTCCGGAATCCGGCCAACGAGGCTCGGATGCAGTAGTCATCATCTTCAAAATTGCCTGAGCCGAATCGCTCGTCGAGGAGGCCAATGGTATCCATCAGTGTGCGGCGAAAGAGCATGCTGAACCCAACGATGCGTCTCGATGGAATACGGCGATGGTGATACCGTGAGTGGAACGCTTCAGCAAAAGAGTCGAGGGCATCGAGTGAGCTGTAGCCGATCTCCGGCAACCTCTGGATGCCACTGATATTATTGGTCATCGGACCGACGATCCCCCCCCGCTCGGTCAGCCGTAAACATTCCAGCATGCCTGACAGCCATTCTGGAGTAACGATCACATCATTGTTCAGAAGAAGGATGTAAGCCCCGCGAGCTGCCCGCATTCCCTGGTTGCACCCTGCGGCAAATCCCAGATTCTGGTCATTGAGGATCGTACGGATTGTGGGATCAGTCGACTGTTGCTGCAACCATTCGACGGTGCCGTCAGAGGAGGCATTATCAACGAAGATAATTTCATGCGGCAGCCGGGTATGCCGGCGGATGCTTTCCAGGCATTGTTTGGTGTAATCGAGTTGGTTGTAGGTCAGAATCACCATGGAAACAAGAGACGGGTCAGGTGCTGCAACGATTGATGGGACAGAGCATGGGGGGGGGATATACGGGCGAACGATGCCGGCGGATGTTTCAAGGCATCTGTTGTCACTCGTGACGATGAAATCGGGTGACACCTTACCTAGCCAGTTTGCATGGAGTTGTTCGATATTGTGCTGAACCTTTACAAAACGTTCGGGTCCGCTTTTGGATTCATGGTGAATGAGAACACTTGTCGGGACGTAGATAAGAAAATATCCTTGTTGCTGCAGTTTCAGGCAGAGATCAACATCCTCATAGCCGTTCCAGTACCGTTCGTCAAAGCCCCCGACTTCTTGAAATATGTTGTTCCTCACCATAAGGGCGGCAGCAGTAAGTGCCTGATAGTGCATCGCCCGGTTTGCGGCCGGAAAATCTGCCGGCTTGCCGTAGTACAGATGCTTTGCCACGAGAGGGTCGCCTCCCGGTGCCTGGTCATCTATCATGACAACTCCGGCATGCTGGATGGTGTTATCGGGGAAGAGGAGTTTGCATCCGGTTGCGGCGACCCTGGAGTCGTTGTCCATCAGGTCGATCAGCGGCTCGAGCCAGCCGGGGAACGGTTCAGTGTCGTTATTGAGAAAGAGAAGGTAGGGTGTGTCGGCTGCTGCAGCCCCCTGGTTACAGGCATGGGCAAAACCGAGGTTCTGTTCATTCCGGATAACTTTCACGCTTGCAGATTGTGCATCCAGGAGTGCCCCGGTCTCATCGTTTGAGCCGTTGTCCACCAGGATCAGCTCGAAGAGGTGCGCAGGGGTTGATGCTTTGAGCGTTTCCAGGCAGCGCCTGGTGTATTCTGCCTTGTTGAAAAGCGGGATGATGATTGATGCCTTCGCGGTTGACGAAACCGGCAGCGGCAGCCGGGGCTCAGCAACAGGTGAAGGAACGAGTCCGTCTGATTCATAATAGTGACAATCGTCGCGGACGATTCTATCGCCCCACTTGGAGAAAAAGCGGCTCCTGTTCTTGTTGAAGCGGCTGCGAACCTTTACCAGTTCCTCTTCCAGGGCTGCATAGACGGAAAGGGTCTGTTTTGCCTCTCTCCGTTGTTCCGCAGTAACTGAAGAATCGGCCAGCACTGCATTGAGCTGACCCAACGTTTTGCCATCGGGTAATCTCTTTTCGAGATCACGAATCTTCTCATTGAGCGTTCTGCTCTGGTGGTGGATTATTGTGCTCTCTGCGCAATAGAACACCCGTTTCCCAATGGACAGATAGGCGTAGCAGAGATCGTCGTCTTCCCAGCCGTTATCATATCCTTCGTCAAAACACCCGACCTGATAGAACTCTGCCCGCCGCAGCAGGATGCAGGCAGCGGTCACCATCTGGTAGTCGCGGCTTTTGTTTACAGCCGGGTGGTCCGCGGGTGCTTTGTAGTAGATATGTTGCGGTTGTGAACGGGGTGACTCGATCTCCTGCCATACCTTGCCGCAGTGCTGGATGGTATGGTCAGGGAAGATGAGTTTCGGGGCGACGATGCCGATGTCTGCATGTTCTTTCAAGACATTCAGAAGCGGGGCGAACCAGCCGTCGAGCACCTCAGTATCGTTGTTGAGGAACAGCAGGCAGGTGCCCTGTGCAACTTGCGCTCCCTTGTTGCATGACCGTGCAAAACCGAGATTTGTTTCATTGCGTATGATGGTTATGTTGTTTTGGGAGTTTAACTGCGTGAGATAGGCTGCAGTTTCATCATCGGACGCATCGTCGACAATGATGATTTCGTAGGGGGTGGCAGGTGGAAATGTGGCAAGTGCTGTGAGGCACTGGCGAGTGCATGAGACCTGGTTGAAAACAGGGATGATAATTGAAACCGTTTCAGTGATGGAAGTGGAATGAAAGGGTTTTACGGATGAAGTCTGCTCCGGTTCTAGGGGGAGTTTAAAAAAAAACTGTCACTTGCATCCAATTGAGCTAAAAGATTGCGGGCATCGCTGTTCCCCGGGTTCAGTTCGAGGATCTTTTTCAGGAAAACGGTTGCCTCTTCCGTGCGGTTGTTTGCTATGCAGATGACCGTAAGGGCACTCAGAACTTCAATGTCGTTTGGCCATTCCTTCAGAAGCTCGACATACATCTGGATTGCTTCATCCGTCCGGCGCAATTCCTGGTAGTAGAGATTGGCCAGATTTTTTCGGAAGGTGGGGTTGCTGGGGGTCAATGCTACAGCTGTTTCATGATGTTCCAGGGATTTACGCAGATTCCCCTGCTGATAGGAAAGCACTCCCAGGTCATTGTGGGCAAGGGCGTTGGTCGGTTCAACGGCCAAAAGGTCTTCCAACTGGCGAATCGCCGCATCGCGGTTTCCAGTCTCTGCCAGTTCCAGGGCCTTTCGATACATGTCACTGGCAGTGACCGCTTCCAGTGAGGTTATGGTTTCACGCAAATCCGAAAGAATTGCATCGATCTCTACCGGTGCACCTGCAACAGGCTGCCCAGCCGGAGCAATAAGCGGCTCGGGTTGGGCAGGAGAGTCCATTTCATCCAACGTCTTGCGTACGGTGGTGTTCCAGGGAGCAATCTCCAGGATCCGTTTGAAAAAAATCCGTGCTTCGTCGGGTCTTCCCACCGCGAGACTTATGACACCGAGCGTTTCCAGGGTTTCAGTATCGGCTGGTTGCTTCTTCAGGATATCGGTATAGATCAGAATGGCGTCATCGGTCCAACCCAGTTCGGTGAAATAAAAATCTGCCAGGTTGCGGCGGAATGTCAGATTGTCGGGTGCGAGACGCACAGCCTTTTCATGATGGGCAAGGGCGCGGAGTTTATCCTCTTTGCGATAAAAGAGGACTGCTATGTCATTGTGGGCAACGGCATAGTCGGGATAGCTGCTCAGAAATTCTAGGATTGCTTCGATCCCACTATCAAGGGAGCTCGCATTGAGAAGAGGTTGAATCTGCTCATATGCGTTCTGTGCGGAATAGCCTGTTGGATCGAATTGTGCCATGTGATCGCCCCGGAAATAGTATAGTTTGCGGCATCATACGAAATTTTTACCGACCAGGCAACTCTTTCCTGGGAGAATGTTCACAGCTTTTTCAGTCGCTCCGCTTCGCTGAGGCAGCCAAGGGATTCGAGGGTGCTGATGAGCTGGGCACGAAGGGCCTTATCTGCGGGATTGCAGGTGAATGCATGCTGGAGTTGTTTGAGTTTTACTATCACAGATTGTGTCTGGTCTCGCATTTCATGTGACTGGTGTGCATGCTTCACGGGTGAGACAGTGAAAGTCCTGTCTGCTCCGTGGACCTTACTGTAACCGCTGTTGCGGTAATATTCTTCATCGTCGAAACGAATCCGACCGTGCCATCGATGTGAAAAATGCTGAATATTTTTAGTGTCATGGTCTTTTCGGCCTTCGCTGGCCTCGGCAAAATGGACCAGTCTGCACGAGGGGGCATAGAGGACTTTTGCCCCTTGTTCGCCTGCCCGCAGACAGAGATCAATATCTTCGAATCCATTCACGAATCCTTCGTCAAATCCGGCCAGCTTCTCGAAAAGTTCTTTTTTGATGAGCATGCAGGCACCCGTGACTGCCTGCATGAAGCGCTGTGTAGTCACCGCCTGGCTGTCTGCGGCAAAGCCGCTGAAGATATGGTAGCCGCATCCCTGCTCGCTGAAGGCGATGCCGGCGTGCTGAACCGTTCCGTCAGGGAAGAGGAGAAGGCCACCGGCGATGTCGGCTCCCGCTGACTCCAGGCTTTTCACCAGGTGCACAAGCCATCCTTTTTCAGGGACCGTGTCGTTGTTGAGAAAGAGGAGATAGCGACCGTTGGCGAGTTTTGCCCCCTGGTTGCAGGCGCGGGCAAACCCGAGATTGGCGCGGTTCGATACGACCGTTACGTTACCCGTCAAGGATTTCAGAAGCTCGGGAGTCTCATCGGTGGAGCCGTTATCCACGATCACCAGTTCAAAAGGGATGGCATTCCCGGTGTTGCGGGCCAGGGCTTCCAGGCACTGACGGGTGTATGTGGCCTGGTTGTAAAGCGGTATGACGATCGAGACGGCAATGGCCGGGTTTTCCGGGAGATAGACCGGATCGGTCTCCTGTTCGGCATAGCGTTCAACAAAATCGTGGAGTCCTGATATCCGGTATTTTTCCTGATCACGCTGCAGATAGCCGTATGCCTTGGAGTAATGGGTGCCCGAGGCGTGAAAACAGCGGATTCCCGACAGGATGCCCGCCCGGAGCCCTGCCTGCCGGACGCGATTGTAGAGAATGTCATCCTCACTTTTTGCCATGCTCAATGAGACATTCTCAAAACCCCCTATTTGGGAAAATATCTTGCGGGATATGCAGAGGCAGCAGCCGATAACCGGTCCCTCTTCCACAGTGAGGCCTGTGCGCACATCGAGCCGATAATACGTTGATTCCGGCTTGGCGCCGTTGGTGAACTGGTTCTGGATAACATCGAGTCCGAGGAGTCCGTAGTCGGGGAATGCCTGGAAATACCGCTCGAACTCGCGTTCGAAATGGCGGGGCAGTTCAAGGACATCGTCGTCGAGTTCGATGACGTAATCACCCTCGGCCTGGGCAAAGAGCTCGCGGTAGAGTTCCAGGCCGGTATTGGACTCCTTCCTGATGTACTTGTCGACGCGATAGCGCTTGAGAACCGCCTCTGTCTCATCTGTTGAGCCATTGTTCCCAACGATGATCTCACAGTCGAGTGGTGACGCCAGGCTGGCAAACAGGGCCTTCAGGCACTGGTCGAGCATGGCTGCCCGGTTCCAGGTCAGGATGATGATGGAGAATTTTTTGCCGGAGATAGTGTGCGTTCCTTTGTTGGCGGCATTACGGCTGCGAGAGGCAGACAGGAGTCGTTCATACAGGTCCAGAGCGGGATGTGCACCTTCGGTCAGGCAGAAGCGTTTCAAAACCTCGGCCTTTGCTGCGTGCGCAATCCGGGTCCGGATATCGGGGTGGTCGATGAGGAATTCCAATGCCCGAAACCACTTTTCTGGGTCCTGGCCAACAAGCAGGCCGGTCTTTCCGTGTTCCACGGTTTCATTATACGGGGGCAGATCGGCAAAGACCCCGGCAATGCTGCAGGCGGAATATTCCAGCCACTTGATGTTGCTTTTGCAGCGGTTGAACGGAGTGTCCTGAAGCGGGACTATGGCGATGTCAAAACCGCTTTTTGCAAGCGCCCTGGCATAGTCGAGGTAGTCATACTGGAAAGGCTGGAATGAAAAGCCCGGAAGTGTTGCGGCGCTGGCCGGGGCATATCCCATGAAGCGAAAATGGACCTTTTCCCCATACTTGTCGGCAATTCGCCGCAGGGCTGGCTCGATACGGGAAAGATCGCTGCCATGGGTGTCGGTGCCGCAGAATCCTATAACGACTCTGCCTGCAGTCGGAGCAGGTGATGGAATATCCCACTTTGCCCGGTCGAGCAGGTTCGGCACAAGATATGTTTCCGGATTGAACTGCTGATAGCGCTCTCTGAGAAGCTCGGATGAAACCGTTATGGCCGACATCTTCGGAAGCAGCTGGCGGAGGAGCACGGAGGTTTCATCGGCCCGTGCCTTCAGGGGATGCCCCATGGGGACGTCGAGCAGATAGTCGTCGGCTTCGTAGATGACCGGTTTGCCGCTGGCTAGCATCTGTTCGATGAACGGCATGGTGCCGTTTCTCGGGAAAAATCGTTGCAGCACGATAATGTCTGCCCTCTCCAACAGGCTGAGATCTGCCGTACAGGTCACTCCGTCATTGTGTGCCCCCCAGAACAACTCGACCTTTGCACCCCCCACGGCAAGAGGCTGTTTCAAGCGCAACTGTGCACATGCCGATCCGGGATCGTCCAGGGAATAGACCGCGACCCTCAATTGAGGGGATGCTTGCAGAAATGGTTCGTCACTGGACTGAGGAGTGGGAGGCGTCTTCATGCCGCAATGTGCCTTAAGATCGGTCAACGTTTGTGTAAAGCCTGTCTCAAGAGGATTCAGCTCGGAAAGCACGGAGAGTTCCGCAATGGCATCGGCGAACATCCCCTGTTCAATATACCTCGCGACGATGTCGGTTCGAGCGGGATGGTTCTGGCTGTCTTCAGACAGTGCCGTTTTCAGGAGCCGTATGGCGTCGTTTCTGTCAGCGGCCTGAAGCGCTTTTTGCCAGTAATGGGTCGATCTGATCTGCACGGGGGTGGCACCCGTAGCCTTCAACTCGGCATAGGGGAGCGACTCGATAGAACTCTGAGATGTGAGGTGGTCGGCAATGAAATGAAACGTTCTGAAATATGCTTCGAAAAGGGCTTTTTTTCTTTTGCGCGCAATATCGCTGTCTCGTTGAATCAGAGATTCATATTTCTCGTAGACTCTCTTGATTGTTGAGAGAAAGAGCGGCATCGAGCCACTGGTCATAGCGCTGCCATCGCAGCGATAGGTGAACTCGCAGGTCAGCTTCGGGATATGGGTGAATGTGAAGTGCCGCGACATCCTGATCCAGAGGTCCCAGTCCTCGTGCCGCAACAGGGTTTCATCGAACAGACCGGATTTTTCCAGGCATGTACGTCGGTGCATGATGCAGAGCACGGGAATGAAATTTTGTATCAGGACCTTGTCGTAGTCGAACTCCTGGGAGTAGGGGGTCTCCTTGCGGACCGTCACATAGCGGTCACCTTGCTTCTGTTGCACGTCCTTGTAGGCATCGGTGTAGGCGACATCCAGGTGCTCTCCTTCCAGAGCCGTCACCAATGTTTCCAGATGATTGGGGAAAAATACGTCGTCATCGTCGAGGTAGGCGATGTACTTCCCCCGCGCCGCACGGATGCCGGTATTGCGCGATGCAGCCAGCCCTTTGTTTGCTTCGTGGCACAGGTAGCGGATCTTTGGCGATGCAAAGCCATCCACAACGGCGCGAACATCCTCGCCGGCATCATTGACAACGATGATCTCGAAGTCCCGGAGCGTCTGGGCGAGAATGCTTTTCAGCGCGATTGCCAGCATGTCGGGGCGGTTGAAGGTCGGGACTATCACCGAAACGAGAGGGGCCGGACTCTCCTCGAATCCCTGCCACTGCATGAGGTGCGAGCGGATGTCGGTATGCATCATGATGTTGGCGCATTCGCCGCATTCGGGGATCGGGCCTGCCCCGCAGCGCCTGGATGAGACCCGTAGCGCACGGTAGGTCTCGTTGTTCCAGAACTCCTCGATCTGTTGGGTCAGGGCATTACCGAAATCGTATGTGCCCGATGCGACCTTCTCCTTGAAGTGGAGTTCGCCGCCGCCGCACGGGTAGATCTCGCCATCGAAACCGATCATGATCTCGTCTTCGGTCCAGAGGCAGGGCCGGGGGGCTCCGGGTTGCGAGAAGAGCGGTTCGTGCACGATAAAGACTCCCAGCTGCTCGCCAAGCGCCTTGGCCTCCAGCATCTTTTCATCTGAGAGTTGCTGGTGGAAGAAGAGGGAGGCCGAGTCCTCCAGCCGATAGGGAGCGGATTCGATGTTGAGCATCCTGATGCGTTCGGGGTAGAAGCGGCAGTAGAAGACATTGATCAATGGCACTTTCAGGGAATGAGCAAGCCGGACCAAGGCCGGCAATTCATTGATATTGTGGGTCGACAGGGCGATGGAAAACTGGATATGGATCGGGCTCTGGTACAGGTCTTTCAGGGCAGAACATGCCTTGACATTCTCGACCACCCGGTCGAAAGCGTCGACCTGCATCAGTCGTTCATAGGTGGCACGGGTGGCGGCATTGATGGAGACATTCACCGACTGGACGGTGCACTGCCCGATCATAGTCTCTGACAGCTGCCGAGACAGGGCGATACCGTTTGTTGTGATCGTGATGGCGCATTGAGGGTATACCTCGTTGATGTAGCGCATGATCGAGACACAATCCCGGTTGAGAAGCGGGTCGCCGGCCCCTGCGAGACAGACCGAACGGAAGCGTTCCAGGTGAATGTTGCGCGCCATGACCTTGAATTGTTCCAGGGTGATCGCCTTGCCGCTTCTGCTTCGGAAGTAGTCGCCGCCGCAGAAGACACACTTGGCATTGCAGGTGTCGTTGAGCAGGAAATGCGCGGAGTAAGGGAATTTGTCCGAATACCCGTCCGCCCGTTCGCTAATGGAGGTCGTTGTCATGGTTATTGGTTCCCGGCAAACTGTTTTGCGGCTAGAATCCGTCCATATCGTGCCTTCGGATTTTGCGGGTCCAACTGCAGCGCCTGCAGGAATGATTCTTCCGCATGCTTGAACTCTCCTTTTTCGAGCAGCGACATACCGAGGGAGATGGCGCTGTTCAGTCCGACGTATCTTGACCGCTCCTTGGCGAGGGTAGAGAACATCGCTGCATATTTGGCAACCTGCTGCTGCCAGGTCCAGCCATCAAGGATAGACTGCCGTGCATTGCGGCCCATGGCGTGCATATCTCCGGCCTTCAGGCGTTCGATTGCCGCTGTCAGCGCTTCTACTGAGCGATCGACGAGAAAGCCGTTGTAACCGTCACGGATGATCTCGGGCATGTTGCCGACCCTGGTGGAAATGACGGGCAGTCCACAGGCAAGTGCTTCCAGCGCAGGGTTCGGCGTCCCTTCCACGACCGAGGCACAGATATAGAAGGTTGCCTGGTGGTAGACCGTATCGCGTACCTGTTCCTGGGTAAGGAGTGATTCCATGTCCCTGCGCGCCTCGCGGTCGAGAAAGACCAGGCGTACCCCGCTTTGCCGGCAGGCTTCCCTGATGAGATCGAGGCCTTTTTCTCCCACCGAATCCGAATTGCCGACCCAACAGGCGATTGGTTCTTCGGGAGGTTCGGTTGCCGGGTGGAACAGTTCCTCATCGACGCCGTTCTGGCAGCAGAAGATGTTGGGGGCTTCCAGGGACCCCTGACGGAACATTTCCTGATTGTTCAGGAAGCCTCCGGCACAACGTGCCGAGGTGACGAGGCTGATGGTCTGCTCCAGATATTTCGGGCAACTGCAGCCGACTATGATTTTTTCCGGCGGGACGTTTTGGACCAGGGAAATCAGGTACGGATCGAAGATCATGATGAAATCGTACTTCCGATGGTCGAACAGTTGATCCATCCGCCGCATTTCCAGGGTCACTTCTGTGGGAAGGTGCCTGCGGATGTTCTGCGAACGATTCCACCATGCCCATCCTTCGATGTCATAGACGGCCAGCACGCGAATCCCCTGGTCCGGTTCTCGTTCCGGTGCGGGTTCCGGTTCCCTCCCAAGGATGATGCATTCAAAAGTACTGGTCAGGATGTCGGTTATTTTCTGTAGTGAGTGGGCAGAACTGATCTGGCTGCGGGCAGTAGCTCCGATCGTGCGACGCAATTGCGGAGAAGTGATCAACAGTTCGAGCTTTTCCTCCCATTCCTTTTCTGTCGATGCCAGCATCCCGGTTATGCCGTCACTAATGGCATCCATACATTCGCCGGCATTGAAGCAGACGGGAGGTACACCGGCGCTCATGTAGATCAGGGCCTTGAGCGCTCCGCGTACCACATAGTCCTCCAGGTCGAGAGGGGGAGGGAATATGCCGATATCAAAGGCTGCCACCTCTTCGATCATTCTCTGTTCATCGTACTCGGGAACTACGGTGACACGAGGGGAGGAAAAGTCGGGCACTACTGAACGGTCTGCTCCGACGATCCGGATCTCCAGGTTTTCGTGCCGTGCGGCAAGTCGGTCGAGTACCCCTTTGAGGCGGTTCAATCCAACGGCGGTCCCCTGGCTGCCGATCCAGCCGACGACTACGGAATCTTCCTGTTTTTCAGGTCTGGCAGCGAGATATTCTGCAAACTTCTCCACATGGGTCGCCGTGGGGACGATCAGCACCACTTTGCAGAACTTTTCGCCATAACGGGCGACATAGGGATTGTCGCTTATCACGGCATCGACCGTAGAGAGGATCTCGTCGAGATCATGCCAGCCATGCTGGCGGTGGTAGTCGGTCCAGAGTGCATCTGAGAGATCGAAGACCACCTTGGCCGTTGTCGACTTGAGGGCCTTGACGATTTCAAGGAAGGAGACCTTCAGCAGATAGGCGATGTCAGCAGACCTGGCCTGGTCGATAATGGCTTGCAGCGGCGTAGATCGGATATCGACGACCGCCACGTTCCACCCGCTGCGGGTCAGCGACTCTGTCAGCGCCAGCCCGCGCACCTGTGCCGTGGCATGCCCCAGGGCAGTATCGAGAACAAAGAGAACTGTCCGCTTCCTCTCGTGCTGTACGCCCCCTTTCTTTGCCTCGATCCGCATGTCGCGCCAGGGAGCATGGGTCTGGGGGGGAAGCACGCTGATTTCTCCAAAACCGGCTCGCCGTAACTCCTGCTCAAGATGCCATGACGACCAGCTGCAGGCATAGGGAGTGATGGCATCGTGTCGTTCAACCTGCCCCATGTCGAAGGCATGGAGAGCCCGTACCCCTTCGAGATACTCACCAAGGTTCCTTCCCTGTTCGATGGAAATCTTGCTGGCTGCCTTGAGGAGGTCCGGGGTTTCTATGATCAGGGTGCCGTCGTCGGTGAGGAGCAGTGCTGCCTTGTCGAGAAATTCACGGGCCTGCCACAGGTTCAGATAATTGAAGGAGTGAATCATCAGGATTTCAGTGAGGCTCTTCGGAGGGAAGACGCGATCGATATCCATGGCATCGAGATAGAGGTCGGCCCTGACGCTCTTGTCGGTGTCGATATTGATATGGCTTGGCAGATAGTTCTGTCCGCAGCCGATATGGAGTTTATCGCCACTGGTCGGCCCTGTCGGCTGAAGATTAGCTGCCGGTGCGACCTTGCGGGTGATGACCCAGCCGCACAGTTCGTTCCGGGCATTACGCTGGATGCTGTTGACATGGAACGGGAAACGACACAGGGACAACACCTCCGTGCAAGCCCTTCTCACCGACTCGTAGATCATGAAATCGTGGAGCCAGATGTAGCCTCCTTCGTTGACGATATCGAGGCATTTGAGGAAATCGTGCCGCACATCTTCATATTCATGGCTGCCATCGATCAGGATGAAGTCGAAGGTCGTGCTCAGTTTGGGCAGCGCCTTGTCAGCGGTAGAAATGATGAGGTGAATCCCTTCGTGCTGTCCGCTCGTTGTGACGTGCCGGTACCATTCGGAGAAGGTTTCGAGGCCATCGTTGTCGCCGGTGGGGAGGAAGGGGTCGATGCAGACGATGTCCACCGGCATGCCGTTGTCGCGCATGGCAAAGGCCATGGCCACTGCCGATGCCCCGATCTGACTGCCGATTTCGAGGATATTGCGTGGCTTCAGGTGTCGTATCAGCCGATAGAGCGTGTACTGGGGGGAGGATGACAACGGCAGCTCCGACATGGTCGGTGGCAGCGTAACCGGCTGCGGCTGGTTGGCATCATTGAGAAGCGCTTCGGGCAGATCCAGGCCTCCCACCCGTTTCGGCGTGGAGAATGCCGTTTCGCCGGATGCGGGTAGCGGTTGTACCGGTGCCGATGAGCGGATCTCCAACGGCAGCTCAACTGTTCGGTTGAAGAGCCGTGGCGCAAAGAATCGATAGAACTCCTGGGCGCGGGCGTGGCAGGAATGGCGCTGCATAGCCAGGCGGTAGCCTGCCTCGGCGATCTCCTCGCAGCGACCCGGTTGGGCGAGGTAGGAGCGGATGGTATTGACGGCCGTGTCTGAAGTGATTTTGACATAGTTGACGCCATCAACGAGACCCAGTAGCTCCGCCCCGTCCGGTTCCTCCGCAAAAAGGGCGGCTCGCGAGGCAAGGATTTCGAAATATTTCGGGTTGGGGTGCCGCAGCCTGCCGGCAGTGGTGATGAAGATGCGGCAGGCATTGATCGCCTTTGAGAATTCCTTTCCCACCAGCGGATGTGGCTGGGAGCGATACTCCCAGCCGGGATGGGGTGCCGAGAAATAAGAGAACTCCTTTTGCGCCGTCAGGGCCTGGTGTATGGCGAAACGTTCAGGATAAAACGGGCTCGGTTCGGTGGTGCCGGCGGCGAGGAAGCCGACGTCGTACCTCTTTTCCGACTGCCAGTCGTTGAACAGTTGCGGATCAAAGGTCGGCAGGATGTTGACGAAGCGCTGGCCGTACAGCGAGTCGGCAAAAAGCCTGAGCGGTTCGGGAAAGTAGGAAATCACGTGGGCAATGCGGTTGTCGTCGAGAAAGCGGAAAAAGGCGTCGGAATTGCCTTCGGTGACGTTCCAGTAGTCTCCCAGGACAATGGCGCTCGAGACCCCTGCCTGGTCCAGCCCAGCAAAGGGGAGACCAAAGGCGGGCGGGGTCAGGTCGAAGGCGGTGATGAGCAAGTCGGGCCGGACATCGGGGAAGGTGTGACGGATGATTTCGCCATAGCTTTTCAGAGAAGGGTCATACCCTTCGTATCCCTTCCCGAACATCCTGGTATCGAAGCTGCAGCGAAGACCAGTACGCAGTGCTTCGTGGCACTTGGCCAGATAATCGGCCTCGCAATCGCCTATGAACAGTATCCTCATCTGTCGGTCACCTTTTCGGTAAGGAATTCATCTGCCTGAGCAGATGGCATGTAGCTCTTACTCCCTGTTCCAAAGATCCGTTGAAGGTGAATCCCTTCGATTCCAACTTTGCCCGGCTCACATGGTAGGAGAGTTGATTCATGATTTCTGTGTCGACGAAAGTTACCTGCAATGAAGGGAACTCTTTCTTGATCTCTTCCACGATCTGGTTCACCGTGGCGTTGAGGGTGAGCACGTTGAATATCTCAGTATTGAAGAGATCCTGTTTGATCACGAAGGCAAGAGCAGTAACGGCGTCGGAGAGATCGAGATAGGGCCTGTGCTGGTGCAGGGCTGTACGCCAGACCGTGATCGGCTCACCCAGGTTGGCCTGCCAGACGAACTTGTTGATGGCGGTATGGAACCGCATGCCCGGAGAGATACCGAAGATAGTGCCGAAACGGAGAATCACGAACCGCAATCCCATTGCGGCTCCTTCCTGTTGCAGCATCTGCTCGGCTTTCAGTTTCGATTCTGCATAGGGGCTTTGCGGAATCAGCTCGGTGATGGGGCATGCCTCATCAACCACGTCACTCTGGCTTCCATAGACGCTGGTGGTGGAAATGAAGATCAAGCGACAGCCGTTTCGGGCGCATCCTTCGGCCAGACGGGCGGTTGCGGCATAGTTGATCTCCTCGACCGCATCGCGGTGGGCAAAGCTTGTGGTGGCATCGGTAATGGCGGCAAGATGGATCACCACGTCGATGCCGTCAAGGAGCTGATTGAGATCGCAGGTGGCAATGTCGGTACAGCTGAAGGAGTAGTTTCCCTGCGGAGGGAGGTTGAACAATGAGCAGTAACGTTGCGTCAGCATGTTATCAATCATGATGATCTGAGCGGCAGGGAAGATGTCCGGAAGTATCCTGATCAGTTGCGATCCGATGTGTCCCAGAGCTCCGGTGACGAGGATTTTCATCTTACTTTCCCCTTCCTTTTGCTTCCAGTGTCTTCCGTGTGGCCCGCAGGCCTTCTTCCAGGGAAAAGCGCGGATGCCATCCGGTCATTTCCTGGAGCCGTTGCGAGGAAAAGCGCACATTCTCGATCTCGATCCTCTTACGTTCGTCCGGCCAGGGGATATGGGTAAGCTGCCCCCTGCCCAGTTCGGCAACTATGGTCGAGGCGATCTCGCTGACGGTGCGGTGTTCGTTCCCGGTGGCGAAATACGTCTCGCCGTAGAGTTCTGAACGTTGGGCCGCTTGCCAGAGGATCTCGGTGGCGTCGTCAACGAACATGACATTTCTCGACTGGTCGCCGCTGCCGAAGATCTTGATCTCTTCATTGCTCCAGGCGAGATGGATGAAGTAGTTGATAAAGCCGAATTCCTGGAAACCCTTGCCGTAAGGCCCGAACAGGTTGGCAAAGCGCAGAACGACGGTCTTGAGATCGTGGATGGTATGGTAGATGCGGTAGTATTTCTCGGCAACCCCTTTATTGGCCGAGTAGATCTCCAGCGGACGCTCCCAGTGGTCTTCGTCGACGACCGAACTCAGCGCCTTGCCGACCACAGTGCTGCTGGAGGTATACACGACAATGGCCTGTGGGTTCAGCAGCCGGATCGATTCCAAAAGCTTCAGGTTGCCCAGGCAGTTTATCTCGGCATCCAGCAAAGGATACTGGATGGAGAGCGGATGGGAGGTCTGGGCAGCGCAGTTGAAGATGATGTCCTGCCCCTGCACCACCTCGGAAATGAGGTGTTCGTCGCGGATATCTCCGCGAACGAAGTGTATCTGTTCCCAGACGTCGCGGATGTTGTCCGTGGTGGAACGGAGGTGCGGTTCCAGCGCGTCGAGCACTGTAACGGTGACGTCTTTCTCGCGCAGGCACCTCCTGACCAGATTTGCGCCGAGAAAGCCGGCACCGCCAATGATGAGTATGTTCATGCGATATCCTCCAGCATGGATTCGATCCCTTGCGCAAGGTCGAAGGTGTGTTGCCAGCCGGTTGCCCGGATGAAACGGCTGCAGTCGGCCGTGTAGCAGCGGCTTTCGATGGGCGACTGGGGATGCTGCGGCGTGACCATTTCCACGCTCACAGTGGTTCCGCTCTTTTTCCCGACTACTTCTGCCACGAGACTGGCCGCCTCAATGAGCGTGTGCCCTGTGCCGGTGCCGATGAGGTAGTGCTGTCCGTTGGTGGCATCCGCATTGGCAGCGGCATGTAAGAATGCCATGGCAACATCGTCGATATGGACGTAGTCGCGGACAAAGGTCCCTGGTTTGTACACCGTCAGGGTGTTGCCCTGCTGCGCCCTGCGTACCATCTGGTTGAGGACGCCGCGGTCTTCCTTGCCCGACTTGGGACCGGGACCATAGACGTTTGCGAGCCGCATGCAGGTTCCCCTGGCGATGGAACGGGCGATGTAGCTGCGCAGGTACTGTTCCGCGAACAGCTTGTGCAGGTCGTAGACGGTGACCGGCGCATCGGGCACTGACTCGTCGATGAGTTGAGCTTGTGCGAGCCCAGCGATGGTAATCGTACTGGCAAGAACAATGAACGGTGAGAACTTCTTCTGGTGGCAGAGTTCAAGGAGGTGGACGATGGGGACCACGTTCAAACGCAGGTCCTCGACGGGAGCGCTGTCTGCCGCATAGGCGCTGGTCTGTGCAGCACAATGGAAGACCACGTCAACTGGGTGTTTCAGCGCACTTTCCCATGATGCGCGTTCCGAGAGATCACCCCGGATCCACGTCTCTCCGCCGGCATGGGTTGCAGGCGGAGCTGTCCTGGAGATGCAGATCAGCCGGGCGTCCAGGGTCCGGAGCAGCGACCGCAGCCTGGTTCCGATAAAACCTGCCGCACCGGTAATAAGGACTGTTTTCCCGCGGTATGCGGGGAGCAGGTCGGTAAACTGACTGTCGATGGTCCGAAACATGAAGAACGTCCTCCCCTGTTACAGGGTCTTGATGTGGTTGAGGATCAGGTCTCGGTTCTGTGGGACATCCCGGTAATTCTGGAAGATGTCTAGGAAGAGCTGATCGTGAAATGCCCGCAGCCGGTCGATTCGCGCCAGCGTGACTGTGTCGCCGAACACTTCGAGAAACCGCCGCAGCTTGATCCACGAGATGTCGGGGATCTGCCTTGCCTCGGCGATGCAGTTTTCCAGCGAACCGACCACGTGCTGGGTGTAGGAGCAGTTAGCATGCTTGAAAAGGTAGAACATGGGGGGCTCGTTTCCGGAGAGGACCCCGCGCAGCTTCATCTCGACGAAGAAATCGCAGAGGTTCAGGGACCAGGTCCGGAAATTTACGGCCGGATCCTGGTTCAACTGATGCTCGCGCGTCTGGTGCTCGTCCGGTGGCTCAACCTTGAGGAGCGGCGTCGCGGTGATCAAGGCCGGTTTGTCATGGAACAGCTCGAAGGTGACGGTGCTGTGGATCAGGGCGGTCTCGTAATTCAAGTGTCTGCACCAGTCAATGGCATTCAGATTTGGCCGACGGAAGATCAGGGAGGAGACGAAACAGAGGCTGCCGCCATAGCTCAGCTCGCAGCAGAGATCCATCAGGGTGTCCGCCCGGTCCTGGTCGAGGTGGAACATCCGGTCGCCGAGGGCGGGCCTGCAAGAGTAGGTTTCGCCGATGGCCTGATTGGCGATGATGCAGTCGAAGTTGTCCAGCTCGATCAATGCGAGTGCGGACGTGATTGAGTTTTCCAGGAAGTAATCGTCGTCGCCGAAAACCCAGACGTAGTCCCCTACGGCCATCTGCAGGCAGTTGAGAAAGTTGTAGTCGAAGCCGCGGTTGATCGGGCTCCTGTGAAACCGTAACCTGCCGATCCTCGTGAGATAGCGGCTGACGATTGCACCCATATCCTGAGGAGAGCCGTTGTCTGAGACGATCACCTCGACGTTGCGCGAAAGCTCCGGCGTGATGAGAGTTGCCAACTGTTCCAACCTCTCCATGAGGCACTGAGGCCGATTGAAGGTCGGAATGCAGATCGACAGCTTCGGTACGTTCATGCTCCTGCTCACTTTCAATGGTTGACTTCCGTAAAGATCAGGAGTTCCGATTCGTAAAGTTGTCCCACATCCGCAGTTATTCCGGTGGCGGCTTCCATTCCGGTCATGGTGAAAGAATCGCGGATGTTGTCGAAATCGACGCGGTAACGTGCCGACTTCCGCAACCCTTTCGGGTGGATCATGAGGGAGCCGCTATTTGCACCTGCGAGGCGGACAATAAGCACTACTGCCGAAGTCCCGGCTGGGTCGGCGTATTCGATGACGAACCAATCGTCGCGTACCTCGGTGTCGGTGATCGGGAGATGGTGGAAGACACGGCACTCCGACCGTAAAATAGGCCGTATCACATTCTTGAATATGTCGACGTAACGTTTGAAGAGTTTGATTCGTTCCGGTTGGATATGTTTCGAACCGGGTGGGGCCACGGCAACGTCTACCAGCATCGGCGGCGAGAGTAGGATGGCGATCCGCAGTTGCGTCGCTAGTGAGCCCCGCGGTTCCGAGGGGGGCCAGGGTAGTCCAGCGCCAGTCCTGAAAATCTCCGGGGGAAGAGCAATGGCCAGCCCGTTATGTACATGGAGCTGCCGGGGGAGGTGCGTCCCGTCGGTCAGGAATGCCTCGTGGAAGCGGGAGAGGATGCCGATGTCGTTCCGACAGCCGCCGGACGAGGCCTGCTGGAGGATGACATGGGGGAAGCGGCGGCGTATGCGCTCCCAGATGGCATACAGCGTTTCATAGTAGCGCCAGAAGGTGCTTTCCACGTATCCATCGGCAATCCGCTGCCCCCCCTCGAAGAGATAACGCACGTTCGCGTCGAGCCTGAAGAGGTCGAGATCATATTCCTGGATCAGCCGGGCGATTTCCTCCTCCATCCATTCGGCAACCTCTGGTTTGCTGAGGTCAAGCAGTCCCCGCTTGTCCCGTTGCCAGCCGGTGGCGCGCTTTCCGTCCCTCATCAGCGCCCAGTCGGGATGGTTGGCGTAGAGATCGCTGTCAAAGCCGATGGTTTCCATTTCCGCATAGAGCCCGAACAGCATCCCCTTGCTCCGGACGTACTCACGTGTTTCCTGCAGGCCTTTGCCGAGCCAGTCATTGGGATGCCAGTCCCCGGCGATGCCCCACGACCCGTGGGTAACCTGTTTTCCGTACCAGCCGCTGTCGATGATGAACAGCTCGCTACCGAGGTCGGCGGCAAGATCGACCTGTTCCCGGAGATATTCAGGGTAGAGTTCCTTGTCGCCGAAGTAATTGCCCGCCTCGTTAAGGGTGTCATACTGGACGAGAAACGAGCGGTCTTCCCGCAGGGGGGGGATCACGGAGCGGCGCAGATGCCTGTGTGACGCCTGGACGCAGGCGTCAAGGTCGCCGTGAATCGGGGCGAGGTGGACTTCCGGGGTATCCACCGATTCCCCTGCTGCCAGAATTCGCTGGGGTGCGAACCCGTCCGGCCCGGCGCGGAAGATCAGGTTAGCCTCTTCACCGTGGGGTTCCGCATCGCAGAGAAGCTCCACCGCCCAGTTGCCGGTCCAGGCCAGGTGGCAGACGAAATGCTCGCCGGTGGTGGTGTTACGGACGATGAAGAAAGGGAGCCCGTAGCCGGAGTGTCCTCGCCGGCCAGAGATCTTCTGGATGCCGTTTGAGAGGGGTTGCCAGGCAAAGTCCCCTTCCCAGTGGGAAAGGCTGCTGGCATAGTAACCGAGGTGGAAGGGGTGCTCCGGCTTCTCCTGGAGGTAGTACCCGGTGTATTTTTTCGTCCAGAGCGGGCCTGACCATGAAGCAACGGAAGAGAGGGCCGCCGGCCGGTCAGCCAGGTTGGTCACGGTCAGCCAGCGAGCGAGAAATGGCGTGCCATTGAGTCTGGTATGGATTTCAACTTCAACAGGGCGAATCTGGTGCCGGAGCTTGACGATACTATGAATGCTCCGCAGTTCCTGCTCCAGCCGGACTGTGGCCCCCTGCCACTCCCAGTGGGTATGCAGCGACTGCCCGTCCAGCTCCAGGCAGAAGGTGTGGAGCGGGAGTGTCACCATGGTGTCATATAACGGCTCGTTGACGTGAAATTCCGGTGAGATCTTTCCATCACTGGACCAGTAGCGGCAGACCCAGCGCCCCTTGCGGAGCGCCTCGTCATAGACCGTTGTCCCGGACTGATGACGTATGGAGGGGGATTTCCCTTCTGCGAGCTGGACATCGACATCGGCAAGCCCGATCACTTCTTTTGCCCGTTCGAGGACGATTTGGGCCGATGCATGGTCGTTTGACTGGAGATAGAATTGCACCAAATTTGAAAGTTCTTCAAAAGAGGTCTTTTCAGCAATTATATCGTGGATCGTTTGCTTCTTTGATTGCATGATGACTTATCCCTTCATGCTATGCTTGGTGAGTAGTCAGGAAACGATCAATAGTGGCGAGCACATAGTCCATTTGCTCGATACCGACATCTTGGTGAACGCCGATATGAAGGCCGTTCAGGCCCATGTATTCCGCCTGCGGGAACTGGCCGGGTGTATAGCCCAGGTATGCAAAGCCGGGACACTGGGTCGGCATGGAGGCGAACAGTGTACGGGTCTCGATGCCGTGCAGTTCGAGAAACTGCGTGAGTTCCGCCCTGGTGAAGCTCGCCTCTTCATTGACAACGATAGGAATGGCATGCGGTCCGATCTGTTCGTGAGCCTCCTCCCGGATGGTGGAAAGGTAGGGGGCAAATCTGTCGAACCTTTCGAGAACATGGATCAGGTTGTCGTGCCGTTTTTTCAAAATCGCCTGATACTCTTCCAGGGCGCCGATGCCGATGGCCGCCTCCAGTTCGTTCATCTTGCAGGAATAGCCGATGCGGTCGAAGGTGAAACGGATATCTTCTCCTCCTTCGCCGCGGAAGCGCTTGGCACAGTAGTCTGTGCCGCTGTTGAGGATGCAGTGCTTGCAGGTGCAGTTGCGGCCGTGGGAACGGAGCGAGCGGAGGATGTCGCCGTATCCCTCGTTGTTGGTGGTGACGATCCCGCCTTCGCCGGTGGTGATGATGTGGGCCACATAGGTGCTGAAGGCGGCCAGGTCGGCCAGCGTGCCTGCCGGTTTCCCCTTGTACAAGGCGCCATGTGCCTCGGCGGCATCTTCCACCACCAGCAGGTTGTACCGCTTGGCAATGGCATTGATGGTGTCCATCTCCGCCGGTTTGCCCATCAGGTGGACCGGCATGATGGCGCGGGTTTTTTCGGTGATGGCCGCTTCGATCCTGGTCGGATCGATGTTGAGGGTCTCCCGCTCGATATCGACGAAGACCGGGGTGAATCCTGCATGGACCACGGCGTTGCCGGTGGCGACAAAGGAGAGCGCCGGCACGATGACTTCATCTCCCCGCTTGGCCCCCAGATCATGGAGCACCGCCAGGGCTAGGATGTCCGCATCGGTTCCGCTGCTGACGGCAACCGCCTCTTGGACCCCGAGCAATGCAGCGAACTGGTCCTCGAATTGGCGCACCAATCTGCCGCAGGAAATGCGCTTGGTATCCAAGGCCTCGTTGATCAGGCGCTTGGCTGTGTCGGTAATCGTTATCGTTCCGAAAGGAACCTGTACTGCCATTGAAGACCCCTCGTCGTTACGCAAATTTCCGTTGCAGCTGTTGCTGCGTCATTGCCTTGATCTGTTCAAGTGCCTGTGTGCCGAATTTCTGCCCGATCAGGGATCGATAGCGTGGGTTGGTAAAATAGGCATGAAAGGCGGCATCGCGGAATCGCAGGACTTCTGCCGCGGACAGATGCCGTGTCGGGAGTGGCAGGGAGTTGAACGAATATTGGGAATAGCCGCTCCAGTCCTCGGGGAGTTGCCACCCCTCCTCCACCGCCTGCCGGTAGAGCTGCGAACCGGGGTAGGCCATGGCGCAGTTGAAGTTGGCCCACTCTGTATTCAGCTCCAGCGCAAGATTCAATGTTTCCTTCATGCTTTCGAGATCGTCTTCAGGCAGGCCGAAGATATAATTTGCACCGATATTGATGCCGGCCTGGCGGATTTTGTGGACGGCGGCCACAATTTTATTCCGATCAATCCCTTTTGCAACGGCATCCCGTACCCTGCTGCTGGCAGACTCGATCCCCAGGGCGAGCCAGTTGACCCCGGCTAACTTCAGCTTTTCGAGGGTGGAATCATTCAGGGTGTCGACCCGTGCATAGGCCCAGATATTGAGGTCGTAACCACGCTGGATGATCAGGTCGCAGATGCCTTCATAATGGTTCTGCTTGAGAATGAACAGCTCATCGGCAAATTTGATGTTTTTTACCCCGTATCGATTTACCAGGATGTCGATCTCGGCGATGACTGCCTGGGGGCTCCAGAGGCGGTAACTGTTGATTTCCCTCCCATAGCCGGATACCGGTTCACCGCTTTTGAATGGTGCCTGGATGCAGCAGAAGCTGCATCGGCATGGGCAACCGAGTGAGGTGTAGATCGCTGCATACGGCGTTCGCTCCACCCCGTTGAAACAATGCCAGTTATGCGCCCGGTATCTGCCCATCGGCAGGAGGTCCCAGGCGATACCGGGCATATCCTTGTCCAGGTCGGTAACCAGGGGCGCCGGGGAGGTATGTACGACGTTGTCTCCAGCGGAGTACAGCAGACCGCGTACTGACTCCAGGGGGCGGCCGTCCCCTCGCAGGTGGTGCAGCAGTTCCAGAATGGTAACAGGCCCTTCACCGTCGCAGACGAAATCGGCAGCTTCCTCACTAAGCGTCTGTTCCGGCAGAGCAGCGACATGGCCACCGACCAGAAGGGTCTTTGCTCCGGCATTCCACTGTTTGATCGCCGTGCAGATCGCTCCTGCGGATTGCATGACCTGGGTCGATGCAGAGGGGTTCTGGCCGTAGACGACAACCGCCGACAGCAGAGGAGAGATGGCTTTGATTCGATCGACCACTTCTTCAGGGCAAAGCTCCTCGGCATTGGCATCGAGAATCGCGACGGAAAAACCCTTCAAACGGAGATAGGTTGCCATCAATCCCGCCCAGACGGGGGGTTCGATTGCAGACAGTGTTGACCCCAATTCCTGGTAGATGCTCAAGCGTCCACCTGGGTTAATTAAGATCAGATCAATCCCGTCCTGTGTCATTCAATCTCCGTGCTTGTTCTGTTTCTACCGGCACCCATGTGATGTTGCCGGGATTACTCAATAACCGTGTATGACGTACGAGAATTATAGGGAAATCGCTTGATACGGAGATTGCCCAAGCCAAAGATCTCACGGACTGCCACTGTTTCGCCCGGGCAGAGAGAGTCATTGAGTTCATCGAAACCGAGCACGCTCCCTTTTGTCAGGTAGGGTCGGATAATCGAGAGACAATCGCGGGTCGGCTCATAGAGATCCATGTCGAAGTAGGCCAGGGCAACAACCGTTTCCGGGTGTTCCTGAAGGTATTTCGCAAGCATATCCGGGGCATTCCCCTTGATGATGTCAAACTTCTTGATATGGGGTAATGGGCTCTCCTGTTCCATCAGGGACAAGAGCCTCTCCAGGTAGTTTTGGTAATCTTTGGCAACGGCATAATCACCTTGAGACAGGGATTGGTGGTCCTTGTCGCTGACCTTGATGAACCCCTCGAAAGTATCGAAGCCGATGATCTTTCGTAAACGGTTGTACGGTTCGTAAATGCCACGCAATGAAGAGAACAGTGAAAGGTTCTGTCCCCATCGACAGCCGAATTCAATAACGACTCCCTGAACATCAAGGATCTGCGAGTAGAGATGGTGCATGAACAGGATACGCGAAAGGGTTTGCGGGGGCAGGAACAGCCCCAGATTGAGGAAAAACTCCTTGGGGTTGATGGGCCAGGCGTCAAACAGGTCCTTTAATCTGTCACGGCGAGTATCCTCTTCAGGAGGACCGAACGTCGTTATTTTGAATTCGTTTCGTTCTTGCATGGCAGCAGCTCCTTGGCTTGAGAAAGGGAGATGTCAGATATTTCTATACGCTTCAAGAACCTGCCTGACGATGGCGTGGCTATCGAACCCATAGCGTGTCCGCAGATTGTTTCGTTGCGGATTGCCGAGTACCCACTCATCCGGGGGGCCGAGGCGAACTATCGGGGTCCTGATCCCATGTTGTGCCATCTGCGCAATCACGGCTGCATACAACCCGCCTGATGGTGCGGATTCCTCAACAACGATAAGCTGGCTCACTGATTTGGCCAGTGCTATCAGTCGTTCCGCATCAATCGGTTTGACGGTATGAAATTGAAACAGCGCCGGGGACTTTTGGTGCTCGTTTCTGAGAGTGGAAAGTGCTGAAAGGGCAATGGGTGCCATTTCCCCGGTCGTTAAAATGGCCACACCCTCACCTGCTGCCAGACAACGGGCCTTGCCGAGCAATATCGCTTCATCGGCGCTGTACTTCGGCTCCCCGAATTTCCCGATCCGCATGTATGAAGGCGAATCGAGCTGAAGGAGTTGCGGCAACAATGCCGTGACCTCGCCCGGGTCTCCGGGGGCGACGACTGTCATCCCCGGAATCAGCGCCATAAGGGCAATGTCGTCTGCGGCGTGATGGGTCGGGCCACTGGCCGAATAGCAGTAGCCTCCGCCGGCACCGATGATGACGACCGGCAGGGACGGGTACCCGAGGGATATCTTGATCAGTTCATAGGGCCGGCCTGTGGCAAAAGAAGCAATCGAATAAATGACCGGCCTGAACCCTTCTAGGGCAAGACCGGCGGCAGCGCAAACCATTTGAGCTTCTGCAATACCGACATTCACATAGCGGCCGGGGTATTTTTGCGAAAACGCCTCAAACATTTCAAATCCCATGTCACCGGTCAGAAATACAACCCTGGGATCTTGTTCGGCCAGCGAATAGAGTGCATCTACAAATGCGCGACGCATGAAGCTACCTTTCAGGGTAATGACGGCTGCAGATCCTGCAATGCGGTCTCCAGCTCTTCAGCGGAAGGAACGCGATAGTGCCACAGGACCTTGCCGTCCATAAAAGGGACCATCGTGCGCGTCCGGGCGATGATTGCCGAGGGTTTGCCTTTGGTGAACGGAAACCGGGTAAGCGTTTCGAGAATCTGCGGTATGCTGTTGCCGTCAATGGTTACGGCGTCCCAGCCGAATGCCCGGAATTTTTCAGACAGATCGGTGTGGCCCATGATCTCGTCCGACTTGCCGACGGCCTGGATGCCGTTGTTATCGACAATGGCCAGCAGATTGTCGAGCTTTTGGGCAGCAGCAAACATGGCGGATTCCCACACACTCCCTTCGTTGCATTCCCCGTCACCCATGAGAACCACGCAGCGCGGTTCCAATTCTCTCTTGAGCCGTAGCCCATAGAGGATGCCGGTTGCTATCCCCAGTCCTTGGCCAAGGCTGCCGGCCGACGTGATGGAGACTGGCAGGGAGTGTTTGCACGGGTGGTTGGGAAGTGGGCTCCCTTCCCTGGCATAACTTGACAGCCATTCAGCAGGGATGTCGCCATGTTTCGCCAGGGCTACATACCACGAAAGGCATCCATGCCCTTTGGAGAGGATGAAGCGGTCACGCTGCTCTTGCGTACCGGATAGATTCATAAAGGCAAAATAGAGCGCCGTTAACAGTTCGATTTGGCAGAGACTGGAACTCAGGTGCCCTTCGCCGGACTGGTGTGCCAACGTGAGGCATTCGCCACGTATCTCCCTGGCGAGCTCTTCGAGTTTACCCACAGGGAGAGATGGGTTCGCGGTGCAAGCCATGCTCATTTCGCTCTTCCTTCAATCACGGACAACTCCCGAAAAGGGGCGATGGCGTCACTCCGCTGCTTTTCAATGCCTGAATAATCTTCCTCATGCTGGAAATAGACTATCTGGCTGCCGCTGGAATCGAAGGCAAACGGTACGTGGATGAGCTTGTCGAGCTTTTTGCGAACCGCGACCTGTTGGCTCGGCGGCACGAACAGCAGCAGGAACCCGCCACCGCCGGCACCGGTGATCTTCCCCCCGATGGCCCCGGCAGATCTTGCTGCTTCATACATCTGGTCCACATCACCATTGCTGACGCTGGTGCTCAGGGAGCGCTTGGCCTGCCATGCCTCGTGCATGAGGTCGCCGAATCCGGCAAGGTCACTGCCTCCGTTCAACAGTGACAGGCTTTCATCCACCAGGTCCTTCATGATCCGTAACTGGCGTCGTTTGGACTCGAGATCGTGCACATAGCTGTCGGCAACGTCGGCTGCCGTTCGCTTGATGCCGGTGTAGAACAGCATCAGGTGAGAATTGAGCTCGCGTACCCGTTCGGCGGTCATGATAACCGGTCGGACCGAGATTTCGCCATTCTGCAGGAACTGGATATGGTTGAATCCACCGTAGGCAGCCAGGGCCTGATCCTGTGAGCCGACGGTTTCCTTGATCATCTCCTGTTCGATATAAATGCTCTCTATTGCCAGTTGCTGCTTTGTCGGCATGTACCCTTTCAGGGCATAGAGCGCATTGAGTAGTCCGACCGTAAAGGCGGAGCTGGAACCCATGCCGCTTCGGGCAGGCAGGTCGCCGTCGTGATGGATTTCGATACCCCGATTGATCTTAAGAAAACGGAGGACCTCACGGACGGCTGGGTGCTGGATCTCGTCGATCGATAGGCAGCTTTCGATGCGCGAATAGACAATGCGGTTCCTGTGTTCGAAAAACGGTGGCAGGTAGCGGCAGGTGATGTAGCAGTACTTGTCGATGGTTGTCGCCAGCACTGCACCGCCATGTTTCTGGTACCAGCCGGGGTAGTCGGTACCGCCACCGAAGAATGAGATCCTGAACGGAGTTCTGCTTATGATCATGTTTCCCCCCTGTTGCAA
This sequence comes from Geobacter sp., assembly GCA_009684525.1. Taxonomy (NCBI): domain Bacteria; kingdom Pseudomonadati; phylum Thermodesulfobacteriota; class Desulfuromonadia; order Geobacterales; family Geobacteraceae; genus Geobacter; species Geobacter sp. The sequence continues at coordinate 206,684 of WKKR01000003.1, forward strand.
AGAGTACCGGGAAGTTCGTTGAAAAATGCAGATGCGGCAAAGTAGTCGGATGGAATGCCGATATCGATGAACCTGCCCCTGGTGACTACTCCCTGCAGGTCGTGCCTGCTGATCAGTGCGGGAAAGATCTCCCGTTCCAGCGAAACCGCCTCGTTGCCGGTGATTGCTTCAATGACAGCACGGTTGATCAGATAGATCCCCGCATTGATCAACCCGTGCCCCTGGCGGCTCCCTTTTTCGGAAAAATGGGTGATGACCCCTGCCGTTGAAACATCCACGGCTCCGTAACGGCCAACGTCCTCCACCCTGGCAAGGACGAGCGACGCAGCGGCTTGCCCTGCCCGGTGGGCGTCCAGCAGCCGTGCGAGGTCGGACTGGCAATAGGAATCGCCGTTCATTACCAGCAGCGGATCTGATCCAATGAGCGGCAGTGCCAGCCGCAGCGCCCCGCCGGTGCCGAGCGGGGAGTTTTCCGGCGAATAGAGTAGCTCCATGCCGCGATAGCTTCCGCCGAGGGTAGCGCTGACCTGCTCCGCCATGTAGCCGGTGCAGAGGACGACCCGGTGGACCTCCGCATCGGCCAGTTGGTCCAGCAGGTAGGTGATGAAGGGCCGATCATTGACCTCTGCCAGCACCTTCGGGCGGTCGGCAACCGCATCGCGCAGCCGCGTCCCCAGGCCTCCGGCCAGGACGACGGCGGTGATGTCCGCATACCGGTTCATCAGATATTCTTGCGTGGGGTGCGCCCCAGCATGGCGAACCCCTTGATCAGCTCCCGAATGCCGATGTCAAGGGAGCGCCGGGCCTCGAATCCCGCTTCGCGCAGCCGCTGGTTGGAAACGATGTAGTTCCGCTTGTCCGGGTCGCTGCCGATCTCGGCGCAATGGATGAAGAAGCCGGGAACATGTTCCCTGATCTTCAGGGCGAGTTCTTCCTTGGAGAGGTTGGCATCGTCCAGACCGACGTTGTAGGGCCTTCCCACCATTGTTGGGGCGGTTTCTATGCAATGGATGAAGCAATCGGCAACATCGCGGATATGGACATAGTTTCGCTTGAAATCCTTTTCGAAGATGACCAGGTAGCGGTCGGTCAGGGCGGCATAGACGAAGTGATTGACCAGAAGGTCCATCCGCATGCGCGGCGACATGCCGAATACCGTTGCCAGGCGCAGGGTAATGCTGTTGGCAGTGGCAAGGACATCTGCTTCGGCGTCGGTCTTGGTCCGGCCGTAGAGCGAGATCGGTTCGAGTGGTGTCTCTTCGGTGCAGAAGAGGTCGCCGGTTTTGGTGCCGTAGCCGCTGTTGGTGGTGGGGTAGACGACCAGTTGGGAGGGGCTGCGGAGCCGGTTGATCATCCGGATGGCATCGAGATTCACTGAGGTAGCCATCAGCGGGTCGCGATCGCATCCGGGAGCGCCGACGATTGCTGCCAGTGGAATGATGACATCGGCCTTGGCCACGAGCCGGCTGACCAGCGCCTCATCGCGTGCGTCGCCATAGACGAAATCGAACTCAGGATTGGCGCAGAGGTGAAAGAGGTTCTGTTCCCCGTACATCAGGTTGTCCAGCACGGTTACCCGGTAACCCCGGTCCAGGAGGTGTTCGGAAAGGATGGAGCCGAGATAGCCGGCACCGCCTGTGATGAGGATGCGTTGAGTCATCTATTCTCCATAGGCAAGGGCCTGTGTTACGAAATCAGGGGGAGGCGTTGCCAATCGTACCCGATTGCCGGGTCGTCATGGGGGACTCTTCCTTCTTCCTTGGGATCGTAGGTCGTCGAGGTGACGTAAAAGAGATGCGCCGGCCCGCAGAGGCATCTGCAGCCATGGGCGACCCCCGGAGGGATGCGCAGCACTTGAGCCGGCTGGTTGTCCCCCATGAGGAGTTCCATGGTCTGCCCCTGCGAGGTCGATCCCTCCCGCATGTCGTGCAGTGCCACCTTCAGGACCCCTCCCGCCACGTACCACCAGTCCACCTGGCTTTGGTGGATGTGCCAGGCCTTTGCCACCCCCTGGTACATGAGCGAATGGCTCCACTGGCCGAACCCCTCCGCGAAGAAATCGTCGGTAACCCGGATGATCTCGCGGAAGAACCCCCGCTCGTCGGTGTGGGTCACCAGGGCCTTTGCCATCACGCCGTCGATCATTGGCTCGCCTCGCTGCTTCCCTGCATGATCTTCACCTCGGGGACATAGACGATCCATTTGCCGCCCGCTGCCAGGAACGACCCTTCCTTGGCCATGATCTCCCGGCTGTGGTTCCAGGCGAACAGCAGGGCATAGTCGGGATACTGTTGTGCGAATTCTGCGTACGGCCTGACCGGGATATGGGCGCCGGGGCTGAATTTTCCTTGCTTTATCGGCGTGGTATCGCTTATGAATGCCAGGTGGTCGGGCGTGATGCCGCAGTAGTTGATGACGGTCGTGCTCTTGGAGGTGGCACCGTAGCCGACGACCCGCTTCCCGTCCCGGCTGCATCTGTCGAGAACCGCTCGCAGGGCATCCCTTGACCGTTCGCAGTTTGAGCGGAACAGGTCGAAGGTCTCAGCCCTGTGCAGCCCGAGTGTCTCTTCCTTGGCCCGCTGACGGACCAGACGGTCGCTCACGGGCCTGGTCCCTTTGTAGGCAAGGATGTAGCGCATCGATCCGCCATGGGTCTCCTGCGGAGCAATATCCACCAGCTCGAAGCCGTGCTGTTCAAAGGCATGGCTGATGGATTTGAGGGAAAAGAGGAAGACGTGCTCGTCGTAGATCTGGTCGTAGGAGGTCCGTTCGATCACATCCCCCAGGTAGGGGTCCTCGAACATGACGACGCCTGACGGTTTGAGGAGCGTTTTGATCCCGGCGATGATCGAGTGGAAATAGGGGATGTGGCACATGACGTTGGCAGCGATGAAGGCATCTGCCTGGCCGTATTCGGCAACGATCTCCCTGGCCAGGGCATCGTCGAAGAAGCTGCAGACCGTGTTGACCCCTTTGGCTTTTGCCACTGCGGCGACATTGGCCGAGGGCTCGACCCCCAGGTGGCGGATGCCGGCGTTGGCAAAATGCTGCAGCATGATGCCGTCGTTGCTGCCGATCTCGACCACAAAGGGGTCGGGACCCTGCAGATGTCCGCTCTGAACGGTAGCGGCGAATTCCTGGAAATGCCGTGCCATCAAGGTCGAAGTGCCGGAGAAAAAGTGGTACTGTTCGTTGAACATCTGCTCCCGTGCCGGTTGGTCGATCAGCTGCACCATTCCGCAGGTGGAGCAGAATCCGGTGGCCAGTTCAAAGAAATATTCCGCGGCAAAGGCGTCCGGGGTGAGGAAACCGTTGGCTATCGGCATGTTCCCGAATGAGATGAACGGTTCGATGGGTGTTTCGCAGATTCTGCAGTGCATGCGCGTATCTCCTGACCGTTAGGTCGTAAGGTGCTGTCAATGGCTGACGCATCAGATCCGCAACTTTCATACCAATGGAAAGTTGCATGTAACATGCTGAATTGTGTGCTATATTCGATACGGACCCGGAAACATGTCAATATTTTGAAGAATATGCGTCAGAATTCACAGCCGGCTATTTGAATGGCGAGGACGAGCGGGAAGGCATGGAGGGAGAGATATGGGACAACCTGACGACCCGATTGGCGGCATCTGGGCGGTTCGACCGGTGGGGGCCGAGCGGAGGAAGCCTGAACGGCAAGGGGAGGAAGGGAAACTCCGGCGCAGGCGAAGTGGCCGGGATACGGTCACCTTGTCCAAGGAGGCGCGCCAGCTTTCCCGTGCAGAAAAGGATGAAGTGATTCCCGCTGACGTGCCGTTGCTGAAGGCGCCGGATGTCGATGAAAAGGGGAGTGACTAGGAAAAGGCCGGCTGGTCCCGCTCAAATGCCTCGCAGAAGATCTCCAGCAATTCGTTGATGCGGGCTTCGCCCAGTTTGGTGATTTCGGCGGCCTTGCTCTGGGTGGGGTCCAGATCCTCCCACGGCTGACGTTCGCCTATGCCGAGTCGCTTGCAGAACTGGTCGGCCAGGCTGACCACGGCCGTCAGCTTGATCTCGTAGTCGTCGTCGGAGGGGGAAAAGTCCAGGCTGTGATGTTTCATGATGACGTGGGTCAGCGTCTCGGGAAAGTTCCATTTGCGGATGACATAGGCGCCCACCTCGGCGTGGGAAAAGGGATAGATGCTTTTTTCCGCGTCCTCGAACGGGAGGCCGTCGTTGTAGCACCGCTGCATGACCACCTGGAACTTGTCCCGGTCCAGGGTGTTCATGATGATCTTGCCGATATCGTGGAACATCCCGGCAAGGAACGCCTCCTCCTCGTTGGCGAGACGTGTCCGCGAGGCAATGATCCTGGCTGCGAGCCCGGCGCCGAAGGAGTGTTCCCAGAGCATTTTTTCGGTGAGGCCGAACGGCTTGTAGACCTGCTTCACCGACGCCGCAATGACAAGGCTCTTCAGGGTGTTGAAGCCGAGCAGGACAATGGCGCTGGAGAGGGTCTGTACCTGGCGCTGGCAGCCATAAAAGGAAGAATTGGATATTTTCAGGACCCGTGCGGCAACTGCCGGGTCTGATGCCACGATCTTGGCCAGTTCATCGGCGGTCGCGCACTCGCTCTCGATCAGCTGCATGACGCGGGTGGCAACCACCGGGATGGTCGGCAGGTCACCTGCTGTCTGGATAGCCAGTTCTAGTTCCTTGTTCATCATTGTACGCGCTCCGTAATGGTTGCAACTGGACACTGCGCCCATTCATACTGTGTTGTATATTGAACTATACTATCAATCGGCAACTCTGCCAGCATCTTTAGCCGCCAGGGCACGGTCTGCCGCATAAGAGCGTGCAGCATAAGGAGAAATGCGTGGTCATAAAAAATGTCTCGTTTGTGAAAAGTGCCGTCAAGCCGGACCAGTACCCGGAGGCGGAGCTTCCCGAGATCGCCTTTGTGGGGCGGTCCAACGTGGGGAAGTCGTCTCTGATTAATCTGCTGGTCAATCGCAAGAACCTGGTGCGGACCAGCAATACACCCGGCCGAACCCAGCTGATCAATTTCTTCGTGGTCAACGAGGCCTTCATGCTGGTCGACCTGCCCGGCTACGGCTTTGCCAAAGTCCCGCTGGCTGTGAAAAAGGGATGGGGGCCGATGATGCAGGCGTATCTCGGTTCGCGCCCCACCCTGCAGGGGGTGGTGCTCATCCTCGACGTCAGGAGGGTGCCGAGCGCCGAGGATCTCCAGATGCTCCAGTTCCTCCAGTCCTTTGGCATCCGGCCCGTTTTCGTGGTGACCAAGTGCGACAAGGTGTCGAAGAACGAGCGCAAGCGGCAGGCCCAGGTCATTGCTCGGACACTGCAGGTCAGCGAGACGGAACTCCTCTTTTTTTCGGCACTTTCCCGCGAGGGGATCGAGGAGATCTGGCAGGCGGTGGAGCCCCTGCTTGCTCCACAATCCGTTTGACTTTATCCCAACTCGTCTGTTACAACTACGGCCATAATCGAATAGTCGGTAACCAGGTGCACCCTCGCCGCAAGAGCGGCATGGGTGATAATAGGGAAGGGGGTGCGAATCCCCCACTGTCCCGCAACTGTGAACGGTGATGAACGCCGCACAACGCCACTGGATTCCATTTTGAAAGCGAGCAGCAGCGCTTTCGACCGGGAAGGCGCGGCAAGTAAGACGACCCGTAAGTCAGGAGACCTGCCTGGTTGCTTGTCGGCACGTGACCTCCGAGGGAGAGGCGCCGGGCGGCTTTCTCCATCCCGTGAATCCACCCCGCTCCCTATCGGAGCGGGGTTTTTGTTTATCTAGTTCCCGTCCGGAAAGGGTTCTTTTCCGCCCTGGCGGCGTCAATCTGCGGGATTGCTTGTGCGGCGTACCGATGTACGCCTCCGCGCAATCCCTTGATTTCCTTGCCAGGACGAAAAATCCCTCCTTTCCGATCCGGGAACCAATAGTTTCTCATCCGGAGTTTCCGGATGGAAACTATCTGCGCCTCTACAGGCGCGTCCGGAGAAGAGGAAATGGGAAAGACCATACTGGTCACCGGCGGTGCCCGCAGCGGCAAGAGCCGGCTCGCGGAACAGCTTGCCGAGGCGTGCGGTGCGCCTCTCGGCTATATCGCCACCGCCACGGCCGGCGATGCGGAGATGGCTGCACGGATCAGCCGTCACCAGGAGCGTCGCGGCGACCGCTGGCAGACCATCGAGGAGCCACTGGAGCTGTCACGCGTCCTTGCAGAGCACGATGGCCGTCATGCTGCGCTGCTGGTCGATTGCGTGACCCTCTGGCTCACCAACCTGTTGCTGTGCGCCGATGACCCGGCGCCGGCCCTCGCCGCTGTCAAAGAGTTGACGAGGCAGCTTCCCGCTTTGCAGAGCACGGTGGTGTTGGTGACCAACGAGGTGGGACAAGGGATCGTGCCGGAAAACCGTCTTGCCCGGATCTTCCGCGACCTGAGCGGTGAGGCGAACCAGCTTCTGGCCGCGGCTGCCGACGATGTCTATGTCACGATCGCCGGGCTGCCGCTGAGACTGAAATAGTTCCCGTCCGGAAACACCGGATGAGAAATAGGAGGAGACAAACGATGAGCCTGTTACAGGATACGCTGGCTGCCATCTGTCCGGTGGATGCCGATCTGATGGCCCGTGCCCAGGCAAAGCTGGACAACAAGACGAAACCGCTGGGTTCCCTGGGACGGCTGGAAGAGTTCGCCCGTCGTTTCGCAGCCATCAGCGGCACCCTCGCTCCCGATACCTCTCGCAAGGTCATCTACACCTTTGCCGGGGACCACGGCATTGTCGAGGAAGGGGTTTCCGCCTTTCCCAAGGAGGTGACCCCGCAGATGGTGTTCAACTTCCTGGCCGGCGGCGCCGGGGTCAATGTCCTGGCCCGTCACAGCGGAGTCGAGGTCAGGGTGGTGGATATGGGGGTCGATCACGACTTTGGGGTTCTTCCCGGCTTGTTGGGCCGCAAGGTGGCATGGGGGACCCGCAACTTTGCGAAAGGTCCGGCCATGACCCGCGAACAGGCGACGGCGGCCCTGGAGGCGGGGATCGGCCTGGCGATCGACGCCAAGCGGGAAGGGATCGCTATGCTCGGCACCGGCGAGATGGGGATCGGCAATACCACCCCTTCGTCGGCGATCATTGCCGCCTTTTCCGGCAAAACGGTGCAGGAGGTTACCCACCGCGGCACCGGCATCAACGATGCCGCCCTGGCCAACAAGGTCCGGGTGATCGAACAGGGGCTCGCCCTGAACCGGCCCGACCCCGGCGACCCGCTCGATGTGCTGGCCAAGGTGGGTGGGCTGGAGATCGCCGGTATTGCCGGGCTGGTGCTGGGGGCGGCGGCCAACCGGATTCCGGTGGTGGTGGACGGTTTCATCTCCACTGCCGGGGCGCTCGTTGCCTATGAACTGCAGCCGCTGGTAAAGGAGTATCTCTTTGCCGCCCACAATTCGGTGGAGATCGGTCATGCCTTCATGCTGGAGCGGATCGGGCTGGAACCGATCCTCGACCTCCAACTGCGGCTCGGGGAGGGGACAGGCGCAGCCCTGGCCATGGGGCTCATCGAGGCGGGGGTGAAGGTGCTCACGGAGATGGCGACCTTCGATCAGGCCGGCGTGGCAGAACAGAACATGTAGGGGCGGCCCTATGTGGCCGCCCAGGGCAGGCACACAGGCCTGTCCCTACGGAGAACCATGCGCCTCTATTTCATTGCCCTGCAGTTTCTCACCATCATCCCGCTGCCGTTCCAGCTTCGCTGCGACGAGCGGGACCTGGGGCGCTCCATGGCCCTGTTTCCGCTGGTGGGGCTGACCCTGGGGCTTCTGCTGGTCGGTGCCCAGTGGCTGCTCGATCCACTGCTGCCGCCGGCCGTGGGGGACCTGATCCTGGTGGCGCTCCTGGCCCTGGTGACCGGCGGGCTCCATCTGGACGGCCTGGCCGATGTCTGCGACGGTCTGGCGGCGCGCGGGGGGCGAGAGCGCTTCCTGGCGGTGATGAAGGATTCCCGGATCGGCGCGGTGGGGGCGGTGGGGCTTCTGCTCGTCCTTGCGCTCAAATACCAGGCGCTTCTGGCCATGGCACCGGAATGGAAACGGGGGAGTCTGCTCCTCTTCCCCTGCGTGGCCCGCTGCAGCCAGGTACTCGTAACCGTCGGTGCCCGTCGGGCGCGTCAGGACGGACTGGGCGCGGCGTTCATCACTGGCGTCGGCGGCGTGCAGCTCGCCGTCGCATTCCCGGTGACCCTGGGGATTTCCTTCCTGACCCTTTCCTGGCCGGGGGTGGCCGCAGCCGCGGCGGTCTTCGCCTTTGCCGGGCTCTGCCGCTGGTACTTCCAGCGCAGGCTGGGGGGGATCACCGGCGACGTCATCGGCTGCGTCAGCGAACTGGGCGAGGTCGGCTGCCTGCTGGTGCTGCTGGCGCTGCACCGGATTTCATGAAAAGCAAGGAGAACGATGTGACCGCCAGGACGAGACTCTACCTGATCAGGCACGGCGAGGTGCAGGGTGCCGGTACCCCGCGCTACAACGGCCATGCCGACGTTTCCCTCAGCGAGCGGGGGGTGGCGCAGTACCACGCATTCAAGGAACGGCTGGCCGGGGCTAAGATCTCTGCCTGCTACTCCAGCGACCTGACCCGTTGCCGGGTGGGGGGGGAGATCCTCGGCGGCTATCTCGGGCTGCAGCCGGTGCTGGACCCGGCACTGCGCGAGCTCAACATCGGTCTCTGGGAGGGGATGACCTGGACCGAGATCCAGGAGAAATATCCGGAGCAGTGGTCTGCCAGGCTGGCAGATATCGTCAACTACCGGGTCCCCGGCGGGGAAAACCTGCTCGATCTGGAGGCGCGGCTGATCCCCGCCATCCAAGGGATCGTCGCCCGCCACCGGGGGGAAGAGGTGCTGGTGGTTGCCCATGGCGGCGCCAACCGGGTGGTGCTGCTCAATGCCATCGGTGCCCCGCTGTCGTCGCTCTTTGCCATCGAGCAGCAGTACTGCTGCCTGAACATCATCGACTATTACGCGGATGGCGCCACGGTCGTGAAACTGTTGAACGGCTGAGAGGGGATCTCCTTGAAATCCATCATCATTGCCGCCCCCCAGAGCGGCTCGGGCAAGACCACCGTCACCATCGGCATCATGGAGGTGCTGAAGCTGCGGGGGCTGCGGGTTGCGCCGTTCAAGGTCGGCCCCGATTTCATCGATCCCGGCTACCATCGCCTGGTGACCGGCCGGCCCTCCATCAACCTGGACGGCTGGATGTGCGGTCCCGCGTTTGTCCGGGAAACCTTTTCCCTCCATGCCGAAGATGCCGATATTGCGGTAATCGAAGGGGTCATGGGGCTGTTCGATGGCTTCGGTGGCCGTTCTGAAGAGGGGAGCACGGCCCAGATCGCCAAGCTGACCGGCGCGCCGGTGGTCCTGGTGGTGAACGCCCGCGGCCAGGCCCGCAGCGTGGCAGCCCTGGTCAGGGGCTTTGCCTCCTTCGATCCCGATGTCCGGCTGGTCGGGGTGATCTTCAATAACGTGGCGAGCGACAGTCACGCCAGAATTCTCCGTGAGGCCATGGAAGCGGCAGAGCCGGCACTGCCGGTGCTCGGCTGCATTCCTGCCGACGACCGGCTGGATATCCCGTCCCGCCACCTGGGGCTGGTCACCGCCGAGGAAAACCGGCTGCCCGCCCAGTTTCTCGACCATCTCGTGAATGTTATCAAGGATTCGCTGGACCTCGGCCTGCTCTGGGCTGTTGCCGACTCCCCCGGACCGGCGGCCGGGACGCTTCGGGATCTCCCTGCCGCTGCCGGCTCTGCGCCGGTGCGTATCGGTGTCGCACGCGACGAGGCATTCTGCTTCGTCTACGAGGACAACCTCCGCCTGCTGGCTGCTGCCGGGGCCGAGATCGTCCCGTTCTCGCCCCTGCGCGATGAAACGCTGCCGTCCGATCTACAGGGGCTTTACCTGCCCGGCGGCTATCCCGAGCTCTTTGCCGGGGAGTTGGCGGCCAACCTCTCCATGAAGGAGGCCATTGCCCTGGCTGCGGCGGACGGGATGCCGGTCTACGCCGAATGCGGTGGCTTCATGTATCTGACCGAAGGGCTGGTGCCGCTTCAGGGGCCGATCGAGGCGACCCACCGTTTTGTCGGGGTTTTCCCGGTGACCACTCGCATGCTCCCGCGGCGCAAGGCCCTGGGCTACCGCGAGATCGAGCTTGCCGGGAAGAGCGTCATCGGCGGGCCGGGCATGGTTGCCCGCGGCCACGAGTTCCATTACTCGGAGATCAGCGAGATGCCGGCCGGGATCGAGCGGCTGTTCCGGGTCAGGCGGGGCAGCGCGGAGCTGGGGATGGAGGGGTACCGGGTGCGGAACTGCCTTGGTTCGTACCTGCACCTGCACTTCGGCAGCTGTCCGGAGCTGGCAGGGCATTTTGTGGAACATTGCCGGAACTACCAGAGACAGGAGCAGTGATGAAGACCCAGATCGAACACGCCCGCCAGGGCACCCTGACCCCCCAGATGGAAGCCGTTGCCCTAGACGAGCAGGTCGCTCCCGAATATCTCCGGCAGATGGTGGCCGAGGGGAAGATCGTCATCCCCTGGAATCACCTGCGCAAGCCGAAGGCCATCGGGATCGGCAAGGGGCTGCGGACCAAGGTGAACGCCTCAATCGGCACCTCGTCGGATATCGTCGACTACCAGGCCGAGGTGCGCAAGGCCAGGGCTGCGGAAGAGGCCGGGGCCGATACCCTGATGGAGCTCTCCGTGGGTGGGGACCTGAACCGGGTCAGGCAGGAGGTGATCGCCGCGGTCGACCTGCCGGTGGGAAACGTCCCGCTCTACCAGGCCTTCTGCGAGGCGGCCCGCAAGTACGGCGACCCGAACCGGCTGGACGAGGAGATGCTCTTCGACCTGATCGAACAGCAGTGCGCCGACGGCATGGCCTTCATGGCGGTCCATTGCGGCATAAACCTCTACACCATCGAGCGGCTGCGCAAGCAGGGCTACCGCTACGGCGGGCTGGTCTCCAAGGGTGGAGTGAGCATGGTGGCCTGGATGCTGGCCAACAAGCGCGAGAACCCGCTCTACGAAAGATTCGACCGGGTGGTGGAGATACTCAAGCGCTACGACACGGTCCTGTCGCTGGGGAACGGCCTGCGCGCCGGCGCGATCCACGACTCCTCCGACCGGGCCCAGATTCAGGAGCTGCTCATCAACTGCGAACTGGCCGAGATCGGCCGGGACATGGGGTGCCAGATGCTGGTGGAAGGGCCGGGACACGTTCCCCTGGACGAGGTGGAGGGGAATATTCAGCTGCAGAAGCGGATGAGCGGCGGCGCACCCTACTACATGCTCGGCCCCATCTCCACCGATGTGGCGCCCGGCTTCGATCACATCACCGCCGCCATCGGCGCGGCCCAGTCGAGCCGTTTCGGTGCCGACCTTATCTGCTACATCACCCCGGCCGAGCACCTGGCTCTCCCCAACGAGGAGGATGTCCGCCAGGGGGTGAAGGCCGCAAAGATCGCCGCCTACATCGGCGACATGAACAAGTATCCGGAGCGGGGGAGGGAGCGCGACAAGGCGATGTCCAAGGCCCGCCGCGACCTGGATTGGGATACCCAGTTCCAGCTGGCCCTCTATCCGGAGGATGCCAGGGCGATCCGCGCCAGCAGGACCCCCGAGGACGAGGCCACCTGCACCATGTGCGGCGATTTCTGCGCCTCCCGCGGGGCCGGCAAACTGTTTGCGGCGGACCTGAGCGGCGACAAGATCTGAGGGAGCGAGGCATGCCCATGACACGAACTGCCAGGAATGTTTCTTTCCGTCTCTTTCTCTGCGGCATGGCCTGGCTGGCCTGTGCAGCTCCGGCCCATGCCATGCACATTGCCGAGGGGATTCTCCCCCTGCCATGGGCTGTGGGCTGGTTCGCGGTGGCGGTACCGTTCGTGGCGCTCGGCGTCCGGCGGCTCAATGCCCTGGGGAGGGAGGACCTCTCCATCAAGCCGCTCATCGGGCTGATGGCCGCGGTGGTCTTCATCATCTCCTGCATGCCGATCCCGGTCCCCACGGCCGGCACCTGCTCCCACCCCTGCGGCACCGGCATCGCCGCCATCCTGGTCGGCCCGCTCCTGAGCATCCTGATCTCGGCGGTGGCGCTCCTGATCCAGGCCCTCTTCCTGGCCCACGGCGGCCTCTCCACCCTGGGGGCGGACATCGTCTCCATGGGGGTGGTCGGCTCCTTTGCCGGCTGGTTCGCCTTCAGGGGGATGCGGGCCATGGGCGCGGGCCTGGGCCTGGCCGGCTTTGCCGCGGGCCTGGCCACCGACTGGGCCACCTACCTGACCACCTCGGTGGAGCTGGCGTCCGGCATCAGGGGGGATGCCCCGTTCCTCCCCCTGGTTGGCAGGATCGTCCTTGCCTTTGTCCCGACCCAACTGCCGCTCGGCCTGCTGGAAGGGGCCATGACCGCCGGGATGGTGCTGCTGCTCTATCGGAAACGCCCCGACCTCCTCGTCAGGATGAAGGTCATCAGCCAACAGGAGGGAGTCGTCCATGCCTGATCGTAAACGTCGTCTGAAGATATTTCTGCTGCACCTCGTGCTCCTGCCGACGCTGCTCTATACCTTCTATTTCTTCACCCTTGGCCCCAAGCCCTGGACGGGCGTTGACGAGGCGGTGGTGGAGAAGATCGCCGGCGAGCACGGCCGCGAGGCAAGCCCCCCCCTGATCAACACCGACCAGGGGGATCTGCTGCTGTTCGTGTTCCTGCTGGCAGGCGCAGTCGGGGGCTTTGTGGCCGGTTATTCCTGGCGCAAGTTGGTGAGCGAGAAGCGACGCGACAGTTGACCGTCCCTCCCAGGGCACCGTAATGAATCTTTTTGGACAGCCGCTACCATGAGAACGATCATCCATCACCAGGACGCCACGCATCTCCTCACCCGCATCGACGCCAGGGTCAAGCTCTTCTGCACCCTGGCCCTGCTGGTGATGGTGCTGAGCTACCGCGGGCTGGCCTTCCCGCTCCTGGTGGCGTTCCTTGGCACCGGGCTCTGCCTCGCCCTGGGGGTCCGCGTGCGACTGCTTATGGCGCGCTTTGCCCAGCCGCTCTTCATTGCCGCCATGGTGCTGCTGTTAAAGCTCTTTACCAGTGGCCACGATCCGCTCTTTTCCTGTACCGTCGCCGGGCTGGAGATTACCGGCTACGGCGACGGGCTGCGAGAGGGGATGCAGATCGCGGCCAGGATCGTCGGCGCGGTCTCCGTGGTGGCGCTGGTCGGTTTCAGCACCTCGTTTACCGAGACCATGGCGGCGCTCGCCTGGCTCCGGGTGCCGCGGGGGCTGATCGAGGTGGCGCTCTTTGCCTGGCGCTACCTGTTCGTCCTGTATGAAGACGCCATGGTGGTCTACCATGCCCAGCGGAACCGGCTCGGTTACGCCGGATACCGGCGGGGGCTCTCCTCCTTCGGCACCCTGACCGGCGCCCTGGTGATCAAGGCGTTCGACAGTAGTCAGACCATCACCACGGCCATGGTGCAGCGGGGCTACGACGGCACCATGCCACTCATGAGGCATAAGCCGTTTCGCCTCACGGAGGTTGCTGCCGCGCTGCTGGTGGTGGCGGGCCTGGGGGTTTTGTGGCGGATCTGACGCGGATTGCGGTCGATCTCGACCGATTCGGCTACCCCGACGGCACAGTGGCGCTCTCGGACATCCGGCTGTCGGTGCGGGCCGGCGAGTTCTGCGGCATCCTGGGGGCCAACGGTTCGGGCAAGACGACGCTCCTGAAGATCATGGACGGTCTGATCAAGGACTATACCGGCACGGTCACCCTGGACGGCGAAGATGTGCGGCGGCTCCATCCGCGCGAGATCTACCGGAAGGTGGGGCTGGTGTTCCAGAGCCCGGACGAGCAGCTCTTTGCCCATTCGGTGGGGGAGGATGTGGCGTTCGGGCCGCGCAACATGGGGTTTGACGAACAGGAGGTCGGGCAGCGGGTGGAGGCGGCCCTGGCCCAGGTGGAGATGGCCGAATATGCGGCCAAGAGCATCCACGCCCTCAGCTATGGCCAGAAAAAGCGGGTCTGTATCGCCGGGCTCCTGGCCATGGGGCACGAGATCCTGCTGCTGGACGAGCCGACCGCCGGGCTCGACCCTATGGGGGAGTACCGGATGATGGAGCTTCTCCTCAAGCTGAACCAGGAGGATGGCGTGACCATCGTCATGGCGACCCACAGCGTCGACCTGGTGCCGCTCTTCCTCCATCGGCTCCATATCCTGAGCCGGGGGAGGCTGGTGCGGGGAGGGACGCCGGAAGAGGTCTTCACCGCGCCGGCGGAGATGGCCGAGGTGAAGCTGCGCCTCCCCCACATTGCCGAGCTGATCCACCAGCTGAAGGACGAGGAGCGGCTTCCGTTCCGGCGCCTGCCGCTCACCATCGGCGAGGCGCGGCGGGAGATCGTGGAGATGATGCGGGATACGGAGAAGATTGCGTAAAGTGCGTGAAGGGCCGGGCGTCCCGCTTCGCTCCCAGTCCCCTCGTTGCGCCGCTGTACGGCTCATTTCGCGCCTGTCGATCAACTCGCCCTTGCGGGTTCAGACAGGATCGACCGGCTTTGCTCCATTTCGCCTACAGCGGCTGCAACTCGGGAACATTCGCTACACGGGACGCCCGGCCCTTCACGGATGTCGTTTCCGGTCAAGGTTTGTCTTATCCAGTAGTTATCTGCGTTCATCCGCGTGCATCTGCGGTTAAATGCCGTTATGAGATTCAAGGCAAGGATTACACAATGGAAAAGGAGCGTGCATGAAGACCGCAATACTGCTGATGGCCCACGGGAGCCGGATTCCCGAAGCGAACGACGCCGTGCGCGAGATTGCCGCCATGGTCAAGGAGATGACCGGCTTCGAGATCGTGGAGGTTTCCTACCGCGAGCAGCACCTCCCCAACATCCAGCAGGGGATCGACGCCTGCGTGGCTCAGGGGGCACAGCGGGTCCTGCTCATGCCCTACTTCCTTTTTATCGGCGCCCATGTGCAGGAGGACCTTCCCGAGGAGATGGCAGAGGCGCGCAAGCGCTATCCCCAAGTCCAGTTCGCCATGGGGGGGCATCTCGGCGTGCACCGCAAGCTGGCCGAGGTGGCGGTGGACCGGATCGCCGAGGCCCTGACCGTTACGGGGTGGCATTGATGTCGGTCCACCTGCGGCCCGAGGAGATCGAGGCCGAATCGTTCCGGATGATCGATGCGGAGGTGGGGCCGCACCCGTGGGGGCCTGCCGAGTGGCAGGTGGTCCGTCGGGCCATCCACACCAGCGCCGACTTCGAGTATGCCCGGACCATGGTCATGTCGCCCGAGGTGATCGGCAAGGGGGTGGCTGCGTTGCGGCGGGGGAGGGGGCTTGTCACCGACACCACCATGGCGCTTTCCGGCATTTCCCGGCCGCGGCTGGACCTGTTCGGTATTGCTGCCGCCTGCTTCGTGGCCGACCCGCTGGTGGCAAAGACCGCACAGAAACTCGGGGTGACCCGCTCGCTCCTTGCCATGCGGACTGCCGCAACAAAGCCGGAGAACGGCATCTTCGTCATCGGCAATGCCCCGACCGCCCTGTTCGAGCTTATCAGGCTGATCCGCGAGGAGGGCCTTCGGCCCGACCTGATCGTCGGCCTGCCGGTCGGCTTTGTCGGCGCTAGCGAGAGCAAGGAGGAGCTGGTACGGGTGGCGGAAGAGTTTTCTGTCCCGTTCATCACCAACCGCGGTCGCAAGGGAGGGTCCAACGTGGCTGCGGCGGTGGTGAATGCCCTGCTGATCATGGCAGTGGGGTAGGGAGCATGCAGGAGGACCGGCCGACATGAAGCAGCTCCGCCACGGCTATACCACCGGCGCCTGTGCTGCGGCCGCTGCCAAGGGGGCGGCGCAGATGCTCCGGGAGCAGCGGCCGGTCGACGAGGTGGAGATCGTCCTCCCCCGCGGCGAGACGGCCAGGTTCCGGCTGCACGGCCAGGCATTCGACGAACAGTCGGCGAGCTGCCATGTGGTGAAGGATGCGGGGGACGACCCGGATGTGACCAATGGCGCACAGATCCATGTCACGGTCCGAGGGGAGAGGATCAGGCGCCCCGGCGGGACAACCATGGTTTTCGTGCGCGGTGGCGTCGGGGTCGGCCGGGTGACGAAGCCGGGACTGGCCGTTGCGGTGGGGGAACCGGCCATCAACCCGGTGCCGCTCCGGATGATCACCGAGGCGGTGAAGGGGGTCTACGCGCTCGTCTGCATCCCCCATGTCCTGTACGTGACCGTCTCGATCCCCAATGGCGAAGAGCTCGCCAGAAAGACCCTCAACGCCCGGCTCGGCATCATCGGCGGCCTCTCCATCCTCGGCACCACCGGCATTGTCCGCCCCATCTCCGCAAAAGCCTGGACCGACACCATCGATGCAGCCCTGGACGTGGCCCGCGCCTGCGGCTGCCGGACAGTGGTCCTCTCCACCGGCCGGACCAGCGAGATCGTGGCGGAGCGCCATCTCGGGCAGCCTGAAAGCGGCAACCCCCTCAAGGAGGAGTGCCTGGTGATGATGGGGGACCACGTGGGGTACGCCCTGCGGGCCTGCAGCACAAAAGGGATTGCACGGGTCGTGGTTGCCGGCCAGTTTGCCAAGCTCTTGAAGATCGCCTGCGGCCACGAACAGACCCATGTCTTTTCGTCGCAGCTCGATCTGGGCACCCTGGCGCAGTGGCTCTCGGCCAATCCAGCTACCATGGCTCTTGCGGAGCGAACCCGGTCTGCGAACACCGCTCGCCAGGTCCTCGACGAGTCGGGTGCCGACCCGGCGCTGATCCGCCTCGTCTGCGAGAGGGCGGCTTTGGCGGCGCGGCAACTGGCGCCGGAAACGGAAACAAAAGTTTTATTGGCAGGGTACGGCGGCGAAGTGCTATATTTCGGGTAAAATGTGTCAGGAACGGCGTTTCTCTCCGGGACGCGGCAGGCGGAGCAGCCAGCCCCGTCCCGGTCGGACGCGCATGATCCCGATGTTTTGGTAAGGGAGGGTGGACATGTCTCAACAGAAGATTTATCTGGTCGGTGCCGGCATTGCGGGATGGGAGGGGTTCGGCTCCAAGGCCCTGGAGGTGATCGACAAGGCCGAGGTGATGATCGGCCACCAGCGCCACCTGGACATCATCCCCCATTTTACCGGCGAAAAACAGGTGTTGGGCGATCTCTCCATCATGCTCGACTTCCTGAAAAAGACCGACAAGCGGACCGTGGTCCTCGGGTCCGGCGATCCCAACTTCTTCGGGGTCGCCCGCTTCCTTTTGCGCAACCTCCCCAAGGAGCGGATCGAGATCTATCCCAATGTCACCAGCGTCCAGTACGCCTTTGCCCGGATCAAGGAGCCGTGGGACGATGCCATCTTCGTTTCCGTGCATGGCCGTGGGCTGCAGCGGGCCATCGACCGGATCATCGCAGCCGAGAAGGTGGCGGTGCTCACCGATCAGGCCAATACGCCGGCGGCCATTGCCCGCGCGCTGATCGACCGCGGGGCAGAGGGGTATGATGCCTGGCTCTGCGAGGAGATGGGGCTGCCGGGGGAGAAGTTCACCAAGACCGATGTCAAGGGGCTCCTGGAGATCAAGGCCTCTCCCCTCAATATCCTGATCCTGATCAAGGCGTGGGAGCCGAACCTTGAGCACTTCCCGCTCATCGGCATCGACGATGACCAGTTCGCCACGGTCAAGAAGCTGATCACCAAGCAGGAGGTGCGGGCCGTCACCCTGGCCAAGCTGCAGCTCCAGGACGACCTGGTGCTGTGGGACGTCGGCGCAGGCAGCGGCTCGGTCTCCATCGAGGCGTCCAACCTGATGCCCAACGGCCGGATCTACGCCCTGGAGCGGAACCCTCAGTACATCGGTTTTCTGCGCGACAACCTGAAAAAGTTCGTGGCCCGCAACGTGCTGCTGGTGGAGGCCTTTGCCCCGGAGGGGCTCGACGACCTTCCCGACCCGGACCGGGTCTTTATCGGCGGTTCCGGCGGGATGCTGGAAGAGATCATCGAGGCTGCCGACCGGCGCCTGAAGTCGGAAGGGCTGATCGTCCTCAATGCCGTGACCCTGGACACCCTGACCAAGTCGGTGGAGTTCCTGGAGGATCATGGCTATACCGTGGAGGTGACCTGCGTCAACATCGCCAAGACCAAGGGGCTGACCGAATACAAGCTGTTCGAGGCCCAGAACCCGGTCTATATCGTTGCCGCCAGAAAGGAAACCGAATAATGGCCAGGGTCTATGCAGTCGGTGTCGGCCCCGGAGACCCGGAACTCCTGACCAGGAAGGCCGAGCGCCTGCTCCGCCAGTCCCCGGTGATTTGCGCCCCCACCGGCAGCGCCGACGCCGCCAGCTATGCCCTGGTGATCGTCGAGCAGTTCATAGACCGGGACCGCCAGGAGGTGATCAGTCAGGTATTCCCCATGCAGAAGGACCAGGCCGGTCTGGGGGAATTCTGGGAGCGCGCTGCCGCCCAGGTGGCGGACCATGTGCGGGCAGGCCGCGACGTGGCCTTCATCACCATCGGCGACCCGTTTCTCTACTCCACCTTTCTTTATCTCTACCGGATCTTCCGCACGAGCTATCCCGACATCGAGGTGGAGGTGGTCCCCGGCATCTCCAGCATCAATGCCGCCTCAGCCGCTGCCGGCCTGCCGCTTGGGATGGGAGGGGAGCGGATCGCCATCCTGCCGGCCGTCTATGCGGACGACGAGCTGCGCAAGGCACTGCAGGATTTCGATACCGTGGTAATGATGAAGGTCCACCGGGTCTTCGACCGTGTCTACGGACTGCTGCGGGAGCTAGGCCTGGAGCGGAATGCCGTCTTTGTCCGCCGGGTCGGTTCGCGCCAGCAGGAGGTGGTCGTCGATCTGGCCAGCCTGCTGGGAAAAGAGCTGGACTACCTCTCCATGCTGATCGTCGCCAAGAATCCCTCATTCACCCTGTCGTGAGGTACACCATGCAGATCGCCCGTTTGTCATCCCTTGTTTTCGTCGCCCTGTCGCTTACCACCCCCCTGTGCGCCCAGGATGAGCTGGAAGCGGAGATACTTCCGCAAGCCGAAGCGCCCTCGTATGCCGCACCCACCGGTGAGATCGGCCGCTACCAGCTCTTCGAGGGACAGTTCGCCGTCATCAGCTCCAAGGAGCCGGAGAGGGCAGAGAAGCACCTGTACCGGGTCGATACCGCCACCGGCAAGGTCTGGATCGGCAAGCAGGTCCAGTATCAGGACAAGAAGACCGGCCGCCTGGTGCAGCAGCGCTACTGGGAGCCGTTCGAGCAGTACATCGAAGCGCCGTCCGCGGCTCCGGCAAAGTAACCGTTCTCCATGGGTATTTTGCATCCGCATATCGTCCATTTCATCGGCGCCGGACCCGGCGATGCCGAGCTGATCACCGTCAAGGGGGCTCGCCTGCTCGGCGAGGCCCAGGTGGTGGTCTATGCCGGCAGCCTGGTGGACCGGGAGCTGGTTCGCACCTATGCTCCCGACGCCGATCTCTTCGATTCCGCGGGCATGACCCTGGCCGAGACGACGCAGGCTCTTGCCGAGGCGGTGCTGGCGGGCCGACGGGCAGTCAGGCTCCATACCGGGGACCCTTCCATCTATGGCGCCATCCAGGAGCAGATGGCGGAGCTGGACCGGCTGGGGATCGGCTACGAGGTCGTTCCCGGCGTTACCAGCGCCTGTGCCGCCGCTGCGGCGCTCAAGCAGGAGCTGACCCTTCCCGAGGTCTCCCAGACCGTCGTCATCACCCGGCTGGCGGGCAGGACCCCGGTGCCGGAACGGGAGCAGCTCGCCGGGATCGCCCGGATCGGTGCGACCCTGGTCATCTACCTCTCCGTCGCCATGATCGAACAGGTGGTGGAAGAGCTGCTGCAGGGGGCATATGCGCCGGAGACCCCGGCAGCGGTGGTGGCCAGGGCAACCTGGCCCGACGAGCGGATCGTCGAGGGGAGCCTTGCCGACATTGCCGCAAAGGCCAGGGAGGCGGGCATCGGCAAGCAGGCGGTCATCCTGGTGGGAGATGTTCTGCGGGCTCGCCGCGAGGGGTTGCAGGCCGTCTCCCGGCTCTACGACAGCGGATTCAGCCACGAATTCAGGATTGTCACCTAGGAACAACCTGAGTCTTTCAACAACTTGCCAGGAGCGGTCATGACCCGGACCCCGTTTCCCGTGCCGGTTGCTCCATGAAGCCGGCCGTCATCGCCATCACCCGCAACGGCGCCCGTCTGGGGGCGAGGCTTCGCGAGGGGCTCGGGGCCGAGCTGTTTGTGCTCGTGAAGTACCGCGGCCAGGCAGGTCCGGCAGCGCAGGGGTTCGACGACCTCGGCGGACTGCTTGCCCGCCTCTGGGGCGAAAAACGCGGGATTGTCTGCATCATGGCCGCCGGTATCGTGGTGCGGCTGGTGGCGCCGCTCCTGGAGGGGAAGGATAAGGACCCGGCCGTGGTGGTGATGGACGAGCGGGGGAAGTTCGCCATCTCGCTTCTGTCCGGCCACCTGGGGGGCGCCAACGAGCTGGCCGAACGGTGCGCCTTCGTGAGCGGTGCACGGCCCGTCATCACTACTGCCACCGACGTGAACGGGCTCCCCTCCTTCGATATGCTCGCCAGGGACCACAGCTGGGGGATCGACGACCTGGGCCGGGTCAAGCTCCTGAACAGCCTGCTCCTGGACGACGAGGAGATCGCCGTGGTCGATCCCTCCGGCCAGGTCCATTCCTATTTCCATGGCCGGGGTAAACTCGTTTTTTACGACACGTTCGTCGCCGGGATGCGCAGCGGAGCCCGCGGGGTGCTTGTCGTTACCAACAGCATCGTGCCACCCCAGCTTGCGAGCGGGAACCTGCTGGTGCTCCGGCCGCGCAACCTGGTGCTCGGGGTCGGTTGCAACAGCGGCACGAGCCGGGAAGAGATCGAAGAGGTCATCCTGACCAGCCTGAAGCGGCTCCTGCTTTCGCCGCAGAGCATTGCCTGCCTGGCCACGGCCGAGGCGAAGCGGGAAGAGCCGGGGCTGGTAGCCTGCGCAGAGTCCCTGCAGGTGCCGCTTCGCTGGTTTACGAGTGTCGAGCTGAACGGGGTGCCCGTGCCGAGCCCGCCGTCGAAGCATGCCCTGAGGGCCATCGGCGCAACCGGGGTGGCGGAGCCGGCTGCCCTGCTTGCCTCCGATGGGGGTAAGCTGCTGCTCGGCAAGGTAAAGAGCGGCAACGTGACACTTGCCATTGCGGAGATTCCATGAGCAAACTATTCGTCGTCGGGATCGGTCCCGGCGGCCTGGAACAGATGACCTTCGAGGCGCGAAGCGCCATGGAGGAAGCATCGGTGGTGGTGGGGTACACAACCTACCTCGACCTGGTGAAGCCTCTTCTGGCAGGGAAGCAGAAGGTTTCGTCCGGGATGCGCCAGGAGATCCCCCGTTGCCGCGAGGCGCTACGTCTGGCTGCGGAAGGTGCCGTGGTGGCCCTGGTCTCCGGCGGCGACGCCGGGATCTACGGTATGGCCGGGCTGGTGCTGGAACTGGCGGCCGAGATGCTTGAGCCGCCGGAGATCGTTGTAGTGCCGGGCGTCTCCGCGGTGCAGGCCGCTGCAGCCGTACTGGGCGCGCCGCTCATGCACGACTTTGCCGTGATCTCCCTCTCCGACCTGCTCACCCCCTGGGAGGTGATCCGGAGCCGCCTGCAGGCCGCGGCTGCCGCCGATTTCGTCATTGCCCTCTACAACCCCCGGAGCAAAGGGCGGACCAGCCAGCTGGTCGAGGCCCGCGATATCCTCCTGACTGCGCGGCCCGCCGCGACCCCGGTCGGGATCGTCCGTAACGCCTGCCGCAGCGGCGAGGAGAAGACCGTCTGCACCCTGGCGGATCTGCCGGACCATCCGGTGGACATGTTTTCGCTGGTGATCATCGGCAATGCTTCCACCCACGTGGACGATGCAGGCCGGATGGTGACCCCCCGGGGGTACCGGACCACAGCTGTCCCGCACAGGGCAAAGGCGACCACGGCCGGGGTGCCCGCAGCCGTCGCCTCCCCCGCGGCCACCGATTCCGGGGCGCTCATGTTCTGCGGTACCGGCTCTGATGTGGGGAAGTCGGTGCTCACGGCCGGCTTCTGCCGCATCCTCGCCGATCGCGGCATCAAGGTGGCGCCGTTCAAGTCGCAAAACATGGCCCTCAACTCGGCGGTCACCCCCGAAGGCGGGGAGATCGGCCGGGCCCAGGCGCTGCAGGCCCAGGCCTGCCGGATCGCCCCCCACACCGACATGAACCCCGTCCTGCTCAAGCCATCCTCGGACACCGGGAGCCAGGTGATCGTCCAGGGAAAGGCCGTGGGGCACATGCGGGTGGCCGAATACACCGCCTTCAAGCCGCAGGCGTTCGAACGGATCAGGGAGAGTTTTGCCCGGCTGCGCCGGCAGTACGAGTTCGTGGTGATCGAAGGGGCCGGGAGCATCGCCGAGATCAACCTTAAGTCCCACGACATCGCCAATCTGAAGATTGCTGCGATGGCCGATTGCCCGGTGATCCTGGTGGCCGACATCGACCGGGGAGGGGTGTTCGCCCAGATCGTCGGCACAATGGCGCTGTTGGACGAAGAGGAGCGGCGCCGCATCGGCGGGGTGATCATCAACAAGTTCCGGGGCGATCCGTCCCTGCTCGGGCCGGGGATTGCCGAGGTGGAGCGGATGACCGGGGTGCCGGTGCTGGGGGTGGTCCCCTGGTTCAGCGGGTTCCGCCTGCCGGAAGAGGACAGCGTGGCCCTGCAGAGGCGGGCCAAGGTGGTGCGCATCCGTCCCAGGAAGGAAAAGCTGGCGGTGGGGGTGGTCAGGCTGCCCCGGATCTCCAATTATACCGATTTCGACCCGTTCGAGGACGAGCCTGATGTGGCGCTCCATTACGTGGAGAGTCCCGAGCAACTGGCAGGGCTCGACCTGCTGGTGCTGCCGGGGAGCAAGTCCACCATCGCCGACCTTAATTTTCTCATGGAACAGGACCTGTTCGCGGCGATCCGGGCTTTTCCCGGCCAGATCGTCGGCATCTGCGGCGGCTACCAGATGCTGGGCAAGCTGGTGCTCGATCCCGACGGCGTGGAATCGGAACTCCATCATGCCGAAGGGCTGGGGCTCCTGGATGCGGTAACGGTGATGCGTGCCGGAAAGCAGACCCACCAGGCAGTGGCGACTCTCCTGGGTGAAGCCGGGCTCAGCACCTCCCCGCGCGGGGGGACCATTACCGGTTACGAGATCCATATGGGTGAGACGCTCCTGGGGGACGAGGTTTCCCCCTTTGCCCGGATCGTGAGCCGTTCCGGCGAGAAGGCCGACCTGCTGGACGGGGCGGTTTCACGTGACGGCCGGATCATGGGGACCTATCTGCACGGCATCTTCGACAACGCCGGTTTCAGGGCGGCCCTGCTCAATCGCCTCCGTCGCCAGAAGGGGCTCTCCACGGTCACCCCGGTGACCGCGTCGCAAGATCCCCTCGAACTGTTGGCGCGGCACCTGGAAAAGAGCCTGGACATGAACCGGCTATTCGCCCTCGCAGGGATTGCGACGTGATGATGCTCTCCCCGCCGGCATTGGTCGGCGCCGTTCTCCTCGACCTCCTGCTCGGCGACCCGCGCTGGCTGCCCCACCCGGTGGTCTTCATCGGCCGCTTCATCGCGGGGTGCGAAAAGCTGCTGCGGCGACTGGCGCTCAATGAGCGGCTGGCAGGCCTGCTGCTGGTGGTGCTGACGGTGGGGGTTACCTGTGTCGTTGCCGGGTCGATCCTGCACGGTGTCGCGCTGATCCACCCCCTGGCAGCGGAGGTTGTGGGGGCGATACTCGGATTTACCTGCCTTGCTGCCCGGTCGCTGCATGCCGAATCGGCTGCGGTGGCCGGTGCGCTCATCAGGGACGACCTGCCCGCTGCCCGATCGGCCCTGTCGATGATCGTGGGGCGCGACACCGACGGACTTTCCCCGTCGGAGATCTGGCGGGGTGCCGTGGAGACCGTGGCGGAGAACAGCTCCGACGGGGTGATCGCGCCGCTCTTTTTCCTGATGCTGGGGGGGCCGCTTGCCGCCCTTGCCTACAAGGCGGTCAACACCCTTGACTCCATGGTCGGCTACAAGAACGACCGCTATCTCCGTTTCGGCTGGGCCGCTGCCCGGCTGGACGATCTGGTCAACCTGCTGCCGGCCCGGCTGACCGGCTGCCTGATGGCGCTGGTCGCGCCGCTGGTCGGCCTTTCGGGACGTGGCGCATTGCGGGTGATGCTGCGCGACGGCCGCAACCACTCGTCCCCCAACAGCGGCATCCCCGAGGCTGCGGCAGCGGGGGCGCTCGGCGTACAGCTCGGAGGGACCAACCACTATTTCGGTAAACCGGTGGAGAAGCTGACCATCGGCGATCCGGTGCAGCCGTTGGGTGAAGCGGCATGGCGCGGCGCGGTGCGGCTCATGTACGGGAGCGGGGCGCTGCTCATGGGGGGCTGGCTGATGGTGACGATCTGGAGCAGAGGATGGCCATGACGACCTTCGACCATGGCGGCAATCTCTTTGCCGTTGCCCGGCAGCTGGGGCTGAAGCCCCAGGATCTCCTGGATTTTTCCGCCAGTATCAACCCGCTGGGGATGCCGACCGGGATGCGCCAGACGATCATCGACCAGGTCGACCAGCTGGTCCACTATCCCGATGCCGGGGCTCAACCGCTCAAAGAGGCCCTGGCAGCCTATCACGGGGTTCCCCCGGAGCAGGTCTGCCCCGCCAACGGCTCGACCGAGCTGATCTATCTCCTCCCCCGGCTGGTGAAGGGGGCGCGGGCGCTCATCGTTGCCCCGGCATTCTCCGAATACGCCCATGCCCTGAAAGCCGCCGGCTGGCAGGTGGCTTATCATTCCCTCTCCCCCTCCGATGGCTTTGCCCTCTCGCTCCCCCTGCTGGAGCAGCGGTTGGCCGAGCAGTATGACCTTCTCTTCCTCTGCAATCCGGGAAACCCCACCGGCGCGCTCTGCAGCCGCGCTGATATCGACGCCGTCCAGTCGCTCTGCAACGATTTCGGGACGATGCTGGTCCTGGACGAGGCCTTCATCGACTTCTGCGGGGAGGATTGCTCGGCAACCCGCTCAGTTTCCGGTAGCGGTAACGGTATCGTGCTTCGCTCCATGACCAAGTTCTACGCCATGCCCGGTCTGCGGCTGGGGTATGCCGTTACCGACGCCGAGACCTGCCAGCGGTTCGAAGCGGTGCGGGGTCCCTGGAACGTCAATGTCCTGGCCCAGGCTGCAGGGCTTGCCGCCCTGGCAGATGAGCGGTTTCGCGCGCAATCGGTTGTCTATGCGGCAGAGCAGCGGGAGGCGATGACCCGTCAGCTTGCTGCCGTGACCCCGCTCAAGCCGTTTCCGGGTGCGGCGAACTACCTGCTGCTCCGGCTGCCTGCCGGGTATCCGGCGGGCGAACTCTGCCGGAAGATGCTCGGGCGGGGTCTGCTGATCCGCGATTGCAGCACGTTTGTCGGCCTGGATGGGAGATTCGTCCGGGTGGCGGTCCGCACCCCGGACGAGAATGCACGTCTGATCGCCACCTTTGCCGAACTGTTCTGCTAATCGCCCGGCTTTTGTCTGTGAAATGTAAAATTCTCTGAACATGATGTCGGATTACTTTACATTTCCGGTGTCTCGGTTAGGCTTTGATACGCGTAACTACCATGTAATACAGGATTTGAGTTGCAGGTGTGCTATTTGCATGCTAATTAAAATGGTGGTCTGACAAATTTTATTGCGGATTGCGCTGTTATCCAGCCATGCTGGCGATGTGCCGGAAGGAGGAAGGTGTGGACAAGAGAAAATTCAGCAGGGTTTCGTTTCATGCCCCGGTCTACGTGAGCAGCAAAGGCAGGACCTATGCCGGAGAGGTCGAGAATGTCTGTCATGGCGGGATGTTCGTCAAGACGGTCGGTGATTTCACCAGCGGCGAGCAGGTCCTGGTCTCGGTCAACTTTCTCGAGGGGAGTTCCCAGCTCTCCGTTACCATGCCCGGCAGGGTTGCCAGGCTCTGCGCCGACGGCATCGGCGTCCATTCTCCCCACATCGACACCCACTCGCTCATCCATTTTGAATCCCTGCTGGCAAGTACCAGCGATAACCGGGAGCGGCTGGTGGAGGATTTCATAGATTACGTCACCACCCAGCAGGAGCGACATCTCCTTTGACCCCCTGCTGCACGGGGGATGCTGACACCGAACCGACATATGGCACCGGGAACCTTCGATTTTTTTGGTTTTTCCGATGAAGTCGCCGCAGTAGCCATCTCCCGGCTGCGATCTTGCGGCGATGCAGCAACCCTGTGCGCCCTGACCGCCGAGATTGTGGCCCTGGCGGAACAACGACTCGCCGCAGAACTTACCCCTCACGAACGATCCTTCATCGCCTGCAGATCCGGCTGCGGCCACTGTTGCCGGGTCCATGTCTCGATTCTCCCTCCTGAAGCTGCAGCCATTGCCCGTTTTCTGCACCGGTCGTTGTCTGCCGAAGCCTTGGCCGTTGTGACACGCCGCCTGGAAGATTCGTATGAGGTGGTCCGCTGGATGGACGACGAGGAGCGGCGGCGAAACGGCATACCCTGCCCGTTTCTGGCCGCTGACCAGAGTTGCGGGATCTATCCGGTCAGGCCGCTGGCCTGCCGGGGGATTACCTCCCTGGACCCCGAAGCCTGTGCCGTCGCCATGGCGGCCTCGTCCGCCTGCGACGACCTGCCGGTCATCGTCCAGAATATCACCCAACTGCTGCTCATGAAGGGGGCGTATGTGGGGTATGCCCGCGGATTGGCCGAGTGCGGGCTCGACAGCAGGGGGTTCGAACTGTCCGGAGCTGTCCTGACGCTCGTCCGCCAACCGGAGCAGATCGGCGCGCTGGCCGGGGGAAGTCTTCTTGCCTTGACCTGACGGCCTTCCGGCGGTACATTGGAAGTGTAAGAAGCTGTCTTTGGCTGGATACATGGTATGTCGCGTTGCCGAGGCCCGACTTAGCCTGAATCATGGAGGATCTGTTATGACCAATATCTGGCAGGAACGTGAAAAGGCGTTCGAGAACGAGTACATCTACCGGAAGGAAAAGGAAAAGATCGAGCAGATGAAAAAGGAGGCCCGGGAGCAGATGATCCGGGAGCTCTGCCGCAACCGGTGTCCCAAGTGCGGTGATCAGATCGAGGCCATGACCTTCCGCGGCGTACCTCTCGATAAATGTCCCGGCTGCGGCGGGGTCTGGCTCGGCCCCAACGATCTGCAGGTTCTTTCCTCGAAGGATCATCGCACCTGGTTCGACATGTGGTTCAGAGGCGAAGAGGATTGAGCGCCGGGTTGACGGCATTCCGCTGGCAGGTCATGCTGCTGCTTGCTGCCGCGTGCCTGGCGTTTTTCACGGGCTGCAGCCGCGAGACCACTTCCGGGCCCGCGGCCACCAACCGGCTGCAGGTGGTGACGACTCTGTTCCCGCTCTATGATTTTGCCCGGGCCATTGCCGGCAATCGTGCAGAGGTGCGCCTGCTCCTCCCGCCGGGCAGCGAACCGCATACCTTCGAACCGAAGCCCGAGGATATCCTGGCCATTAACCGGGCCGCCCTGTTCGTCTATACCAATCGGTTCATGGAGCCGTGGGCCGAGGATCTGGTGAAAGGTGTGCCCCGTGACCGGTTGACCGTGGTGGATGCCAGCGCCGGCTTGGTGCTGCTGGATGCCGCCGTTGGTCATGACCATGGGCATGGCGCAATGGAGGAGGGGAACCATGACGAACCGTCCGGCAAGGACCCCCACATCTGGCTCGATCTGACCAATGCCGAGGCAATGATCGACACCATCCTGGCCGGTTTCGTTGCCAGGGACCCTGCCAACCGGGACTACTACACGGCCAATGCCGCCGCTTATAAAGGGAAGCTGGCCGAACTCGACCGACGGTACCGGGCCACGCTGGGGACCTGCAAGAACAGGACGTTGCTCCATGCGGGCCATGCTGCCTTTGCCTATCTCGCCCGTCGCTACGGCATCACCTATGTCTCCGCGACCGGTGTGGCTGCCGATGCCCAGACCACGCCGACCCGCATGGCGGAGCTGGTGAAGCGAGTGCGGGCGCTGAAGCTGCAGTATATCTTCTCCGAGGAGCTGGTTTCGCCCCGAGTGGCCGAGACCATTGCCGCCGAGACCGGTGCCCACATCCTCCGCCTCCATGCCGCGCACAATATCAGCAAAGATGAGCTGGCTGCAGGGGTAACCTTCCCCGATCTCATGGAGAGAAATCTCGCTGCCTTGGCCACGGGGTTGCAATGCCGCCAGTAATCGATGTCAAGGGGCTGTATTGCCGCTACGGGGCGACCCATGTCCTGAGCGACATTACCTTCCGGGTCGAAGACGGGGACTATGTCGGCATCGTGGGTCCCAACGGTTCGGGGAAAAGCACCCTGGTCCGGGCTCTCCTGGGCCTGTCCAGCCGGGACGAGGGAGAGATCGGTCTGTTCGGCGTGCCGTTGTCGGAATTCGAGGATTGGCAGCAGATCGGCTATCTTCCCCAGCATTTCAACCTGTTCACGTCCAATTTTCCGGCCACCGTCACCGAGGTGGTCAGGCTGGGGCTCCTCTCAGGCAAGCGTTTCCCCCGCAGGATCAGCCGTGCCGATACCGCCCGGATCGATGATATCCTTGAGTACATGGGGGTCCAGGACCTGCGGCGCCGTCTCATTGGCCAGCTCTCCGGGGGGCAGCAGCAGCGCGTGCTCCTTGCCCGTGCCATGGTCAACCAGCCGAAGCTCCTGATCCTGGACGAACCGACTGCCGCCCTCGATCCCGAGACCCGCGACCGGTTTTACTCCCTGCTCGCGGAGGTGAACCGGGAGCGTAACACCACCATCCTGTTGGTGACACACGATTCGGCAACCATCGGCAGCTGCGCGTCAAAGCTCCTCTACCTGGACAAGCGGCTGGTCTTCTACGGGACCTTCCGGGAGTTCTGCGTCTCCTCTGCCATGACCAATCATTTCGGGGAACTTGCACAGCATCAGATCTGCAGGCTGCATTGATGCTTCTCACAGGTTCACGACGGGAGTCGACCCGACCCTTTCCCTTTGCATCTGACGAGCAACGGATCGCCCATTTATGGATATAGCCGAGATACTTTCCTATGGTTTCATGCAGCGTGCGCTTCTTGCCGGCTCGCTGATCGCTGTGCTCTGCGCCGTGCTCGGCTGTTTCCTGGTGTTGCGCCGCCTTTCCCTTATCGGCGACGGGCTTGCCCACGTCACCTTCGGCAGCGTTGCGCTGGCCCTCCTGCTCAAGTTCTACGCCGCATCGGCCCTCTTTGTCTCGCTGCCGGTGGTGATGCTCTGCTCGCTCGGCATTCTCAAACTGACCGAACGGGCCCGCGTGACCGGCGATGCCGCTATCGGCATTGTCTCCTCGCTCGGGATCGCCATCGGGGTCATCCTGGCGAGCCTCGGCGGCGGCTTCACCGCCGACCTCTTTAGTTACCTGTTCGGCAACATCCTGGCCATCAGCCGGGCCGAGGTGCTGCTGGCAGTGGTGCTCTGCACGACGGTCCTGCTCCTCGTCACCTTTTTCTATCACGAACTGGTTGCCATCACCTTCAACGAGGAGCTGGCGCGGATCAGCGGCATCCGCACCGGCAGGATCAGTTCCCTCCTGGTGCTGCTGACGGCGCTGACCGTGGTCCTGGCCATGAAGCTGGTGGGGATCATGCTGATATCCGCGCTGCTGATCCTCCCGTCGTCGGCTGCCCTGCAACTGGCCAGGGGGTTCAGGACGACCCTGGTGCTTGCCGCGCTGCTGGGGGTGATTGCCGTCATTGGCGGAACCTTTGCCTCGGTGATGCTGAACATCCCCACCGGGGCAACCATAGTGCTGCTCAATTTCATGATCTTCGGCCTTGCCTGTTTCGGGAAACGGCTGCTGGCCCAGGAATGACGATCGGGAGGAGGCTGGAATGGGTGAGACGGTCCGCTTTGGGGTCTCCATGGATGAGGAACTGCTCGGGAGTTTTGACCGGTTGATCGAGCAGAAGGGGTACGGAAATCGCTCCGAGGCGATCCGCGACCTGGTCCGTTCGGCGCTGGTGGAACAGGAGTGGGAGTCGGGCGAGGCAGAGACCGTGGGGACCGTGACCCTGGTCTACAACCATCATGTGGGGGATCTGGCTGAGAAATTGACCGAACAGCAGCATTCCCACCACAACGAGATCATCTCGGCGCTCCATGTCCACCTGGATGCCCACAACTGCCTGGAGGTGCTGGTGGTTCGCGGTCCTGCCCGTGACGTGCAGCAGATTGCCGACGAGCTGATCGGCGTCAAGGGGGTCAAGCACGGCAAGCTGGTGATGACCACCACCGGCAAGGAACTCCCTGCCTGAGGGGTGTGACTGCCGGAGCGTTCTGGCCGGCTGTCAGGGGAACTGGGGGGGGAGAGAGATCAGGTGCCAGCCGACCTGCTTCCCTTCGCTTTCGTACTCCCATTTTTGTTCGTCGATCACGGACTTCACGACGATCGTGTCGAGGTGGTGGTATTTGAACTCTACGGTGACCTGGGCCTTCATGTCCTTGTCGGTGAGTTCCACCCGCTTTATCTCGTATTCCACGATCTTGATCTTGTCCAGCGCCGCCAAGCGCTCAAGGTAATCGGCCCTTCGCCCCGGTTCGACGAATGCTGCCGCTCCGTTGGGCTCCTGCCAGCGGATCATCTGCTGGTAGCTGCGGATGCTGCTGTCGAGCATCTCTCCCGGCACCAGCATGGAGGCGCAGCCCCAGAACAGCAGTGCCGGAGCGAGTACCAGCAGTCGCACGACCTTTCCGTATGCCATGTTCATCTCCCTTCCCTGATGAAACGGATGAGTTCCACTGCCAGTTCATACTTGCCAAAGGGGGGGATGAGGTAGAATCCTCCCACCTCATGGCGCACCCCGTCGATGAATTCGCGGGCAATGGCCAGTCCTTCCCGCACTCCGGCTTCCTTTTCCTTGCCGCGCATCCGGCGGCGGATATGGTCCGGGATGACGATTCCCGGTACCTCGTTGTGCAGGTATTCGCAGTTTCGTTCGCTCACCAGGGGGAGGATGCCGGGCAGGAGCGGGATCGCCAGGTGGCGCGTCTGTTCTGTCATCTCCAGCAGGATCTCCCGGTCGTAGATCGGCTGGGTCTGGGCAAACCGGGCACCGGCAGCGATCTTTTTCTCCAGCCGGGCAACCTGAACCTCTGGTTTGGGCGAATTCGGATTGAAGGCGCAGCCGATGGTAAAGCCGGTCCCCTGGCCGATGGGCTGGCCCAGGGCATTGACCCCGGTATTCAGGTCGTGCATCAGCTTGAGCAGGCCGAAGGAGTTGAGGTCGTAGACCGACGATGCGCCTGCCTGGTCGCCGAGGCGGGCGGGATCACCGGTAACCGCCAGGAGGGTGCGGACCCCCAGCAGGCTCGCCCCCATCAGGTCCGACTGGAGGCCGAGGAGGTTGCGGTCGCGGCAGGTGATGTGGGCGATCACCTCGATCCCCACCTCTTGCCGGATCATGCTTCCCAGGGCGATATTTCCCATTCGGACCCGGGCCAGCGGGTTTTCCGCCAGGTTGATGGCGTCCGCGCCTGCCTCCTTGAGGGCACGGCTGCCGGCGAGGATTTTGTCGACCCGCATCCCCTGGGGCGGGTCGAGTTCAACGGTGATGACCGGCCGCCTGCCCCAATCCGCCAGGAACCCTGCCGGCTCCCGTTGCTCCTCCCGTGCTGCCGGGGAAGGCTCGGAACGGGGGACGCGCGAACGAAGCGCCGGCCGCATCCCTTTGAGGCGGTCCGCAACGGCGCGGATATGCGCGGGGGTCGTGCCGCAGCACCCCCCCACCAGGGTGGCGCCGGCTGCCACCATCTCTTCGGCCATGCTGGCGAAGTATTCCGGGGTGCAGCGGTAGATGTGGCGACCTTCGACGTATTCGGGAAAGCCGCTGTTGGCAAAGGCCGCAACCGGGAGGTCGGTGGCGGCTGCCAGTCGTTGCACGGTCCGCAGCACTTCCAGGGGGCCGGCACCGCAATTGGCGCCGATGGCATCAGCTCCGGCAGCGGTGAGCGTCATGGCCACCTGCTCGGCGGTGCAGCCGCAGGCTGTCCTGCCCCCCTCCTGGAAGGCCATGCTGGCTATGACCGGCAGACCGGTCGTCCTGGCCGCGGCAATGGCGTGACAGAGCTGTGCCGGGTCTGAGAAGGTCTCCAGGAGGAGAAGATCGACACCTCCGTCCGCCAGAGCGTTCACCTGGGTACGGAAGATCTCCTGCTGCTCGTCGGCGGAAAGCTCCCGCTCCTCACCTTTCAGCCGGACGAGAGGACCGACGGAGCCCGCCACCAGGGCCTCTGTTCCGGCGGCCCTGCGGGCAAGGAGCGCCCCCTGGCGGTTGATCTCTGCCAGTTTGTGGGCAAGGCCGATCGGCTGCAGCCGGGTGAGGTTGGCTCCGAAGGTATTGGTCTCGATGATCCGGGCACCGGCTGCCAGGTATTCGGCGTGGAGCTCCAGCACCAGTTGGGGACGGACCAGGTTCAGGTGCTCGAAGTTGGCGTCCAGTCCGACACCCTTGGCGTAGAGCATGGTGCCGATGGCGCCGTCTCCCGCCAGGACCTCGTTTTTCAGCCGTTCACGCAACGTCATGGAGACCATCCTGGGGTGGCGCGCCCTGCAGGTATCGGTTTTGCTGGTCTTTTCGCCTCATTTTGTTAGAATGCTCCGCCGATAGTCCGAACGAGACAGGAGACAATATGCTGCACGAAGTCATCAACTGGCTGCTGGCTACCATCCTGAAGATGGGGTATCCCGGTATTTTTCTGCTCATGGCCATGGAGAGCTCGGTCATCCCGATCCCCAGCGAACTGGTCATGCCCCCTGCCGGCTACTGGGCTGCCGAGGGGAAGATGAACATCTTCGTCGCCATTGTCTGCGGCACCCTGGGGAGCCTGGTCGGCGCCTATGCCAACTACTTTGCTGCCCATTACCTGGGGCGGCCGCTGGTGCTCCGTTACGGCAAATATGTCGGCATCACCGAACACAAGTTTGCCAAGGTCGAGGCATTCTTCCACAAACATGGCGAGATTTCAACATTCATCGGCCGGCTTCTGCCGGTGGTCCGCCACCTGATCTCGCTCCCGGCCGGACTGGCAGGGATGAACCACTGGAAGTTTTCCTTCTACACCCTCTTCGGTGCCGGGATCTGGTGCACGGTGCTTGCCTGGATCGGCTACATCATCGGCGAGAACCAGGACCTGATCATGCGTTATTCCCACCAGGCGGTCATCGGCGTGGTGATCTTCAGCGTGCTGCTGGTGGCGGTGTACGTCTGGGTGCACCGCCGCCGCTCACGATAGCGCCAGCACGCTGCCTGGGCCAGGTTGAACGGGCCGCTCTCCATAACGGGGGCGGCCCGTTTTTTTTGTCCTGAAAATCCGGGGAGCAGGGCATATGCATCTTGTCGGAATAATTTACATTTGTGGCGTAACCCGAAAATACACCCCGCTAAGGTCCCAAGAATTAACACAAAGTAATTATGGCACGAGAATTGAAAATGACTAATGATGCTGAGCTGTTGAGGTGGTTCAATGCACGAGTGCACGGACATTATCAATGAAAATATATGGGGGATGAAATGAGCAAAAAACTGTCGATTCTGGTTGTGACGGTACTGTTCTGCCTGGTTTCCAACGGAATGGCGCAGGCAACCTATTACCACTTCGAGGATTATCGCTGGGACGATGTCAATTACAGTGGCACGGGGGCCACAAATTCCTGGACCTATGATCTTGATCTGGACCAGATGTCGCTTTGGGCAATTTCGAGCATCCCCCTGCAGAGCGGCGGCTTGAGCTGGGATCCTGCACTGGCCACAACCGGTTCCATGAGCGAGAACGACATCCTCCATCGTGCCTATCTGACCATGCGTTTCTGCAAGGCAAACGGCGATGAGATCGATTTCTTTCTGGACGATGTGCTCTCGAACGACCTTACGAAGATCAGCACCGGCGGGACCGGAACCATCGATGTCTTTACCCAGTTGTACGACGATCACTTCCTGAAGGTGACCATAACGTCGGTCTTGGGCGATTTCAAGGTCGACTGGATGACCCTGGCGGGCTGCTACGAAACCGGCCCCGTTCCTGCTCCTGTCCCGGAACCGGGCAGCCTGGTGCTGCTGGGGCTGGGCCTGGTGGCGCTCTTGGCGGTGGTGTCGCGCAGAAAGGTCTGAGACAGGCTGACCGGCAGGATGTGCTAGAAACTGGTGCCTCCGGGGTTGACCGCAAGGGTCAGCCCCTTTTTTTATCCAGCAGCAGTATGGAAACTGCACGGTTCGAAAAGGGCCGCCCGCCATTCCGGAGGGCGGCCCCTTCTGTATGAGGTTTCTGGCGATTTTTATGCCATGTGCGACAAAAGCTTGCAGCATAATTTCCCTGATCGGCATACTAGTTTGTTGCCACAGAGCAGTAAATCAATTTACTGGTATACTGCAATCATACAACGTCGGAATGCCCTGTTGCGCAGTGTTTCGAAATGGTTGACTTTTTCGGTGTCAGAAAAAGAACTGCGGCGAATATCCGATCATGACACCTTATTACCGACAAGGCGCATGGGCATATCCTTGACAAAAGGAGGTGGTGTTATGACCATAAAATTCCGGCTCATCATCAACAACATCCTGGCAGCCCTGATCCTGGCGATTCTGATCGGCCTCAGCGGG
Organism: Geobacter sp.; assembly: GCA_009684525.1. NCBI lineage: Bacteria > Pseudomonadati > Thermodesulfobacteriota > Desulfuromonadia > Geobacterales > Geobacteraceae > Geobacter > Geobacter sp. Next base: position 241,422 of record WKKR01000003.1, read on the forward strand.
TATTCCATGATGCATCTGGGGCGCCTGCAGGACGATGCGGCCCAAAAGGCCCATGCTGCCGAAGTCACCGCCCTGGCGAGCAAGGTCGGCATGTCGCAGTACCAGGCCATTGCGGATGCCATCATCAACCGGGACCTTTTACAATCCGACAAGGAGTGGGACAGAAAAAAGGAGCTGAACCTGAAGCGCATGAACGAGCTGGTCGCGTCGGTCAGTGCGCCCGAGGAGAAGCAGCTTGCCAGCGAGGCGAAAAAGTCGTTCGAGACCCTGGTCTCATTGTATGAAACCCGGCTTCATCCGCTGCTCAAGGCCAATGCCGGCATTACCGGCGAGATGCGGGAGATCGACGATTTGATGGACAAGGAGCTGGAGGTTATCCGGGTAAATACCAACAAGCTCACCGACTCATTCGCGAAATCTGCCGACAAGGCCGACAAGGATTTTGACGGCACCCGGGGCACGAGCATTTCCGTCATGCTGGCCGTCGGCATCATCGGCCTTCTCGTCCTGATCGGCTTTTCCGCCTGGATCTCGACGAGCATCATCGCGCCGCTGAAGAGATTCGATCTCTTTGTTGCCGACCTTGCCAGCGGGGAAGGCGACCTGACCAGGAAGGTCGAGTATCGGGGCAACGATGAACTGGGGTCGCTCAGCAGGAGCCTGAACCAGTTCATCGATACGCTGCACGAAATCGTGAAAAATGTCCTGAAAGACGGGATCCAGGTGGTGATCGGGGCGAGCAGGGTCCATGAAATGTCCGACGAGATCACGAAGGAGTCCGATGCCCTTGCCTCCCAGGCCATGGCAGTTGCCACAGCCAGCGAAGAGATGTCTGCCACCTCCAACGACATTGCCGCGAACTGCTCCCAGGCGGCTCAGGCGGGGGCTGTTGCCAATGGTACGGCCACCGATGGTTCATCAGTGGTTCAGGAAACAGTGGACGGGATGCAGAGGATTGCCCAGCGGGTTCAGGATGCCGCTTCCACGGTGGAAAGCCTTGGCGCTCGTTCCGATCAGATCGGCACCATTGTCGGCACGATCCAGGACATTGCCGATCAGACCAATCTGCTTGCGCTCAATGCCGCCATCGAGGCGGCCCGCGCCGGCGAACAGGGGCGGGGTTTTGCCGTGGTGGCGGACGAGGTGCGGGCTCTTGCCGAACGGACAACCAAGGCCACCCGCGAAATCAGCGAGATGATCAAGAGCATTCAGGCCGAAACCAGGAATGCGGTCGATTCCATGGAACAGGGGGTGTGCGAGGTCGAGAAGGGGTCGATCGGTGCTGCCCGCTCAGGCGAGGCGCTGCAGAATATCATCGAGCAGATCAACGCCGTCACCATGCAGATCAGCCAGATCGCCACGGCGGCAGAGGAGCAGACCGCCACCACCAGCGAGATCTCCGGCAGCATCCAGCAGGTGACGGACATTGCGCAAAAAGCGTCCGGCAGCGCCCATGAAGCGACATCCGCGTCCAACGAACTGCTAGTGCAGGCAGAAGAGCTGATGACGATTCTGGGTAAGTTCAAGATCAACGAAGATGTCTCGATGATCCTCAACAAGGCCAAGAGCGCCCACCTGATCTTTGTCGGCAAGATCAAGGCGCATGTTGACGGCCATAAGAGGGTTGACGGGAATGCACTGCCGACCCATCTGACCTGTGCGTTCGGCAAATGGTACCAGGACAAGGGGCAGGAACTCTGCGGCAGGTTACCGGTTTTCCGCGAGATCGAGGCGCCCCATGCCCGGGTGCACGAGCTGGGCAAGCAGGCCGTTGCTGCCTGCGATGCCAGGGACATGGCCCGCGCACAGCTCTGTTGCCAGGAGATGACGGAGAATTCGCAGAAACTGATCGGCATCATCGAACGATTGGAGCGTGAACGGCTCGGTTAACGGATGCCGCTCCCGGATTGTGTTTCCTGAACGCACAAGGGCCGCTCCCCGGCATGGAGAGCGGCCCTTGTGTCGTCATGAGTCGTGTGCCGTTATTTGGGCACTTTCTCCCAGTCTTCCAGGAACTTCTTGATCCCGGCGTCGGTAAGGGGGTGCTTGGCGAGCTGCACCATGACCGAGTAGGGGATGGTGGCGATGTCGGCACCGATGAGGGCCGACTGGAGGACATGGACCGGGTTGCGGACGCTGGCGACGATGATTTCGGCCGTGTAGCCGTAGTTGTCGAAGATGGTCCTGATCTCTTCGATGATCCCCATCCCGTCCTGGGAGATGTCGTCCAGTCGCCCGACAAAGGGGGAGACGTAGCTGGCGCCCGCCTTGGCGGCAAGCAGTGCCTGCATCGGGGTGAAGATCAGGGTCACGTTGGTCCTGATCTTCAACTTGGTCAACTCCTTGGTTGCCTTGAGCCCTTCGGTGGTCATCGGTACCTTGACGACGATGTTCTTGTGGATCTTGACCAGTTCTTTGGCTTCCTTGACCATCCCCTTGGCGTCCAGCGAAATGACTTCGGCAGAGATGGGGCCGTCGACGATGGAGACGATCTCCTTGATCACGTCTTTGAACTTGCGTCCCGACTTGGCGATGAGCGACGGGTTGGTGGTGACGCCGTCCACCAGTCCCAATTCGTGGGCCTCGCGGATCTCGTTGACGTCGGCGGTATCGATGAAAAACTTCATGGTGTTCCTCCCTGGCGGCCCGGCCGCATAGATTTATTGGTTGATGCTCTTGGCTGCTGCTTCCTTCTGTTCCAGTTGGTCGCGGTACTTTTCCAGGCACTCCATGGAGCAGAAGTAGATCCGCTCATCCTCCACCCGGCCGATCACCGCATCTTCCTCGCTGACGTAGACACCGCAGACCGGATCGCGCTTGGTCTCCTCACCTTTTTTGGGTGGCAGGGGCTCTTCGGTCTTGCGGCTTTTGAGGAACCCCTGGGCGACCTTGTAGATGACGTAGCCGATGACGGCGAAAAAAAGCAGGCGCATCAGTCCCATGTTGGTTCCTCCAGTTTTCTGATGCCGGGCTTACGGGGGAGTCGGCTCAGGAGCGTTGCCACCGGTTCCTGCAGAACCGGATGGCGAAGATTCGGGGCTATCTCGGCAAGCGGCGCCAGGACGAAGCGTCGTTCGTGCAGGCGCGGATGCGGGAGGGTCAGATCGGCTGTCTGCAGGACCTGGTCGTTGTACAGGAGCAGGTCCAGGTCCATCCGCCTCGGGCCTCCCGGCACCTCCCGAGTCCGCTGGAATACTTCCGACTCTATCCGCAGCAGTTCGTGCAGAAGGGGTTCGGGGGCGAAATCGGTTTCCAGGCGCAGCACCGCGTTGTAAAAGTTTTCCTGGGGAAGGGTTCCCACCGGTTCGGTTTCATAGAAGCCGGAAAGGGCGGAGATCTTCGATCCCGGCAGTCTGCCGATTTCAGCAACGCCCCGCAGCAGGTTCAGTTCCCGGTCACCCTGATTGGAGCCGAGCGCAATATATGCCGTGTGCATAGTCGAACGATTAGAGCATAAAACGGGGGTTTTTTCAACCGCAAGGAGTCGTCGCGTCCCAATGCACTGCCAGCCAGACAGTCTGCAGGTTCGGATCTGTCCATGCCACCCGGTGGCGGCAATGCGCGGGTATCAGCACGTGGTCGCCGGGCAGGAGCCGAAGCGGCGACCTGCCATCTTCAAACTGAAGGTCTGCGCCCCCCTGGAGGAGCAGGACCCACTCGTGCCGTTCCTGGTCGTACCACTCCCCTTGCGCTGTCGTCTGCCCTTGCGAGGTGATCCGTTCGATGCGCACCCCTTCCAGTTCGACGAGATTCTCGAACACCTCGGCTGAGACCGCTGCCGGAAGTGTCGCAAAGATGTTTCCCTGCCGGATGTTCATCCGTGTTCCTCCATGAATGCCCTGATGGCTGTGGCGCAGTCTGATGCCCGTTCCTCGTGGGGGTTGTGGCCCGCGTCCAGGACCACCAGCCGCGAACCGGAGATCTCGCGATGCAGCCGTTCCCCTGCGGGCAGGCGGATGACGCGGTCGTGGCGGCCCCAAACGATAAGCGTCGGGATGGTGACCTTCCCGTAATCCGGGAGGCGGTGCTGGTAGACAGCGGGATCGAGCTGCCGGGCCGTGGCGATGAGCGCATAGGCGGTATTTCGCCCCGTGAAGCAGCCGGAGTAGCGCGCTATCCGCTCTTCGGTAACTTCGTCGGGGGTGTGGTAGACATGCTCCAGGTTATAGCGGACCATTACCTTGAGCGGCAGGAGGTGCAGGATGAGGCTACCGGCAACCGGCATGCGCAGGTAGGCGAAAAAGCGGGGGAGCCGCTGGGGATAGGCTGCCGCATCGATGAGGACCAGTCTGCCGATGAGCCGTTCGCGCCTGGATTCCCGCGCCATCTCCCAGGTGAACAGGGCGATCCCTCCCCCCAGGGAGTGGCCGACCAGCACGGCATCATGCAACTGGAGTCCTTCCATGAGGTCAAGGACCAGGGCTGCATGGTCTTCGGGCCGGTAGGCGCCGTCACGGGGCTTTGCCGAGAGGCCGGCACCCTTGAGATCGGGCAGGTAGAGCCGGTAACGGTCAGAAGGGAAGTACGGACGCAGCTCCTCCCAGGTTACCGACGATGCGGCAAAGCCGTGGAGCAAGAGGAGCGTTGTCGGGCCGTCACCCTGGATCCGGTAATGCAGTTGCACGCCATTGGCGCAGGTGTGGGTTTTCCCGTGATGGATGCTTGTGCTTGAGGGGGAATCCGTGCTAAACAACTGAGAACTCCCCGGTTTGCCGGGATATTGTCAACAGGAGGGACCCTTTCGTGAAGAAACCGCAGATCATCTTCAAGTACCTGTATGCAGAAGATTATAACCCGGTCTATGTGAACGGTGCCCACGGCGGGATTTCGCCGCGCGGTGAGCTGGTTGTCCATTTTTACCTGGAGCGGCCCGGCGTGCCGGTTTCCATCACCCACGAGGTGACTCCCGGCGGAACGATCGGCGCCGAACTGGACGAGGTCCCGGCCGATTTCAAGCAGACCCTGTACCGGGCCGTGGAGTCGGGCATCGTCATGAACTACGAGAGCGCCCGCACCTTCCATCTCTGGCTCGGCGAGCGGCTGAAGGAGCTGGAGGCACTGCACCAGGCCCGTGAATCCATGCAGTTTGTCAAGCAGGACACGTCTACTGACATTACCCACTGACCGGCCAAGTGGAACCTAGCAGGTTGTTTGAAAATTCCGGTTGTTCAAAAGCAGTCAGATCGTCGCACCCGCAGAAAGCCCCGCGGAGGCATAGTACCCACAGGGCATAAACAGCGCTACGCCGCACAAGGCGGCTTTTCAAGGCCGGCGGCGAGATGGCTGCTTTTAGCTGCGCTGAAACTTCGTTTTCAACAACCTGCTAGAGCCAGCGCCGTTTCCTGAACCAGAGGAGCATGACGCAGGCGACAACCGTCATGATGCCGAGAGCTGCCGGATAGCCCCACCGGAGTTCCAGTTCCGGCATCACCTTAAAATTCATCCCCCACAACGACGCCAAGAAGGAAAGGGGCATGAAGACCGTGGCGATGACGGTCAGCACCCGCATGATCTCGTTGGTGCGGGTGTTTATGCTGGAAAGGTATGTGTCCAGGGTGCCGGAAAGGATGTCCCGGCTTGTCTCTATGGCATCGATGGCCTGAACCGTGTGGTCGTAGAGATCACGCAGGTAGATGGCGACCGGTGCCGAGATCAGGTGCGACTCCAGCCGTTCCAGCGACAGTATGACCTCCCTGAGCGGCCAAACGGCTCGACGCAGGAATATGGCGTTTCTTTTCAGGCGGTGGATCTCCCTGGTCGTCATGGGGGTCGGTTTTGCCACCACCTTCTCCTCCAGGGCCTCGATCCGTTCCCCCATCTCCTCCAGCACCGTGAAATACTGATCGACGATAATGTCCATCAGGGAATAGGCGAGATAATCCGCTCCCATCCCCCTGGTCCTCCCCTTGCCGCTCTTGATCCGATCCCTGATGGAGATGAATAGATCGCCCCTGATGCCTTCCTGGAAGGAAAGGACAAAGTCCGGGCCGAGCACGAGGCTGACCTGTTCGGCGGCGATGCTGCCATTATCGCGGGGGTAGAGCATCTTCAGGACGATGAACAGGTAGTTGTCGTATTCTTCCCGCTTTGGTCGCTGGCTGGTGTTGAGGATGTCTTCGAGGACCAAGGGGTGGAGATGCAGGCGTTCGCCGATCTCCCGGATCATCTCCACGTCGCTGAGCCCTTCGATGTCGTACCAGGTAACGGCAGAGGGGGGGAGAGCCATGGTCGGGACCTCGGTGCTGGAGCCGATCTGCTGTTCCGTGATGCTCTCCTGGCTGTAGGAGATGACACGGACCGCGGTTGCGTGCGTGCTCTGCTCGCCGATATGGATCAGGGTGCCGGGGGGAAGTCCGGACTTGACGGATCGGTGCGTGGCGCTGCCGTTCATGAGCGATCCCCCGGTTTCTTACGTTGTTGCGGACATTGCCGGCGCAGTGTCGCAGCAGGAGAAACCCCTGGGCGTCGATGGCCGTTGCCGTGCCGTTTCGCGCTCATATGTCCAGGACCACCATGGCCCGCCAGCTCCCGTCAGGCTGCTGCTCCAGGCAGAACCGGTGCAGGGTTACCGCCTTGACATCCACGTTCAGCGGGTGACGGGAGACATCGATCGCTTCGCCGCAGAGCTCTGCCGCCAGTTCCCAGGCGCCATCCTCTTCGGTGAGGGAGAGTTCCTTCGGTCGCAAGAGGAGCCGCCCGGCATCCTTGTGGAATATCAGTTCGCCGAGAAAGTCGAACAGAAGCAGATCCAGCGCGGTGTTCTCCAGGAAGCAGGGAACCGTCTCCGTGCAGCGGACCGTTTCCAGCTCTTCCACCATGACATTGAGGGTGGCGTCGGCTGCCGCTTTGAACAGCTCTGCCAGCGTCGCGCCCCATGCCTCGAAGGCTATGTCGGCAGTGGCAATGTCATCACGATAGCGATACGGCATATATTCCTCCGATCCTGGGGGTGCGGTTCATGCCGGCTGCCTGCTGCGGCCGACTCCGGTCCTCAGCCTTTGATATTGCCGATCGGGACCAGCCTGGCCACCCGCCTGCTCAGGCCGGCTGTCTCGGTGGCGGCAGCGACCTCGTCGATATCCTTGTAGGCAGCCCCGGCCTCCTCTGCCAGCCCGCCCCAGGAATCGGTCCGGATGTAGATCCCCCGTTCTTCCATCTCCTGCTGCAGTTTCTGCCCCCGGTAGAGTTTCTTTGCCTGGTGGCGGCTCATGGTTCTGCCGCTGCCGTGGGCCGTGGTGGCAAAGGTGGCACTGCTGCTTTCGAGTCCGGCAAGCAGATAGGAGCCGGTCTCCATGCTGCCGCCGATGATGACCGGCTGGCCGGTCTCGCGGTAGCAGGGGGGGAGTTCCGCTGCACCGGGTCCCAGGGCGCGGGTGGCACCCTTGCGGTGCACCAGGACCTCGCGTTCTTTCCCTCCCACCATGTGCCGCTCCAGTTTGGCGGTGTTGTGGGCCACGTCGTAGACCATCCGCATCCCCAGGTCAAAGGGGTCGCGGCCGAATGTTTCGCTGAAGACCTCCCGGATGCGGTGCAGGATCACCTGGCGGTTGGCAAAAGCCAGATTGACGGCGCACTTCATGGCAGCGAAGTAGGCTTGACCTTCGGGTGATTGAAACGGGGCGCAGGCAAGTTCGCGGTCATTGACGGAGATGCCGTATTTTGCTCCCATCACCTTCAGGAAGAGCTGGAGGTAGTCGGTGGCCACCTGGTGGCCGAACCCCCGGCTGCCGCAGTGGAACATCACCACCACCTGGTTGGGGATGGTCAGGCCGAATGCGCGTGCCAGGCTCTGGTCATGGATGTTTTCTTCGCGGGCGACCTGGATCTCGCAGTAGTGATTACCGCTGCCGAGCGTGCCGAGCTGGCTGATGCCCCGCTCGACAGCCTTTTTGCTGACAGTTGTCGCATCCGCCCCGGCAAAACATCCCTCTTCCTCGGTCCGTTCCAGATCTTCGGGGATGGCATACCCGTTCTTCAGGCACCAGCGCGACCCCTGTTCCACCACCCGCCTGAATTCCGCATCCTTGAGCTTGATGAACCCCTGGCAGCCGACGCCGGTCGGTATCCGGGCAAAGAGGCGGTTGACCAGCCCGTGCAGCCGCGGGGTCACCTCTTCTTCGGTCAGGTTGGTGAGGACCAGCCGCATGCCGCAGTTGATGTCGAAGCCGATGCCACCGGGGGATATGACGCCGGTGCGCGGGTCCATGGCTGCAACGCCGCCGATGGGGAAGCCGTATCCCCAGTGGCCGTCAGGCATGCAGAAGGCATAGTCGAGGATCCCCGGCAGGCACGCCACATTCGATACCTGCTCGAAGACCCCGTCATCCATTCCGGCAATCAGCCCGTCGGACCCGAAGATCCGTGCCGGCACCAGCATCCCCGGCTTATAGCCGAGCGGCAATTCCCAAACTCCCTCGCGGACTTTCCTGAGTTGGCGCGGCATGGTCATGGCGAACCTCCGTTGCCACGGGAACCTCTCTCCCGTATATGCAAGCATACACAACCCCGTCCTGCTCCACAACTGCCCAACCGGATCGCCTGGCACAACCTGCGAATAAGAGCAGCAAATTGACAACGGCATGGTATATTCTATCCCATATATGGAATGCTGATTGCTTGATTTGATATGAATTAATGTGAGCCGTACGCCAGTATTCGTAACATGCCGAAGTAGAGGGGTTTTGATTTGGGCTTGCGTGGTCGGGGCCAGTCATTTCACCGGCAATCAACAACAGCAGCCGGAATTTGCCGGAGCGTGAATCAGTGTGGGACGATCAAGCAGGTATCTGCCGAAAAATATCGAAGGAGGTGAGTAACCATGAAAAAGCGTTATGTCCCACCGCGCGTGGTGGGGAGCGCAGCCGTGCATCCCTGTTGATGCGCGGAACAGTGCTGGATCGGGGCAACCTCCACTACGGAACGTTGCCCCATTTTTTTGTCGAAACAGCTGCCCCGTGCGAAGAGGTTGAACGGTATGCGCTTGGGAATCGACTCCACAGGTCTGCCCCGGTTTCCACGCAGGAACCTGCTGATCAGGATGCTTCCGCTGCTGGTCCTGGCCATCTCTTTGTCAACCACGTTTATCACATGGGACATGGTCAAGGGCAGTATCCGGCAGAAGGCATTTACCGTCTACAAGAGACGGACATCGGACGTGATTTCCCATATCGTGAACCGGATGCAGAATCATGAACTGATTCTCCTGGGAGGGAAAGGGCTGTTCACGCTCGGCATTGACGTCGACCGCAGGAAATGGCGCAGCTATGTCTCCTCGCTGCAGCTCGATCAGAACCTGCCCGGTATTCTCGGTGTCGGCTATGCCCAATGGTTGACTCGGGAGCAGAAGGACGCACATCTCCGGAAGATCCGGTCAGAGGGTTTTCCCGAATACAATATCCTGCCGGCCGACGATCGGCCGGTCTATTCCTCCATCGTCTATCTCGAACCATTCAACTGGAGAAATCAACGGGCATTCGGCTACGACATGTATTCGGAACCGACCCGTCGTGCCGCACTGGATCGGGCGAGGGACACGGGGGTTACGACCGTGTCCGGCAAGATCACCCTTGTGCAGGAAACCGAACGGAACCGGCAGAGCGGCATCCTGATGTGTGTCCCGGTCTATCGTCCCGGCATGCCGACCGATACCGTTGTGCATCGCAGGTCAGCGCTGCAGGGTTTCGTCTACAGCCCTTTTCGCATGAACGACTTCGTGTATGGCGCTGTTGACACGACTCCCATCGGGATTGCCTTCGAGATTTTCGATGGTGATACCACCCAGTTGGTCCGGATGATGTTCAGCAGCATCCCCAGCGATCCGTCGGCATTGCCCGGCGGGTATCAGCCGGATTTTGCCCATACGACCACGGTCGAGGTCTATGGCCGCACCTGGACGATCTCCTTTCTCAGCCTGCCCGAATTTGCCCGCGAACTCGACCAGGGGCGGTCGACCGGGGTCCTCATCGGTGGTCTGATCGTCAGTGTGCTCCTGACGCTGATCACCCTTATCCTGCAAAACACCCGGGAAAAAGCGCTTGCCCTGGCAGGAAGCATGACCAATGAACTGCAGTTGAGCGAGAAGCGCTATCGCGAGCAGTTCCAGGAACTCAGCCAGATCTATGCGAATACCCCGGCAGGGATCTTTGCGGTCGACCGGGAGTTGCGTTTCCTCCGCATCAACGAATATCTGGCAAGTTTTGCCGGAAAAAGCATTGAGGAGCATATCGGCCGCACGATTGCAGAAATCCTGCCTGCAGATTTTGCCGACTACCTTATGAATCTCTGGCGGTCTGTCATCGAGCAGGGTGCATGTGTCGACAATCTCGAATTCGAGGCTCTGCTGCCGAACGATGCATCTGTGCGCAGATCGTTCCTGGCCAGTTTCTACCCGCTAAGAACCGATGGTGGCGGAGTTGCCGGGCTCATGGGGTCCGTGCTGGACATCACGGAGCGCAAGCAACTGGAGGCCCGGCTGCACCTGACCAACGTCGCCATGGATAGCATGTCCGATGCCGTTCACTGGGTGCTGCCGGATGCAACCATCTATGATGTCAACTGTGCCGCCTGCCGGATGCTGGGGTATAGCCGTGAAGAGTTTCTGCGCCTGAGCCTGAAGGACATCGACGGCTACTTCACCTATGACGGGCAGCTGCGTCCCGGTTGGGACAAGCTGAAAGAGCTCGGTGAAACCAGGTTTGAAACGAGCCATCGCACCAAGGACGGCCGGGATGTCCCGGTGGAGATTTCGGCCAATTACATCACATTCAACGGCACTGAATATTCCTGCGCCATTGTCCGTGATATCTCCGAGCGGAAACAGTCGGAACTGCTCAGGGAGCGGCTTATGCTCCGGCAGTGGGATATTCTTGACAACCTGCCGATGCAGGCATGGCTTACGGATGCGGACGGGAGATTCGAGATCGTCAATGACGCATTTGCCGATGCCTGTGGCCGTCCGGTGCATGAGATCGTCGGCAGACGTCCCTGCGATATCCTGCCGCCGACTCTGGCCGAATACCATGAAGCTGAAATACAGACTATTCGCTGTTCACAGGCGAGAACGGTTGTTGAACGGGAGATGTCGGACGAAAACGGCGTCCGCTGGTATCGTTTCTGTGCGACGCCGCTGTTCGATGAACTGGGGACAGTAGTAGGTGCAACGGGTATCATTCAGGAGATCACTGCGCACAAGCGAACCGAGGAAATCCTTGAACAGGCACGTGTCGAGCTTGAACGCCAGGTACGGGAACGGACGTTGTCGCTGCTCACTACCAACTACCAGCTGCAGCAGGAAGTGGAAGACCGCAAACGGATAGAGAACGATCTGCGCGAATATCAGAAGAGGCTGGAAACCATGGCCCTTGAGTTGTCGCTTGCCGAGGAACGGGAGCGATGCCGCATTGCCAGCGAGCTGCACGATCAGGTGAGCCAGCGCCTCATCCTGAGCAAGATCAAAATCAGCACACTGGCGAGCCGGTTCTCCGATAACTGCCACGAGCAGGCGTTTGAAGAGCTTCTGCAGCTGGTCGACCAGTCGATTCATGACATCAGGACACTGACATTTCAGATGCGGCCGCCCGTCTTGGCCAATGCTGGGCTGGAGGCGGCCGTGGCATGGCTGGCAGAGGAGATTCAGGAACAATACGGTATCGCGGTCGATTATGTCAACCTGGGGGCCGATGACCAGAAACCGGTGCATTTTGAATATGAAATCCGTTCAACGATTTACCAGGTGGTGCGCGAACTGCTCTTGAACGTGGTCAAGCACGCCGGCACCCAATCAGCGCGAATCTGCATGGATCGCCAGGCCGACTCGCTCGTCATAACCGTTGCCGACGACGGCGCCGGCTTCGATACCTCCGGCCCGGTGGTAAAAAGCCTGAATAAAGGCGGTTATGGCCTGTTTAACGCCCAGCAGAGGATCGAATACATGAGGGGAGAGTTGAAGCTGGAATCGGTTCCTGGGAAAGGGACGCAGGCCACTATCATGGTGCCTATGGCCATTGTCTGAGCAAGGAAGAGGGGACGATTGTGAGTCTGAAGATATTGATTGCCGACGATCATCGGATAGTGCGTGAAGGGTTGCGGGCTCTCTTGGAAAAGGAACCTGATTTCCAGGTTGTGGCCGAGGCGTGCAATGGCGAAGAGGTGTTGCGGCTTGCCCGCGTACACCATCCTGACGTCATAGTCATGGACATTACCATGCCTGATCTGAACGGGATAGATGCGACTCGCCAGATCGTCAGCGAAATGAGTTCGGTGCGTGTCCTGGCCCTATCCATGGAATCAGACCGCAGGTTTGTCGTTGAGGTGCTGAAGGCTGGCGCTACCGGTTATGTTTTGAAGGACACCGCCTTTGCCGAACTGGCGACGGCCATTCGGACAGTTGCCGCTGATGAGCCGTATCTCGGGCCGGGCATTACGGAGCTGATCATCAAGGATTATCTGCAAAGGATTCCTGAAAACGTTTCGGTCGTCTATGAAAATCTAACCCTGCGGGAACGCGAGATCCTCAAGATGATTGCTGACGGCAAAAACGCCAAGGAGATCGCCTTTGCATTTCACGTCAGTGTGAAGACCGTTGACAACCAGCGGCATAGCATCATGAAAAAACTCAATCTCTACAGCATTGCCGAACTCACCAAGTATGCCGTGCGCGAAGGGCTGACCTCTCTGGCAGGACATTAGCCGCAGGGGGAACAGCTCGCCGGGGCACGGATACTAGCCGAGCAGGTTGTTTTTCGTGAAGTAGAGGGCCAGCTCCGCATTGCTTGAAATATGCAGCTTCTGCATGATCCGCGTACGGTACGTTGCCACGGTCTGCTTGCTCAGGCACATTTCTTCGGCAATGCTCTTTGGTTTTCTCCCCTCGACGATCCTGCGTGCGACCTCGAATTCCCGGTTGGATAGTGCCGGTGGCGATGCAGGAGTGTCGTTCGAGCGGAGCAGCTCCTTGCAGAGCAGGTCCCCCAATTGCGCTGTGACATAGGTATCGCCGTTTAGCAGCTTGGTGACGGCTACAGCGATCTCCTTCAGAGGTGCCCCCTTGTTCAGATAGCCGCGCGCTCCGGCCCGCATGGCCCGTATGGCATATTGATCTTCCGGGTGGACGCTCATGACGAGAATCGGCGGCATGGTCCGGCTGTCCATTTTTTGGATGGTCTCGATGCCGCTCATCCCCGGCATTGAAATATCCATGATTACCAGGTCGTATCGTTTTGCGGCAGTCTTCAACAATGCCTCGCTTCCCATCGAAGCTTCGTCGAATGCGGGATTGGGGACAATCTCCGCAAGAATGCAGATCATTCCCTTGCGCACGATGGCATGATCGTCGACAATCAGAATCTGCTTCATATTCCCCCCCCCCCGCTTCCGGATTCCCTGCAATCACGCTACAGAACAAACCGGTTGGCTGTGCGAGCCTCTGTCAGTGAATCGCATTAAAGTATATAAGGTTTACTGCTAAGCAAAATAGGGGGTTTGGTACCCATGGGTTCGCAATTTCCCAGAATCATCATAGGTTGGATCACTCTGCCGATGTCCGCGCAGCCTTGATCCCGTTCGCAAGATCAGCGGCAATTCAGCTGCGCCAGGCAAGGCCGGGCTGAATCATGCCCTCGACGGCATCTTCCGATTTTTTCACGGCCCACATTTCCCCTCCTGACAAAGGGACGTCAGTCCACCGCATGTAGGTGAAACAATTACAGGTAATTCATTGAAACTGGGTATTAGTCGGCATTCATTATTCCCGATACAATGAACACGGCGAAACAATGAAATGTACCTTTGTGCCAAGGTTTAGCAATGGAGCATGAAGTTGGGGACGGTGAGCGGAATATAACTGTCAAGGGGGACACCATGCATTTTTGGAGAAACATGAAGATTCGCAACAAGCTCCTGGTACTGATCGTAATGAGTTCTTTAACGCTGATCGCTACCGGTATTCTCGGCATTGTCAATATGGGGCGGATAAACAGCGGCCTTGGCGAAGCCAACGCAAACATGCAGCAGGTGTCGCTGTTGGATGAGATGAAAAGTGAGTTTCTCGGCATGCGCCTCGATATCGTCTATCTCATGGCGCTGAGGGATCGAAACCTGGTTGCCGAGAGAATAGGCAAATTCGACGAGAAGGTTGCTTCGGTTCAAGAGAAATTGCAGAAGATCGAACAAGTGGAGCACACAGCCGAAGAAAAGGCCTGGATCAAGGAGTTTCATGACGGCTTCGCCGCCTATGTGGCAAACAGTGCGACGATGAAGACCCTTGCCCGGCAGGCGAGTCTGACCGGAGCGGAAGCGCAGTATGCGGATCTGCGGGAATATGCACAGAAGAAACTGGCTCCGCTGTATGCCGCACCAGCCGAAGCGATCTCCCGTGTGGTGCAGTTCAATATCAAGGAGAGCGAGCAGGAGTATCTGAACGATACCCGCATGTATCACCGGATCGTGACCTTTACGGGAATCCTCATTGCATTCTGCGTCCTGGCCGCGGTTGGCATGGGCATCCTGATCATGACATCCATAACCAGGCCGCTGGCAAAGGTTTCAGCGGTCGTGGCCCGCGTTGCTGCAGGCGACCTGAGGGTGGCAACCGAGGTCGAAAGTCGGGATGAGATGGGGGAACTGGCAAAGGATGTGGACTCCATGGTGACGAATCTGCGGGAAATCGTTTACAGCCTGGATGCCAGTTCTACCCAGGTTGCTTCTGCCGCATCAGAGCTCTTTGCCATAGCCGATCAGATGGCCACCGGAACCAATGAAGTGGCTGCCCAGGCCACGACCGTTGCCACGGCCGGCGAGGAGATGGCCGCTACATCGACCCAGATAGCCAGCAATTGCTGTGCATCCGCGGATAATGCCAACGAAGTGAGCGCCTCGGCACAACGGAGTGTCGGCATTATTCATGAAACCATTGAGGGGATGACGCGGATAGCCACCAAAGTCAGCGAGACAGCGAAAACCATGGGGAAGCTCGGCGAGCGAAGCGACCAGATCGGCGTCATCGTCGGCACTATCGAGGATATTGCAGATCAGACTAACCTCCTGGCATTGAATGCAGCTATTGAGGCTGCCCGGGCCGGTGAGCAGGGACGGGGGTTTGCCGTGGTTGCGGATGAAGTCCGGGCACTGGCGGAGCGTACCACAAAAGCCACCAGGGAGATCGGCGAGATGATCCATGCCATTCAGAAGGAGGTAAAAGATATCGTTGTTGCCATGGAGGACGGGGTTGCAGAAGTGGAGAGCGGCACAAGGAATGCCGGGCGATCAGGGGATGCGTTGCAGGCGATTCTCGAACAGGTTTCCGCCGTTACGGAGCAGATCAGCCAGATTGCAACGGCAGCCGAGCAGCAGACATCTACAACAGCCGAAATAGCAAACAACATCATGCAGATAACCCAGGGTATCGAGCAGACATCCCAAGGGACCCAGGATGCATCGGCTGCCGCAAACGAACTGTCAACGCTGGCCGAAGCCCTCAAGGGGATAGTCGGCCGCTTCCAGGTCGAGGGAAAAGCCATGGCTGCTTGACACCGGCATGGGCGGCTTCCGTGATATCCAACAGCTGTCCGCTGGCCATTGCAACTCTTGCTTGTGGCAAAAGCGGCGAGACGGTCACCATATACCGTGATCGCACTATGGGGGTATTATCTTTATGAAGACCGCAAAGGCCATGGATAGGTCCTCGCAGCACAACGCGTATGTTACGACAATCTGTCCGTTTGTCGTGAATCCCATGGTGGAATGTTATTGCATCATTGTTGGCAGCAACAACATCAGGCTGGAAAAGGCCTTGTACTATTGTGGCGATAATTTCAGGCAGTGCACGTATTACAAGCAGCAATGCAAATAAAAATAACCGTTTCTGAACATTCCTGTGATGTGATGATACTTAATGTGGGGAGGAGTGATGGAGAATATTCGAGTCATGGTTGTTGATAATGATCCAAATGATGAGATTATTACCATGAAAGCATTACAGTTGAATAACATTGGGAGCCAGATCATAAAGATGCAGGATGGGGTAACGGCCCTTGAGTATCTCATCCAGGGACGAGAGATTCCGGATGGCGAAGGTCCGCATGTCCCGGGATTACTGCTTCTGGACCTGAACATGCCGGGAATGGCCGGGATGGAAGTGCTGACGCGGTTGCGGGCTGAGGAGAAAACAACCTCGCTGCCGGTTGTCATCACGACCTCATCGACCGATCATCGGGAGATCAGTGCCTGTTTTGCCGCTGGAGCGAATGGCTATCTGCATAAGTCCGTACGGTTTGACGAGTTCGTGAAAAATATGGGAGAGATCGTCTCAAAGTGCATAAAGGGATACGCTGCTGCGCTGCAGGGAGCTCCCGGGCAGTGTTTCCCGGAAATCACAGATGTCGGGAACTGTGCGGCGCTGAACCTGCTGGAGTCCGGGATTGATACTTGTGGTGAATATGGTTGAGAGGCGATGTCGTGCGGGAAAGCCGATGAATGGATGCTATCTCGCACATGAACTCCTGAAAGTGCATAGATGACGATTCGCGTAAAATCTCTGGCCATTGTTCTCGTTGCGTGGGCAGGTCTCATGGCTATCTCGTATGGGGCCTCTCAGCTTATCCTCATGAAGAGCTTCCGCTCTCTGGAAACGGAAGAGCTGCATCGTAATCTCGGCAGAGTGGTCGATGCCATTAATGAGGAACTGTGCGCCCTCGAACGATCGACGCAGGACTGGGCGGAATGGGGTGACACATATGCATACATGAAAACCCGGGATGCAGCATTTATCCGGAAAAACGTGAACAGCACGCCGTTTATCTCCCTGAAACTGAATTTGATGCTCTTTGTGGATTCTCGCGGGAGACTGGATTACGGCAAGGCATTTGACCTGCAGCGAGGGGTGGAGGTTCCCCTTTCGGAATCGGTTCGACGGTACATACTAGCCAATCGCCGAATTATCGGTATTGGCGACAGCAGGGTCGTGGCACGGGGTATCGTCTGTCTCCCCGAGGGGCCAATGCTCTTGTCGGCGCGGCCGATCCTCGACAATGAGCGGAGGGGACCGTCCCGCGGCACCCTTGTCATGGCACGCTTCCTTGATAAGGCCGGGATCCGGGCAATCGGCGCGCGGACGCATCTGGCCGTGGATATCTCCCCACTTTCGATTGCTCAGCAAAATGAGGCGCTGCACTCCCCGCCTCCCGGCATACTTTCGCCTAAGGATAGAGACCCCATATACCTGGAAGAGCCGCAAGAAAATACCATCTCCGGTTATACCTTTTTCAAGGATGTGAATGGTGCGGATGCTCTCCGCGTCAGGGTCGCCCTGTTGCGGGACATCTATCACTCAGGGGCGGCAAGTGTACGCTATTTCATCATCACGCTTCTCGGGGCAGGCGTGGTCTTTTCGACCCTCATTCTCCTGCTGCTGGAGAAGCTGGTCCTTTCACGTGTTGCCGTGCTTGGGCAGGAGGTCCATGAGATCGGCGTCTCCGGGTATCTGGGCAGCCAGGTTGCCGAAACCGGCAATGACGAGCTGACAACCCTGGCGGCATCGATCAACGGGATGCTCAGGGCGCTCTGCACGGCCGAAGCGCACTACAGGTCGCTTGTGGAACAGCTTCCAGCGGTTATGTACATCCTGTCGGCCGATCTGACGAACAGGGTCCACTACATGAGCCCCCAGATCGTCTCTCTGCTGGGGTATACCGCGGAGGAATTCAAGGCCGATCCACTGTTCTGGTTGGGGAAGATCTTCCCGGAAGATCGGGAGCGCGTCCTGACCCGGCTTTCCTACTGTCAGGCAGAGAACCTTCCTTTTTGCGATGAGTACCGAATGGTGGGGAGTGATGGCGAGATTCGCTGGTTTTCCGATCAGTATGAGTACGTGCGGCACGGATTAGGTTCCGACCATTACGTCCTCGGGTTGATGTTCGATATAACCAGATTGAAGCAGTGCGAGGACTCTCTCAGGCTTTCGTTGGCCAAGGCAGAAGCGGAACGGGCGAAAAACGAGGCGTTCATTGCCGGGTTGGGAGATCCGATCAGTGTCCAGGATACGGATTACAGGATACTTTTTCAGAACCATCTCAGCAGAGAGGAGATGGGCGACCACGTGGGAGAATTCTGCTTCCAGGCCTATCACGGCCTGAATGCCGTGTGCGATGGCTGTCTCATGGTGGAAGCCGTGCGCGACGGGAAAGTCCACCAGGGGGAATATGAGGCGGACCGGGGCTATGGGAAGCGTTCCCTGGAGGTAACCGTATCGCCGGTCAAGGATTCAGCAGGTAACATCATTGCGGCCATTGAGCTCACCAGGGACATCTCCGAGCGCAAGGAAGCCGATGGCAAGCTCTTGTACATGAGTACGCATGACTTGTTGACCGGTCTTTACAATCGTGCATTTTTCGACGAAGAGTTGACCAAGTTGTCGCGGGGAAGGCAGTATCCCGTGAGTATCATTGTTGCCGACCTGGATGGCCTGAAGGCCGTTAATGATACCATGGGGCATGCGACCGGGGACCGGTTGATCCAGATGGCGGCACAGGTGCTGAGCGAAGCATTTCGAGCCGAGGATGTGGTTTCCCGGATCGGAGGGGACGAGTTTGCGGTCTTGCTGCCGGATACCGATGACCTGGCTGCCCAGGTTGCCGTGGAACGGATTCGGCACTGCCAGAACCAGATGAATGAGTCTGGGCGCGGGCTGAACATCAGCGTGTCCCTCGGCGTCGCGACCGCGAAGACGAAAAAAGAGCTGGTATCGGCGTTGAAGCTGAGTGACGAACGGATGTACCGCGATAAGTATGCCAAGAGCTGCAGGCGGATGGATAATGGTTGCCCTGCCAGCGTGTGACTCCGTGTCGAACAAAGATGGCAAATGCCACGGTCGCGAGTATTTCTAAATCATCAAAGAGGAGATGGGCTGTCTGCCGGAGTCCTGGGGTTTTCATTTTCCTGCTTGTTTGATATGCTTTGGGCATTGTTACATTGATGCGGAATCCCTGAAGCGATGGAGGGGATATGGTCAGGTATATCGAGGTGAAAAGCCGGGCACGGTCTGAGTTTATCGATATCACCGAACAGGTGCATGAGGTTGTGCGGAGTTTTGGCGTACGAAGTGGCATGTGCCACCTTTTTGTGCTGCACACGACTGCCGGGATCACCGTGAACGAAGGAGCAGACCCTGCTGTTCAGCGGGACATTGTCGGTTTCCTCAATAAACTGGTCCCCAACGATCCCTATTTCACCCATGCTGAAGGGAATTCGGACGCCCATATCAAGTCCATGCTGGTGGGGACTTCACAGCGGATCTTCGTTGACAATGGCAAGCTGGTGCTCGGCACCTGGCAGTCCATTTATTTTTGCGAGTTTGACGGCCCCCGTGCACGTAAGGTGGCGGTCAAGATTACTGCCGATGAAGTCTGAACTGCCCATCTTGCGGAAATGAGGCTCTCACCTCATG
Source organism: Geobacter sp. (assembly GCA_009684525.1). Lineage (NCBI taxonomy): Bacteria > Pseudomonadati > Thermodesulfobacteriota > Desulfuromonadia > Geobacterales > Geobacteraceae > Geobacter > Geobacter sp. Next base: position 260,860 of record WKKR01000003.1, read on the forward strand.
CCGGAGCCAGCGTTTCGTCGCACAGTCGACGATAGCGTTCCTCGCCGGACAGAAACCGTTCGATCCTCACACCAAACCCGCTTTTCTTGACCAGCCGGATCATCTGAGGCGGGACCTTTTTTGCCCACATCACCCGTCCCACCACGGAAACCACCTGCTCGTCGGCAAGTATCAGGTTGATCGTCACCCTGCTGCCCGGTGGGGCGATATTCGTTGTCTTGATAAACATTCCATCGGGGCTGATATCTTCGGTAAAGGCCAGTCGGTTGGGATCATCGATGCCGAAGCGGAGCGCAAACCTCCTGCGGCGGCGTTTCAGAATGCGTTTCTCGGCCATAATCTCCTGCTCGTGTCGGTAGGATGTTTGCTGCGGGGAAGTATACCACTACCTTTGGAGTGTGCAATATGCTGGCGCGGGGGCTTCCCTGTGCATGTGCAATTCTGATGCTCGCTGTATGGGAAGTGTGCAGCATCGGTGATCCGCAGACATTGGCGCGCGCTTAAAAAAATAAACTTTACTGTTGGTTATGTTTGAAAATAAGATGGCATAGGACGTGATAGAAGTTTGTCTGCGAAGCAGCACCACATTGAACTGCCGGAGAGAAACTGCCATGGAAAAACGGAGATTCGTTCGGGTTCCCCTGAAGGTGGAAGCATACGTCAGCTGTCGATCCATTGCCTTCAAAGGCGAGGTGGCAAACCTGAGCCTGAATGGGATGTTTATCGCCTGCAAGGAAACCCTTGAGGAAGGAGATATTGCCAGGATTACCCTTTATCTGACCGGTACCAGCAGGAGACTGGATGTTTCCATTACTGCAAACGGTCGGGTCATCAGGGTCGGCGAGGGGATGGTTGCATTCCAGTTCCAGGATATGGATCTCGATTCGTTTACCCAGTTGCGCAATATCATTTCATTCAATGCCGGTGATGCCGACCGGGTCATAAACGAGTTCATGCATGCGGTGGTGCTGGCGGACCATGAGGAAAGGAAGGCTTCCTAACCGACTATACAATCGCCGGCGTAACAAAAGAGGCCGTTTCCCGTGGGGGAGGCGGCCTTTCGTTTTTCGGATGGATAGTCCCGACAGGGAAACGGTTATTCGATCACCTTCGGGACGCGGAAGAAGTCGCCCACCCGGTCAGGCGCGGCGGCAAGCGAGAGGTCCACCGCAAGTGACGGTGACGTGACATCTTCACGGAAGGCGTTTTCCATGGGAACTGCATGTGCCGTGGGTGAAACCTGGGAGGTGTCGAGTTCGTTCAGTTTCTCCACATAGGCCAGTATGGCATCCATCTGGCCGGTGAAGGTGTCAACCTCCTGTTCGCTCAAATCGAGTCGCGCCAATTTGCCAACGTGTTCCACATCTCCCCTGGTTATCTTCATCTGCCGGTTTCCTCCCTATGCCTGCAATTGCTCTATCGTTTCTAACACGGCTGGCGGAAAAAGGCAATGTCCTGCGGTCCGGTCAAGCCATTGCCGGCGCTTCATGAGCGTGATGATTGTGCAGGAAAGATGGCCGGCAGGGAATTCTTAACGGTTCGCTCCCTTGAATTAGCCACAGCGGCTGTTATACTTCAGCCAATGGGCTGTATGCCCTTTACAGGAGGGGTGTTTGGACTGGACGTGCTGCTGGCACAAGGATGTGATTGCCCCTGAGGAATGCCCCTATATCGAGGAAGGGGAGGAGTACCTTTACGCCGCTCAACGGAGACGGATTCTGGAGAAGTGTCTCGAATGCCCCCGCTTCACCGTTGATGTCCAGCGGATGAGAGAGTCCGGAGAGCCGCTGGCCCCGCTCTTTTCCATCCTGACCAATGAATTTCTCGACATGAGGATCCGCCTCCAGTCCATGGATGGATTCCTCAACAGCAAAACGCGTGAAATCCGTTTCCTCCACGAATTGAACACCGTCCTGCAGACCTCCATGGACCTGGATGAGATCCTCTCCGTGGCCATGACCGCCATTACCGCCGGCAAAGGTTTCGGGATGAACCGTGCCTTTTTGCTGATGTGCGACAAGGAGCAGCAATACCTTCGGGGCTATCTGGGGGTCGGGCCGCGCACCTACGATGAGGCCTGGCACATCTGGGAGGAGGTCAGCCGCAACGACCTTTCGCTCAAGGAGATGGCCCGCCAGTTCCAGATCAACAAGCTCTCTTCCGAGAAGGTCAAGTTCCACGATATTTTGGAACGGCTCACCATTCCTTTAAGCGACCAGGATCACATCCTCAATCGGGCTCTGCGCGAAAAACGACCGATCATGGTGGAAGATGCATTCCACAACTCTCAGGTAAATTTCCAGTTTGCCCAGACCCTCGGCGTCGACAGCTTTCTCGTCATGCCCCTCGTTTCCAGCAACCGGCGGATCGGGGTCATTATTGCGGACAACTGCATCACCCATCGGCCCATCACCCAGCAGGATATTCAGTCGTTGGAAACCTTTGCCTTCCCGGTGGGGTTTGCCCTGGTGCGGGCTTCGCTGTACGAACGATTGCAGGAAGAGGTCGACAAGCTGACAGTGGCGAACCGGAAGCTGCAGGAACAGCAGGAACTCATCGTCAAGATGGAGAAGATGGCCCTGGTGGGGAGGATCACGTCGAGCATCGCCCACTCCATCCGCAACCCGCTGATGGTCATCGGTGGCTTTGCCCGCTCCCTGCTCAAGGATGTTACTGTTGACGACCCGAAGAAGGAGTATCTCGGCTCCATCGTTCAGGAGGCAAGGCAATTGGAGGATGTCCTGGAAGAGATCCTGAACTATTCGGAATCGCTCTACCCGGTCAAGGACCGCTGGGATATCAATCAGGTGGTGGCAGGTATCTGTCGTGAACTGCAGGACCGTTTCGAAGTGGAGCAGTGCGGCTGCCAGATGGAGCTGGCAAATGAGCTCCCCATGCTGTTCATAGACTACAAGCAGATATCCTATTGTATCCGCACCATCCTGAGCAGCGCTCTCGACTATCGTGTGCGAGGGGGGAAGATCATTGTCAAGACCTGGCACGAGGGGGATGCAGTGTTCATCTGTGTGGACGATCGGTTCAGCACACTTACCACCTCAGCTTGGGATTCGCTGGTGACTCCGTTTGCCGAAACACAGGAGCTTGGCGTGGGGGTGGGCCTTCCGCTCTGCCGGACTATCCTGGAAAAATCGGGACACCGGTTGTCGCTCGAAAATCTGCCCGAAGGCGGCATTCGTTACATCATTCAGTTGCTGCAACATAAGGAGGAATGAACAGATGGCACGGTTATTAGTTGTGGACGACGAGGCCAGCATCAGGCTCCTCTATGCCCAGGAACTCAGCGAGGAAGGCCATGATATTGTGACTGCAGGGACTGCGGTCGAGGCGGCGGAGAAGCTGAAAGGCGAACACTTCGACTTGATCGTACTGGATATCAAGCTGAAGAACGAGAGCGGGCTGGACCTTTTGCAGAAAATCGTCAAGGAACGGCATGACATGCCGGTGATCCTCTGCACGGCCTTTTCGTGTTACAAGGACGATTTCTCCGCCTGGCTGGCCGATGGGTATGTGGTGAAATCCAGTGACCTGCAGGAGCTGAAGGACGAGATCAAGCGGGTCCTGGAAAAGAAGAAAACTGTCCGCGGCTGATACCACGGGCATGTCCTGCATTGTAATGTCTATAGATAAAGGAGAAACGCATACATGAAAGCTGTCATCATGGCGGGGGGGTTCGGTACCCGCATCCAGCCGCTCACCAGCAACATCCCGAAGCCGATGATTCCGCTCCTGAATCGTCCCATCATGCTGCATATCGTCGAACTGCTGAAGAAGCACCAGATTACCGATCTGGTGATGCTCCTCTATCATCAGCCGAGCGTGATCAAGAATTTTTTCCGGGATGGAGCCGATTTCGGCGTGAAGATCACCTATGTCACGCCGCTGGAAGACATGGGGACCGCCGGAGCGGTGAAGTGTGCCGAAAAGTTCATTAATGAACGTTTCCTGGTGATCAGCGGCGATCTCCTTACCGATTTCAACCTGCAGAAGATCATCGATTTTCATGCCGACAACAAGGCGCTCGCTACCATCACGCTGACGCCGGTGAAGGACCCACTCCAGTTCGGGGTGGTTATCACCGACAAGAACCGCCGGATTACCCAGTTCCTGGAGAAACCGGGGTGGGGCGAGGTTATTTCCGATACTATCAATACCGGTATCTACGTGTTCGAGCCGGAAATCTTCAAGTACATCCCTGCAAACGAGAACTTCGACTTTTCCCAGGATCTTTTCCCGAAGCTGCTGGAGAAGCAGGAACTGCTCTTCGGTTATACGGTGAAGGGATACTGGCGCGATATCGGCAATACCGACTCCTACCGTGAGGCTCACCACGACATTTTTCGCGGCAAGATCAATGTGAAGATCGATGAACCCAAGCAGGATGTGGTGGGCCGGGATCTGCGCATCGGCGCCGATGTCAGGCTGGACGACTCAGCAGTGCTCGACGGCACGGTCGTGATCGGCGACAACTCGCAGATATTCGGCAGCGCTCACATCAAGGACTCGGTCATCGGCCGCAACTGTACCATCGAGCCCGGGGTGAAACTCTCCCGTTGCGTCATCTGGGACAACGTCTACCTGAAGAAGGGGGCAAAGGTCAACGATTCGGTCCTCTGCAACAATGTCAGCGTTGGGCACGGCGTCGTGATCGAGGAAGGCGGCATTATCGCCGACGATACCGCCATCGGCGAGGAGGCCTACATCAAGCGCGATGTCAAGGTCTGGCCTCGCAAGGTGATAGAGGCCGGGGCGACGGTCACAGACAACCTGATCTGGGGAGAGAAATGGAAGAAATCGCTCTTTGAGGGGGCGATCATCCGGGGGCTCACGAACGTCGAACTGACCCCCGAATTCGTGGCCAAGCTCGGCTGCGCCTACGGCACCTCCCTGCCCAAGGGGAGTTTCGTCCTTGCCGGCCGGGATGCCTTTCTTGCCTCGCGGATGCTCAAGAGGAGTTTCCTGGGGGGCATACTCTCCGCCGGGGTCAACGTCCGCGATCTGAAGATGATCCCCCTGCCGGTTGTCCGTTATAAACTGAAAACCTTCGGCGAGGTGGGGGGGGTACATTTCCGCCAGTGTCTGGATGACCCGGCGCTGACTGAGATCGTCTTTCTCGACAACGACGGGCTCGATTTCTCCAGTGCCATGGGAAAGAACGTGGAGCGGATCTTCTACAAGGAAAACTTCCGCCGCGCCCACCATATGGAACCGGGCGGGATCACCGAGCTGCCTCAGGTCATGGATTTTTATCGCGAGGGGTTCATCCGTTCGATCAATGTGGAGATGCTCAAGAAGCGGAAGTACAAGGTGGTGGTCGACTTCAACCATTCGCCCGCAGGTCAGTTGCTGCCCGCCATCATGAATAGCATGGGGATTGAGGTGATCTCTCTCAATGCCTATGTGGACGAGGAGCGGGGGATCAAGAATGCCGAGGAAAAGCCGCGCAGCCTTACCCAGCTGGCCAAGATCGTTGCCTCCCTGGAGGCCCAGGCGGGGTTCTGGCTCGATCCCACGGTGGAAGAGGTCATCCTGGTCGACGAGGCCGGCAGGATCTACAACGCGGCAGAGACCCTTCCGCTCATGGTTGCGCTCCAGCTCAAGGCCGGCTGCAAGGGGGCCTTTGCCGTCCCGGTGTCGGCACCGTCGGTCGTCGAGCTGATGGCCAGCGAAAAGGGGTGCGCGGTCAGGCGGACCAAGAATACGGAACGGGCAATGATCGAGGAGACCCTGTCGTCGGAAGTGATCATGGCAGGCTCCATGGACGGCCGTTTCGCCTTTCCCAAGTTCCAGTCGGCATTTGACGGGATGTATGCCATTGCCAGGGCCATCGAATTGCTGGCGACCTGCGGCACCTCCCTTTCGGCAATCTGGGGAGAGATCCCGCGCCGTACCTTCCTCCAGGGCAGGGCAAACTGCGCCTGGGAGATGAAGGGGGGGATCATGCGCAAGATGAGCGAGGACAGCCTCGACTGCGAAGCGAGTTTCATCGATGGGATCAAGGTCCATTTCGGCGAGGATTGGGTCCTGGTCCTGCCGGACCAGTATCAGCCCTATGTTCACATCGTTGCCGAAGGGAAAGAGCCGAAGGGAGTGCAGAAGCTGCTTTCGGAATACCTGACTAAGGTCGAAAAATGGAAGAAGGAACTCCAGTAGGTATGTGCCGGTGAACAGGAGCAGATATGGCTGAGCCGCTTTCCATCGTTTTCATCTGGCACATGCACCAGCCATATTACAAGGACCCCCTGCGGGATGAGTACGCCCTCCCCTGGACCTATCTGCATGCAATCAAGGACTATTACGACATGGCGGCCATCGTTGCGGAGACAGCGGGGGCGAAGGCCGTCTTCAACCTTGTCCCATCGCTGATCGAGCAACTGGAAGATTATGCGGCAGGGACCGCTGTCGATCCGGTCCTGGCTATCGGGCAGAAAGACCCCGCGGATATGGAGGAGCACGAACTCCTCTTCATGCTGAATACGTTTTTTTCTGCCAATCGGCAGCGGATGATCGAGCCGTATCCCCGTTACCTGGAACTGCTCAGGCTTGCCGGCGACGGTGACCAGGAACAGCGGGCAGGGCGCCTGCACAGCTTCCGCCACCAGGAGATCCTCGACCTGCAGGTCTGGTTTTTCCTCTCCTGGACCGGTGAGGCCGCACGTCACCGCTGGCCCGAATTCCAGGAACTCATCCGCAAGGGGCGAAACTTCAGTCGTGCGGACAAGGAGCTGCTGTTTGCACGGCAACGGGAGCTCTTGGCCGCGATTATCCCCCTGTACCGGGAACTCCACGACCAGGGGAAGGCCGAGCTGTCGGTATCCCCGTACTACCACCCCATCCTGCCCCTGTTGTGTGACATGAAGAGTGCGCTGGGGGCCATGCCGCGAGCCAATCTGCCGACTGCGCGCTTCCAGCATGCCGAGGATGCCCGCAGCCAGATCGAGGAAGGGATTGCCTGCTTCAAGCGGGTATTCGGCTTTACCCCGGTCGGCATGTGGCCATCTGAAGGCTCGGTGAGCGACGAAGCCCTGGCGCTCATTGCTGCCAGCGGTCTTACCTGGGTCGCCACCGACGAGGGGGTCCTGGCCAACACGCTGGCAGGATGCCATGCCGGAGGGCGGGACTGGCTGTATCATCCCTATGCCTTTAAAACTGGCGGCAGAAAACTGAACATGCTGTTTCGCGACCACGCCCTCTCCGACCTGATCGGCTTTACCTATTCCCAATGGGAACCCGAGAGGGCCGTTGCCGATTTTGTCGATCGGTTGCGCCAGATCAGGAGCCAGTTCAGCGACAGCCGGGTGGTGCCGGTCATCCTGGATGGCGAGAATGCCTGGGAATACTACCCGGAGAACGGCTACGGTTTTCTGTCCCGCCTGTACGGCACCCTGGCCGCTTCCCCGGAATTCCGCCTCTGCACGGCCAGCGAGATACTTGCCGATACGCCGGTGCGCCAGCAGATTACCCATATACATCCCGGTTCCTGGATAAACGCCAATTACGGGATCTGGGTGGGGCATCCCGAAGAAAACCTCGCATGGGATTACCTGGAGAGGGCGCGTGAGGCCGCCATCAGTCGCAATCCACAGGTAGCCGATCTGCTCGGCCGGGCCAAAGGCGTCGGCAATGGCGACGTGGAGGTCGATGTCACGGTCCGCAATGTCTGCCGCTCTCTTTTTGCCGCCGAAGGGAGCGACTGGTTCTGGTGGTACGGAGACGACCACTTTTCTGTGCACAGCGACCGTTTCGATGCCCTGTTCCGCAAGCATCTGATGAATGTGTACCGTCTGCTCGACCTTGAAGTCCCCCGCGAACTCTATGAGCCGATCAAGAAAAAAGGGGTGGCCGGTTTTGTCCGCGAGCCGTCGTCGTTCATTACGCCGCAGCTGGATGGGCTGGTCAGCGACTATTTCGAATGGCTCGCCGCCGGGCTGTTCGACCTTTCGCGGCAGTCGTCTGCCATGCATGTGTCGGAAAGCATCCTGCAGTCGTTCTTTTATGGTTATGACCGGGAAGCACTCTATTTCCGTATCGACGGGGCCAAGGATCTGGATCGCATCCTGCGGGCCGATGAAGTGCTTAACCTTCACCTGATTGCCGGGAAAGAATACCGGCTTGCCATGGAGGTTGGTGTCACAAGCGGCCTGCTGCAGGTGAGGGGGAAATCCGGATTCCGTGCAACAAGGAAGGGTTTCAGCTGGAAGATCACCCGCATCTGCGAGGTAAGAGTTCCGCTGTCTGCCGTGAAACTCGTGGCGAAAGACCCGTTGAGCGCCTATCTCACCCTTGTACGGGGGCGGGAAGAAGTCGGGCGTTGGCCCGTGGATGCGCCGATGGAGCTCACGTATCAAGGAGAAGAGCTGGAGTTGGACAATTGGCTGATATGATTGATAATGGTTGACGACACTGTCTGTCGAGTGTGGGGCACAATTTTGAGGAGACTGCATGTCAGAACTACGTTGGGATCCATTGAAGCAGCACTGGGTCATCATTGCCACTGAACGTGGCCGGCGGCCGCAGGATTTCCATCAGGAAACCGATTCATGCACCATGACCAGCTGCCCGTTCTGCTATGGGAATGAAGACAAGACCCCCAATGAGATCTTTGCCATCCGTCCGTCCGGTCCCCCGAACGGCCCGAACTGGAAGGTCAGGGTCATTCCCAACAAGTACCCGGTCCTTCGGGTCGAAGGTGAGTTGAAAAGCCGCGCCTATGGTCTGTATGACGTCATGGAAGGTATTGGCGCCCATGAGGTGATCATTGAGACGCCCGACCATCACAAGGGGCTGGCCGATCTTTCGACGGCTGAAATCACCAATGTGCTGCAGGCGTATCGCGCCAGGTTGCTGGACCTTCGCCAGGACTTCCGCTTCCGCTACATGGTGCTGTTCAAGAACCACGGTACCAGGGCTGGCGCTACGCTCCACCATTCCCACAGCCAGCTGATCGCCGTGCCACTCGTCCCGCCGGTGGCTGCCACTGAACTGAAGGTCTGTCGCGACTACTTCTCCAGCAAGGAGCGCTGCATCTACTGCGATCTTATCCGCTTTGAGCTGGAGAGCGGCGAGCGGGTCGTGAAGGAGTTTGCCAATTTTGTTTCGGTAACGCCCTATGCCTCATCGTCTCCGTTCGAGCTTCGTCTGTATCCCAAGCATCATGCCCATGACTTTGCCCTGTCCGGCGACTCAGACCTGGCCGAACTGGCCGTTGCCCTCAAGGATATGCTGGTGCGGCTCAAACTGGTTCTCAAGGACCCGCCGTTCAATTTCATCCTCCATACCGCACCACCCATGCACCAGCGGCTCGGCAAGCCCGATTACTGGAGTTCTCTCGCCTATGACTACCACTGGCACATCGAACTGGTTCCAAGGTTGACCCAGGTCGCCGGCTTTGAATGGGGTACCGGATTTTACATCAATCCGACGGCACCGGAAGATGCTGCCACATTTTTGCGTGATGCGAACATCTGAGGAAAAGGGGGAACGGCAAGGGATGGAGCGCGATCGCCAACAGCTCGACGATCTGACCAGGGATATCCAGCGGGTTCTGGCTGATAACCGCACCTTTCTCGACAGGATACTCGACGACGATTTCGAGGTGGGAGAGGAACCGGACGAAGCGGAACCGGAAGAGGAACTTTAGCCGCTGATGGCAACTGATACAGAAAAACCCCCGGATAGTTACATCCGGGGGTTTTGTTTGTTCGGGCCCTGGCGGATCAGTGGCCGGTTTGCGCGGAAGCGCTTTCGCCGCCGCCCGGCACGTCATGCCCTTTGACCATGTGGCACTCGCTGCAGTTCGTATTCATGAGCTCTTCGCCGATATCGACCGGGTGCACGAACTCCTTGACCTGTGTCCCGGCGGGGATGTTCTCCTGGACCTGGCTGATTACGGTGTGGCAGATATTGCAGTCCTTGGAGATGATCCTGCCCTCGGAGGTCTTGTGTTTGCCGTCGTGGCAACGGAAGCAGCCGGGTGTATAGAAATGGCCGATGTGGTTGGGGTAGGTGTTCCATGACACCTTCATCTCCGGGAAATAGTTTCGCTTGTACATGTCAAGGATATGTTCGATGGCCTTGCTGATGGTTGCTGCCTTTTCCTGTGCCAGTTTGGGGTAGTTCTTGGCGTAGAAATCCCTGATGCCCGCGGGGATGGACGAAAGCGCTTCGGGAGTCGTCCGGTACGGTTTTTCCAGGACTTCGACGGCGATCTTCTTTATGTAGGGGAGTGACGGATCGATATTACCGGAGACAATATTCTCGTCCATCTCCTGACCTGGCGACTTGTAGATGTGCGTCGGCCGGTTGTGGCAGTCGGTACAGTCCATCAGCCGTTTTTTCCCGTTGGCGACTTCGTCTCTGGTGAGCGGGTTTGCGGTATCCATGTATTCGGTGATGGAACCGTCCTTTTCCTTGACTGCTATGTAGGGGATGTCAAAGCGCTTCTTGTCCCTGGCAATGTAGCGCACCTCGGTGCCGATATGCCAGTGGATGCCCATGGCATGAGGGGATTTCGGGGTGCCGCCGATCTTGATGAGCAGGTTGACCTCGCGGGGAGTGTTCTGTTCATTCGGGGCGAAGTGGTAGAATATTTTCTGACGGCCGGAATAGAATTTCTCGGGCCAGTGGCAATGCTCGCAGGTATCTCGGGCAGGACGGAGGTTTTCGATCGGGGTTTCGATGGGAGAGGGGAAGGAATGGGTGAGCACGGCCCAAACCTGGCGCAGTCCCGATATCTTGGCCTTGACATACCACTCTGCTCCCGGCCCCACATGGCATTCGACGCACTTGACCTTGGCATGGGGCGAATTGCTCCAGGCAGTATGCTCGGGAGTCATGACCTGGTGGCAGAGCTCGCCGCAGAAGACGGTCGATTCGGTGAATTCGAACCCTTTGATGGTGGCAATGGTGATGAGCAGGACGAAGATGACCGTGGCGATGGAGAAAAAGACCGTCAGCTTCATCTTGTGCGGGTCGTTCAGGTCGAGCCTCGGCAGGGGGGGGATTTCTGCGTCCTTGCCCTGGTCTCGCAGCTTGCTTCTGACCCGCCACATCCCGAGCGGGATGATGAGCAGGCCGGTGACCAGCATTGTGGGGAAGAGAAAGAAGGTCAACAGCCCCAGGTAGGGGTGATCGATCCCCATGATCACTTCCATCGCCAGGAAAGCGATGATAAGGCAGGTGGATACGATCGCCAGGAGCATCCCGGCGAGGCTGATCAGGTTCCAGGCGTACCTGAAGGTTCTGTGCATAACGGCTCCTTGAGGAAAAGATTGCATAACGGCAACTAGTGAGATTAACGCACTAAAATTACAACAATTTATATCGCCAACTGATTGGTTGTCAAAACAAAAATTTATAATATATGACGATTCATCTGGTTCTCGCGCAGACCTGGGAACGGTTGCAGCGGACCGCAAAAAAATCTAGCAAGTTAGGCAATTGCATTTCATAAACGATGTTATATTATGGTTATTGGCAAGCTAATTTGTCGACTTTTCTGGTCGGTCTGGTGGGGTGTCATGCCGGCTGGATGCAGAGGGGAATTTCTGTCTAATCCTTTGATCTGCCGGAGGGGGGAGGCGCATGAAGAACCATGTGCTACGGCCGTTGTTCGTTGCAGTGGGGGTGGTGGTCCTGATCCTTTTGGCCAGAGAGGTCCTGGTTCCGGCGGATTTTGGCGTCCAGGAGCGGGGATATATGTATGGTTGGCACCGGAAGGGGAATGAGGCCGACTGGAAGAACGTCAGGGCCAAGTACCGGACCACTGCATATTGCAAGGAGTGCCATCAAGACAAATACGCCGATATTACGGGGTCTCCCCATGAAACGATCATGTGCGAAAACTGCCATGGACCCGGCCTCGCACACCCTAACGACCCGCAATCCCTGCACATTGACAGGCGAAGAGAGCTCTGCATCAGATGCCACTTTCGGCTCCCTTACCAGGCCAGTGGGCGGGGCAGGATCCGGGGGGTCGATCCAGCGACGCACCACCCGGAAGCAGAATGCGTCCTCTGCCATTACCCACACAATCCCCGGTGGACTCCCGGCAAGGAGGCCAGACGATGATATCGCGCCGCTCGTTCTGTAAAAAATCCATCCTTATCCTCGGGGGGATCGCAGTGCCGCTGGCAGCACTGGAGCTCTTCGATCCGAAAAAGCTGGCTGCGGACAGATCTGGCCCATCCACGGTTCGCTGGGTCTTTCTGGTGGACACGCACAAATGCGTGGGGTGCGGCTTCTGCGTCAAGGCCTGCAAGATCGAAAACGAGATACCTTACGATGCCAATGTCTCCCGCACCTGGGTGGAGCGCTATGTCGTGACCAGGGACGGCAAGGTGCATATCGATTCGCCCAAGGCTGCCCGGGATGGATTCACGAGCACGTCGATCGATCAGGGAGCGCTGGGGATGTTGAAGATAGAGAACAGCGATATCGACAAGGCATTTTTTGTCCCCAAGTTGTGCAACCAGTGCGACAACCCGCCCTGTGTACAGGTCTGCCCGGTCGGTGCCACCTATCAGACTTCCGATGGCGTGGTGCTCGTGGACAGGTCATGGTGCATCGGTTGCGGTTACTGCGTCATGGCGTGCCCCTATGGGGTCCGCTTCTTTCATCCGGTCTATCACGCGGCTGAGAAGTGCAATTTCTGCTACCATCGCATATCCAAGGGTATGAAACCTGTCTGCGTCGAGGCGTGCCCCTTTGGCGCCCGCAGGATCGGCAACATCAGGGACCCCAATGACCCGGTAACCAGGATCATCATGACAGAACGGGTCAACGTGCTGAAGGAAGAGTATGGGACAAAGCCCCAGGTCTTCTATGTCGGGCTTACCAGGGAGGTGAAGTGATGGAAATGAAGAACTCCCCGTTTCCCCGCCAGGGGAGGGCGTAGCCATGGTGCATGGAGAAGCCTGGACCGTCAAGGAACTGTTCGTCTATCCCAATGAGTATATCTACTGGACTATCCAGATTGTCATGTATCCGTTCATGACCGGCCTGGTAGCCGGCGCGTTCGTCCTTTCCTCGCTCTACCATGTCTTTGGGGTGAAGCAGCTGAAAGAGATCGCCCGTTTTTCCCTGGTTTTCTCCTTTGCGCTGTTGCCGGTAGCCATGATGCCGCTCCTGTTGCATCTCCAGTTTCCGCTCCGTGGCATCGAGGTCATGCTGACTCCCCATTTTACGTCGGCGATCGCCGCATTCGGCATCGTCTTCACCTCCTATGGGATGATCGTCGCGTCGGAGCTCTGGTTTGTCTATCGCCGCTATTTTGTCGAGACGGCCCTGGATCTCCGCAAGGCAACACAGCGAGGAGTTACGCAGCAGGCACGCTATCTGCTCTATTCGCTCCTGACACTCGGGGCGTGGGATATCGGTGAACATGCATTGGAGAAGGATGAGCGGGCAGTGAAGATGCTGGCCGGGCTCGGAATTCCGGTAGCGTGCTTTCTCCATGGCTATGCCGGGTTCATCTTCGGGTCGGTCAAGGCCAATGCACTCTGGATGACCCCTCTGATGCCGGTCATCTTTATCTGCTCCGCCGTGGTGTCGGGTATCGCCCTCTGCATCATTACCTATATCGCCACCATGGAGCTTCGAACCCTGCGGGCACGCAAGCGACAGCAGCGTCCGGAATCTGGTGCTGACACGGAGATGCAGAGCAACGAGATACAGGTCGTCACCATGACCTCCCGCTATCTTCTCATGTTCCTGGTGCTGGCCATCACCCTGGAGCTGCTCGATCTGATCTTCCGCGGCTATACTGCCGTGAAATCATGGGATATCCTGCGCAGCGTCATCTATGGCAAGGACTTCGTCAACATCTTCGTCATCCAGTACGGTCTGGGCAATCTGTTGCCGTTCATTCTGCTCCTCCTGCCGCGTCTGACCATCCGGCGGACAGTTGCGGGTACTCTCCTGGTGCTTCTCGGTGTCTTCATGATGCGCTGGAATGTCGTAATCGGCGGCCAGGCATTCTCCTCATCGTTTGCCGGATTTATGCACTACCACCTGCCGATCTGGCCTGAAAGCCTGGAGACTTTCAAAGAAGGGCTGGCTGGTGCCCTGCTGGTGGCAGCGACCCCGTTCGTCCTTTTCTGGGGGCTCTGTAAAATACTGCCGGTCTTCCCTGTTGATGAATCCCGCTAGTTTCGGGTTCCGGGCGATTGCAGAGATCGGCACAGTGTAAAACGTCATTCTGTTGATTAACGCAACGTCTGTGGTATGGTAAATAGATCCAAGGTCCGGGTGGTGTTGCCTCAGGTCATATTTCCTCTTTCGGGAAGGGCGTTGTCTCCCGAAGACTCCGGTCGGAAGGCAGGGGTGCCCTTGACAAGCTGCTTCGGCATCTGCTAGCTTTTGCCATTCAGCCGTAGCGGTCAGGGCGGACTTTACCTGGACAAGGAGCAGCCATGCACAAGAAACTTTTCATCCCGGGACCGGTGGAGGTCGCACCGGAAATCCTGCAGGCGATGGCCATGCCGATGGTGGGTCATCGGATGCCGGAGTACGCAGTCGTACACAAGCGGGTCAAGGAGAACCTCAAGCGTCTTCTGTTCACGGAGTCGAGGGTATTTCTGGCCACCTCCAGCGCATTCGGGGTCATGGAGGGGGCGGTTCGCAACCTGGTGGCCAAGAGATGCGCCAACTTCTGCAACGGGGCCTTTTCGGACAAGTGGCACGATGTGACTCGGCGCTGCGGCAAGGAGGCAGATGCCGTGAAGGTTGCCTGGGGGCAGCCCATAACCCCCGAACTGGTTGAGCAGACCTTGTCCAGCGGCAGGTACGATGCCATCACCCTGATTCACAACGAGACCTCGACCGGTGTCATGTCACCGCTGCCCGAGATTGCAGAGGTGCTCAGGCGCTATCCGGATGTCGTCTCCATCATCGATACGGTCTCCTCCATGAGTGCCCTGAAGATCCCGGTGGACGAACTCGGGATCGACTGCTGCATCTTCGGAGTCCAGAAGGCGCTGGCTCTGCCTCCCGGACTGGCGGTCTTCACTGCCAGCACCAGGGCGCTCGAACGGGCAAACGGGGTGGAAGGGCGCGGCTATTATTTCGATTTTCTCGAATTCGCCGCAGCGGATGAAAAGGACAATACCCCGTCTACGCCGTGCATCTCCCAGATCTATGCGTTGGACAGGCAGCTCGAACGAATCTTTGCCGAAGGACTCGAAAGTCGTTGGGCTCGCCACAAGGCATTGGCGGAGCGTGTGCGGTCATGGGTCGCTGACAGGGGCTATGGATTCTTCCCTGATGAGCCATACCGCTCGCTGACCCTTACCTGCGGCAGGAATACAAAAGGGACAGATCTGTCTGCCCTGAAGAAGAAGCTCGGCGCGGCAGGGTTTGCATTCGACGACGGCTATGGAAAAATCAAGGGTGAAACATTCCGGATCGCCCACATGGGTGATATGCAGATGACGGATATCGAGGAGTATCTGGCCGCGATTGACCGGGCACTTGCCGAGTTGTGACGCTACGGAGCGTAGATTGCCCGGACTGGCCGGGCAATGGCGGCAAACTCCCGGGGATGACCCTGGCTCGTGCACGTCCGGAGCCAGCAGTGCCGGCAGTGAGTAAAACGATCTTTTGCAAAGGGAGAACCGAAGATGAAATGTCCGAATTGTGGTGGCAGGGATGCAGTGGAGATAGACCTTCACTCCGAGGGTTTTTCGGCCGAAACGTCACCGGTAAAGGAGTGCGGCACCTGTGGCCTGGTCTGGAGGATAAAGGTGGTCGGCGGGCAGAATGAAGTGGATATCATCAAGCCGGCAGGAAAAACGACATCTTCCTGACATCCGGCAGGTCTGGACTGCGGTTGTACGTCAGGTAAGGAAAACCGGTGGATCTGCGCCTTCATTGGGCTGCGGCAGCAGCACCGGGCAGAGGATTGTCTTGTGAGCCCATGGACCGATCATTCCCGCCAGGAAATGCACTGGACCGGGCATCCGTCTATGGCCTCCTGGATCTCTTTTTCGCTGGCGCCAGCGGAGTCGTAGCACTCGGATTTCGACGCATCGTCAAATCTGAAAACGCCGGGGCAGACTGAAACGCACAGCCCGCAGCTGATACATGATTCCTTGTCAACCCAGGGGTATTTCGCCATTGTTTCGGCCTCCTTGTTATACATAAGGTTGCAGCCATTGTAGCAGGTCGTCATATGCTGTCAATTTCGGGAACTGAGCGTATTCTCTGTAATTTTATCTTGCTTTTAGAAAATGCTGTGATATTTTAGTTGAACTAAAAAACGCTCGAAGGGGAGAATAGTAAGAAAACATGGCATCCCGACGGTGCGGGACCCGAGGAGGAGGTTGCGGAATGACGGCCATGGTTTGTCCGACCATGCAGCTCGCTACCGCGAACCGGGAGCCCCTGGTTCCGAACCACGAGGTGAGTCAACCTTCTGACTCCCGGGCAGCTGGGGCTCCAATCGCAGCTTTCCGGTGTTTTCAGCCGGTCGGGCAGAGCCGGTTCGAGGATGCAAGGAAATCACTGGACGATCGATCCTCTTGCCCCTCGCAAAGCTCTGCTTCATGTGACAAGTTGATGTCTCTCCGTTCCTCCGTCTCTTCCGCCTTCTCCCTTCGATTCGAGCACCGCGCCTTGTGTGTGCGTGCTCATCCTGACTCCGGACGGTTCATCGTTTTCTCATCCAGTTCCAGAGCAGTGTCTGGGCGTTTTGAAGTGCCAACGCGGTTACATAAAAATCCTAATGACGTGGGGAGGAGTTTGGAATGAGTTATGAGGTCCCGAAGAACGAGCAGCTCTTGAAGTGGGTGGAAGAGGTTTCAGCTCTATGCGAGCCTGAAAGAATTCACTGGTGTGATGGTTCGCAGGAGGAGTACGACGAACTGTGCAATCTGCTTGTTGCATCCGGGACCTTCAAGAAGCTGAATCCCGAGAAAAGGCCCAACAGCTATCTTGCCTGGTCCGATCCGATCGACGTTGCCCGCGTCGAAGACCGTACCTTCATCTGCAGCCTTTCCAAGCATGATGCCGGGCCGACCAACAACTGGATGCATCCCAAGGAGATGAAAGAGACCCTGCATAAGCTCTTCAAAGGGTGCATGCGCGGCAGAACCATGTATATCATCCCGTTCAGCATGGGGCCGCTGGGATCCAACATCGCCAAGATCGGCGTGGAGATTTCTGATTCCCCTTATGTTGCCGCCAACATGCGGATCATGACCCGCATGGGCAGGGCGGTTTTGGATGTCCTCGGCAAGGACGGCGAATTTGTCCCCTGCGTCCATTCGGTCGGCGCGCCGTTGCAGCCGGGCCAGAAGGATGTCTCCTGGCCCTGCAACAAGGAAAAATATATCGTCCACTTCCCTGAAGAGCGCGCCATCTGGTCGTTCGGCAGCGGTTACGGCGGCAACGCCCTGCTCGGCAAGAAATGCCTGGCTCTGCGCATCGCCTCCAAGATCGGCCTGGACGAAGGGTGGCTGGCCGAGCATATGCTGATCCTCGGGGTCGAGTCTCCGGATGGAGAAAAGACCTATGTCGGCGCGGCCTTCCCCAGCGCGTGCGGCAAGACTAACTTCGCCATGCTGATCCCCCCCAAGCCGTTCCAGGAAAAGGGGTGGAAGGTGACCACCATCGGCGACGATATCGCCTGGATCAAGCCGGCCGCGGACGGTCAGGTCTATGCCATCAACCCCGAATACGGGTACTTCGGCGTGGCCCCCGGCACCAACGTCAAGACCAATCCCAATGCCATGGCCTCCTGCGCCGCCAATACCATCTTCACCAACGTTGCCCTGACCGAGGATGGCGATGTCTGGTGGGAAGGAATGACCGACGAGCCGCCGGCAAAGCTGACCGACTGGCAGGGGAACGAATGGACCCCCGGTTGCGGCCGTCCTGCCGCTCACCCCAATGCCCGCTTTACCTCGCCCGCTTTCCAGTGCCCGTCCATCGACCCGGACTGGGAAAATCCCAAGGGGGTGCCGATCAGCGCCTTTATCTTCGGGGGTCGCCGCAAGAATACCATTCCGCTGGTCTATCAGGCCTTCAACTGGAGCTATGGGGTTTACCTTGCCGCCACGCTCGGTTCGGAAACCACGGCAGCCGCTGTCGGCGCCACGGGCAACGTCCGTCGCGATCCCTTTGCCATGCTCCCCTTCTGCGGTTACCACATGGCCGATTACTTTGCCCACTGGCTGCAGTTCGGACGTTCCATTGCCAAGCCGCCCCGTATCTTCAGCGTCAACTGGTTCCGGAAGGACGAGAACGGCAAGTTCCTCTGGCCGGGGTATGGCGATAACATGCGGGTGCTGAAGTGGATCGTCGACCGCGTGCAGGGGCATGCCGGGGCCGTGGAAAGCCCACTGGGCTGGATGCCCCGCTACGACGACATGGAGTGGGACGGACTGAACCTGAGCCGCGAGCAGTTTAACGAACTGACGTCCGTTGATCGCGATATGTGGAAGGACGAGGTCCTCTCCCACGAGGAGCTGTTCGTCAAGATGTACGATCGCCTCCCCAAGGAATTCCTCCATATGCGGGAACTGATCCTCTCCAGCCTCTGGCGTTCGCCCGAGCACTGGGAGCAGATCGGCGATGTCCATCCCGAGGGGTGGAATGAGTAAGAACTGACATGAACTGTTGACAGTATCCGTTCTGCGAGAGGTCTGGCAGAACGGAAACGGGTTGGCGGGAAACAGAAAAGGCTGGGCGACATTATCGGAGAATTTCGGGTGTTCGCCCGGCCTTTTCGCATAACAGGCCTCTGCAGGGCGATGGGGCCGTACAATGGTCGGGGTCAACTTTTCCACAACAGAGGAGATCTTGCGATGAAATTGAACGACATTACCCGTGGCACGGGGCTTGAAGAGCATGGCATCACCAACGCGAACCTCATCTACTGGACGCCGCCCACATCGGTGCTCTACGAGCAGATCGTCCGGCGTGGCGAAGGTCTGGTGACCCATCTCGGTGCGGTTGCGGTCAAGACCGGCCATTATACGGGGCGTGCTGCGAATGAGAAGTTCATTGTCGATGAGCCCTCCTGTCACGATCATGTCAACTGGGGCAAGGTCAACCGGCCCTTCGATCCTGCCCGGTTCGAGGGACTCTACAAGCGGATGATGGCCTACCTGCACGGCAAGGACCTGTTCGTCCAGGACTGCTTTGCCGGTGCCAGCCCGGATCACCGCCTGCCGGTACGGATCATTACCGAGCGGGCCTGGCATTCTCTCTTTGCCCGCAACATGTTCGTCCGTGCCACCCCCGAAGAGCTGGAGACCCACAAGCCGGGATTCACCGTCATCGACATGCCCAGTTTTCACGCGGTCCCCTCGATTGACGGCACCAACACCGAAACCTTCATCATCGTCAATTTCGCCAAACGGGTCATCATCATCGGCGGCACCAGTTATGCCGGCGAGATCAAGAAGTCGATCTTCACCATCCTCAATTACCTCCTTCCACATGACAAGCAGGTCATGTCCATGCACTGTTCCGCCAATGCGGGGGAGAAGGGCGATGTGGCCATATTCTTCGGGCTTTCGGGTACCGGCAAGACCACACTCTCTGCCGACCCCCGGCGCAAGCTGATCGGCGACGACGAACATGGCTGGGACGACAAGGGGGTCTTCAATTTCGAGGGGGGCTGCTATGCCAAGATCATCAAGCTCTCCAAGGAGTCCGAACCGGAGATTTACGAGACCACCCGGCGGTTCGGCACCATTCTGGAGAATGTTGCCATCGACACGGTCAGCCGGCGGATCGATCTCGACGACGATTCCTTCACGGAAAATACCCGGGCATCCTATCCCATCACCCATATCCCCAATATCATCAGGTCGGGCATGGGAGGGCATCCCACCACGATCATCATGCTGACCTGCGATGCCTTCGGCGTGCTTCCCCCCATAGCGAGGCTTTCTCCCGACCAGGCGATGTACCACTTCCTCTCCGGCTATACCGCCAAGGTGGCCGGAACCGAAGCCGGGATCACCGAACCGCAGGCAACCTTTTCCACCTGTTTCGGCGCGCCGTTCATGGCTCTGCATCCATCCGTCTACGGAAACCTGCTCGGCAGGAAGATTGCCGACCACGCTGTCAACTGCTGGCTCGTCAATACCGGCTGGAGCGGCGGGGCATACGGCGTTGGCTCGCGGATGAAGATCTCCTACTCCCGTGCCCTGGTAAATGCGGCCATAGACGGGACCCTCGGCGAAGTCGACTATGAAAAGGACGCATTTTTCGGGCTCGATATCCCGAAGGTCTGTCCGGGCGTTCCGGCCGAGATCCTGAATCCGCGAAATACCTGGGCCGACAAGGCGAGTTACGACGAAATCGCTGCCGATCTTGTCGAACGGTTCCGCAAGAATTTCGAGCAGTACCGCTCTTCCGTGTCAGAGGCGGTGGCACGGGTGCTCTGATCCGCTGCCGCCGGTATCCCCGGCATACCTGCTCCGAGAGGGATGGCACTGTGTCATCCCTTTTTTTATGCCGGATACTGTCAGTCAGGTGTGGCAGGTCCCTGTTGCCGCATTGACGTTTGCCCGTGCATGGGCTGTCGGGGATGTCCGGACAGGAGGGTGTATAATTTTCTTGACAATGTATGAGAGTTCGAGAAAATGATAAAACAATAGTTTGAAATTCTCTGTCAACCGCAGTCTTGAGGAAGGGGGTTGTCGGATGGCTCGGAAACAGGGCAGTGACACTGAAGCGACTAACGGTCTTGAATTTCAAGACAGCGTTTCTACGCTTCTCGAGCGGCGGGGGGTTACACGCCGGGAGTTCATGAAGTTCTGTACCGCCATGTCTGCCGCACTGGCCCTTCCTCCGGCGTTTGCGCCGAGGATCGTCCGTGCGCTGGACGAGGTGAAGCGGCCGACCCTGGTATGGCTCGAATTCCAGAGCTGTACCGGCGATACCGAGGCCCTGTTGCGGGCCTCGAACCCGACCGTGGCCGAGATCGTCCTCGACATCCTGTCCATCGACTATGCGGAGACGATCATGGCGGCGGCTGGCCATCTGGCCGAGGCGAACCTGGACAAGGTGGTCCGGGAGGAGAAGGGGACATACATCGCCGTGGTGGAGGGTTCCATCCCGATGAAGGATGATGGGATCTACTGCTGTATCGCCGGCCGGACGGCGCTGGATCGCGCCCGTGAAGTCTGCGGTGGCGCCTTCGCGACCCTTGCCGTCGGCACTTGCGCCTCCTACGGCGGCATCCCCGCTGCCGCGCCCAATCCCACCGGCGCGGTGGGGGTCAAGGCGGCGGTGCCGAGCGCCACTGTGGTCAACCTGCCGGGGTGCCCCCTGAACGCCGACAACCTGACCGCAACCGTCGTCCATTTTCTGCTGTTCAAGAAGCTGCCCGCCACCGACGGCCTCGGCCGGCCGCTGTTCGCCTATGGCAAGCGGATACACGACAACTGCGAGCGCCGCCCCCATTTCGATGCCGGCCAGTACGTGGAGGCCTGGGGAGACCAGGCACACCGCCACGGACACTGCCTCTACAAGATGGGGTGCAAGGGGCCGGAAACCTTCCACAACTGCCCGACGCAGCGCTACAACGACAAGACCAGCTGGCCCGTGGCTGCCGGGCATGGCTGCGCCGGCTGCTCGCAGCCGATGTTCTGGGATTCCATGACCCCGCTCTACAAGCGGCTTCCCAACGTGCCGGGATTCGGCATCGAGGCTACTGCCGACAAGATCGGTCTGGGGCTGGCCGTGGGGACCGCTGCTGCCTTTGGCGTTCACGGCGTGTTGAGCGCATTCCGCCGAGGCGACGATTCCGAAGGCGCAAAGGAGGATTGAGGAGATGGCCAAGATCGTCGTTGACCCGATCACCCGTATCGAAGGACACCTCCGGATCGAGGCGGAGGTGAACGGCGGCAGGATTACCGATGCCTGGAGCGGCAGCACCATGTTCCGGGGGATCGAAAAGATCCTGCAGGGGCGTGACCCCCGCGACGCCTGGTACTTCACCCAGCGCTTCTGCGGGGTCTGCACTACGGTCCATTCCATTGCCTCCATCCGGGCCGTGGAGAATGCGCTGAACATCACGGTCCCCCCCAATGCGGATCTGATCCGCAACATCATCATGGGGGTCCAGAACGTTCAGGACCATGTCATCCACTTCTACCACCTGCATGCCCTGGACTGGGTGGACATCACCTCGGCTCTCAGGGCCGATCCCGCCGGGACTGCGTCGCTCGCCGCTTCTCTGTCCGAATGGCCGCTCAATTCCACCACCTATTTCAAAGAGGTGCAGGAAAAGCTGAAGGCCTTCGTTGCCAAGGGGCGTCTGGGGCCGTTTGCCAATGCCTACTGGGGACATCCGGCCATGAAGCTGCCACCCGAGGCGAACCTGATGGCCACTGCCCATTACCTTGAAGCGTTGCAGTGGCAAAAAGACATCATCCGGATACACGCCATCCTCGGAAGCAAGAACCCCCATCCGCAGACCTTCCTGGTGGGGGGGATGGCGATCCCGATCGACCTGGATTCGCAGAACGCCCTCAATGCGGACAAACTTGCCGAGATCGGCGGCCTGTTGAAAAAGACCAGGGACTTTGTCGAGAAGGTCTATATCCCCGACCTGCTGGCCGTGGCCTCCTTCTACAAGGAGTGGGCCGGGATTGGCGGCGGCGTGGGGAATTATCTCAGTTATGGCGAGTTTCCCGACCCGGCAAGCGGCAGGATGTTCTTCCCGGCAGGGATCGTCCTCGGCAGGGACCTGTCCAAGGTGCATCCGGTGGACCAGAAAAAGATCGCCGAATACGTGGACCACTCCTGGTACGAGTATTCCGGGGGGAGCGGCAAGGGATTCCACCCCTGGGATGGCGAGACCGAGCCGAAATATACCGGCCCCCGGCCCCCCTACGAGCATCTGGACACCGACCGCAAATATTCGTGGGTCAAGTCCCCCCGCTACGAGGAGCGCTCCATGGAGGTGGGGCCTTTGGCCAAGCTGCTGGTGGCCTATGCCGCCGGACACAAGGAGACCAGGGACGCGGTCGGTCTCGTGCTGAAGCATCTCAACGTGGGACCCGAGGCCCTCTTTTCCACCCTGGGGAGGACCGCCGCCCGCGGCCTCGACTGCCTGATCACGGCCCAGCAGCTGCCCGGCTGGCTTGCCCAACTGGAGGACAACATCGGCAAGGGTGACCTGCGGATCCACGCAGGCGAGAAATGGGATCCGGCCACCTGGCCCGGGGATGCTGCAGGTTACGGCTGGCACGAGGCACCGCGGGGGGCGCTCGGTCACTGGATCAAGATCCGGGGGGGGCAGATCCTCAATTACCAGGCAGTGGTCCCCTCCACCTGGAATGCTTCGCCGCGCGACCACAAGGGGCAGCGGGGACCTTACGAAGAGGCGCTGGTCGGCACACCCATTGCCGACCCGAACAAGCCGCTGGAGATCCTGCGCACGATCCATTCCTTTGATCCCTGTCTCGCCTGCGCCGTCCATGTTCTCGATGCCGCCGGCAACGAGACGGTGCGGGTCCGGGTAACGTAGGAGGGGGTATGGGACATCTCTACGAGAAGTATGTCTGGGAGATACCGGTCAGGGCGACCCACTGGGTCAACGTGCTCTCCATCGCGGTACTGACGCTGACCGGCATCTATATCGGCTCCCCTGCGACCCTGGGGGCGACCCCGTCGGATTATGTGATGGGCTGGGTCCGCTTTGTCCACTTCACCGCGGCCTACCTGTTTGCCGTCAGCGTCGCAAGCCGCATCTACTGGGCGTTCAGGGGGAACCGCTATGCGTCCTGGCGGGAGTTTTTCCCCATCCTCACCCCGGCGGGGCGACGCAACATGCTGGCGACCTTTCGCTACTACACCTTCCTCTGCAAAAAGGGGCCGCAACCGGTCGGGCACAACGCACTTGCCGGCACCACCTATGCGCTGGTCTTCGTGCTCTACCTGGTGATGATCGTGACCGGTTTCACCCTCTATGCCGAGCATGCGCCGCTGGGAACCATGCACAAGCTGACCGGCTGGCTGCTGGTGCTCTTTTCCAACCAGACCCTCCGGCTGACGCACCACTGCGTCATGTGGCTTCTGATCGGCTTTGCCATCCATCACGTCTACAGCGCCTGGCTGATGGATGTCAAGGAGCGGGGCGGGGTCATGTCCAGCATGTTCAGCGGCTACAAGGCCGTGCGTACGAAGGACTGACAGCCTGGCGCACGTGCAACGCCGGGGATATCAACAGGCAGCAGGGGAGGCGGTCTGGCAGTTCTCGTCCTTGGCATCGGCAACCTGGTCATGTCCGACGACGGCGTCGGCGTCCGGGTGGTGCAGCGACTGGCAACCGGCTATCGCTTTCCGCCGGAGGTGAGCCTGCTGGATGGCGGCACCCTGGGGCTGGATCTCCTGCCCCGGCTGGAGGGGGTGGAGCGGCTTCTGGTGGTGGATGCCATCGATTCGAGTGAAGCACCGGGGACCCTGGTGCGCCTGTCCGGCGAGGAGGTGCCGGTGGCCCTGGCAACCAGGCTGTCACCGCACCAGATGGGGCTGAAGGACCTGCTTGCCGTTGCCGACCTGCAGGGATTCTGCCCGGCAGAGGTGGTGCTGGTCGGGGTTCAGCCCGCCTGCATCGAGATGGGAATGGAGCTGTCGGATGTCGTGGCGGGGAGGTTCGACGAGCTCACGCAGCGGGTGCTCGTCGAACTGTCGGCATGGGGAATCGATCCGCTTTCCTGCTGAGAAAAAGAGACGCCCCAGAAACAAAAGGCCCGCCCGGATACCGGACGGGCCTTTCTCATTGCAGGAGAGGCAGTTCAGGATTTGAGGTATGCGTCGATCTTTTTCGCCAGGGTCTTGTAGATCCGCTCGCATTCTGCCGGGTCCCGCTCCAGCAGGGTCACCCGGAACCCTTGCAGGGGGGTGGAGAACGAAGAGAGCGGGACGATGCAGATCCCGGTGCTGGCAAGCACATAGTAGACGAAGCGCTTGTCCGGCGACACGCCCGGCGCATTGACCAGGTCTTCCACCAGGGCTCTCACCTCCGGGTTTTCTATGGGGAGCGACTGCCGGCTGGTGAGCAGCCCCTCCTCGAAGGCGACCGCCATGTAGAAGGCGCCGTTGGTCCGGTTCACCATCAGCCCAGGCACATCCTTGAGGAAGTTGTAGGTGATGTTGCTCATCTGCTCATAGCGGCTGGTCCGCTCAGCAAGGTAGACCGGGTATTCCGGATGGCTCATGATCGCCGGGATCACCTTCTGCGGCAGGGTGGTGGAGCAGACCTCGTTCATCTTGGTGTTGAGGATGGCGTTGACGTAATGCTGGAATCGCTCGTCCCGGCTGAAGTTGTAGACCTCGATCCAGCCGCAGCGCGAGCCGGGCCAGGGCAGCTCCTTGGAGATCCCCTTCATGGCGATGCCCGGCACGTCGCCGATCACGTCGGAGAGCGGCACGGTCTTCTCGCCGTTGTAGACGATGTTGTTATAGACCTCATCGGCCAGGATGAAGAGGTCGTACTCGCGGGCAATGGCGACGATCTGGCGCAGAAGCTCCTCCGGGTAGGCCATGCCGGTCGGGTTGTCCGGGTTGATGATCATGATGCCGGCCACGTTCGGGTTGTACTTCACCAGGTTGCGGATCTCCTCGATGTTCGGATACCAGCGGTTTTTGGGATCGAGGCTGAAGCAGAGCGGCGCGGTGTGGGCATGGGCAGACTCCGCCGACGAGTGGGTGGTGTAGGAGGGGGAGGCCATGAGGATGCGCGTCTCGGGGTTCAGCACGCCATAGAGCTTGGCAATGGCATCGCCCAGGCCGTTGAAGAAGATGATGTCCTCCGGCGTGATCTGCGCTCCGCCGCGCCGGTTGGTCAGCCCGCAGATGAACTCCCGCGTCTCCAGGACGCCGCGGGTATGGGCGTAGCCATAGGAGTCGTTCTCCATGGCGGCCGCGGCAACGATCCCCTTCATCCAGTCCGGGATGATCTCACCCTTGACGATCGGGTCGCCGATGTTCTCCCAGTTGATCTTTACCCCGTGCTTCTGCAGTTTCTCGGCTACGTTGACGATGTTGCGGATTTCATAGGTGATCCTGCCGGCGCTGGGGGGGACGAGTTCGTTTCTCATGCATTGCCTCCGAAGATGGTCTGGCAGCACCCGCAAAGGGTGCAGCGAAAATGAAAAGGCCGCGGGATAGTCCCGCGGCCTTTTGAGCTGGTAGTGTCGTAAAAGGTGAACGCTACCGGAAAGCGGGCATACCTGCGGCATCCGACGCCGCTGCGCCGGTAGCTCGTGCTGCTGCAGAATATGCGATCATTCCGGTGAATTTCATAATATACCCACATAACATAGTCGCAACCCGCCGTCAACGAATATATGCAACCTCAGCCGGTCACTCGCAGGAAACCAGGAACCTGCCGTCGTCGTCGCGCCATTTGATCCAGCCGGAATCGGTCAGGTCGACGAGCACCAGGATCCAGCTGCCGCTGACTTCCACCACGCGCAGGCTGCTGCGGCTGCTCAATGCTCCCAATGCAGGCGCATGGAGGTCGGGCGAGCTGCGCAACTGGGTGAGCTCCTTGCGGAGACCGGGCAGCATCCGCACCTCGCGCCCTCTCAGATAGCTCCCCCACGATTCGTAGCGCCAGTGCCGGGCCATTTCCAGCCACCCCTCGCGCCCCCCCTCGTCGTAGATCACCTTCACCCAGTCTCCCTTCTTGCGGGTGACCACTGCCAGAAAGGAGTTTGCGGCGCATTTGAGCGCGGGTGAGAGCTGGGGGAGGTCGAGCGGGTCCAGCTCGCCGATCCTGCCGATGCCCGGTTCGCGGTAGAGATGGAGTGGAAGCTGGTCAACGGCGGTTTTCGCGGGGATGCAGCGGATGGTGAGGATGCCGTTGCCCGCCAGCGGGCGTGGCTTCGGTGGGGCGGAACGTGCCGGGCCGGCTGTGGCAAGGAGCAGCAGGCATATGAGCAGGAAGGCCCGGCGCACCGGATCAGCCCAACAGTCGGGTAACGAGGCCGGCCAGGTAGGCGGCTGCCTCGGGGGTGCCTTCTTCCGGTGCCCACGACGCGGTTTCATCAGCAGAGAGGGGGAGGTAGGGGCCGGCCTTTGCCTCGAAAAAGACCGTGCCCGGTGCCAGGCAGACGGCACCGTGAAACAGGCCGTGGGGGATATCCACGGCAACCGCCGGCCCGCCGGGGGTGAGCACCACCGAGTCGAGGACCGTGCCGGCCTCGTCGAAGAGGATCACGCCGAGTGCCCCCCTGACGATGGTGAAGGTCTCGTCCTTGGCCTCGTCCAGGTGGCGGTGCGGCCGGATGTAGGAATTCGGCTCGATGGCGTTGAACAGCCTGTGGCAGCAGAATTCGTCGGTCGGGTGAAGATTGAGGTTCTTCCGCTTTCGCGGCGCCCCCTTGGCGACGTCGGAGAGTGCATCCAGATGCTTGGAAGTTATGATTCTCATGTGTGAGTCCTGTCCGGGTGATATTTCGTCACGCTCAAAAATACCCAGATGCACGGCGGCGAGGAAGAGGCGACGGAGGCGTACATGGAATGTACGTTGACGAGCCGATGACGAGCCAACACAGCAGATGGGTGTTTTTCAGCGTGACCTAACGGTCGACGAGGGCTATCTGGTTGCCTTCCGGATCCTTCACCACCGCCATCTTCCCCCAGGGGGTCTGCATCAGCGGTTCGGCAAAGGCGACCCCTGCCTCCGTCAGCTTCCGGCAGAGCTCATCCAGCTCCTTGACGACAAGGGTAATGCCGGTGTGCCGCCCCACCAGGGGGTAGGCGTCCTCGTGCATGGCAGTGGCAACCCCCAGGTTCGTGGTGGAGCCGGGGAAGAACTCCATCATGAACTGGCCTTCGTTTGCCACCGGCAGACCGAGTTGCTCCTTGTAGAAGTGCTGGGCAGCGGCGAAATCCCGAACAAATACGACCACGTTTTTCATGCGCTCGACCACGGTAAGCTCCTTGTGTGAAATCTGCCACTTTTATTAGCAGAGGGGCGGGTCCATGACAAGAGAATTTGCGGGTCGACTTGTCAGTTGCCTAATATTTGTTACTATATAACCGCCAATGGGCAAGGGGAGGGTATGGAGCAACAGTTCAGGCCGCGAACCGTTTATGTGGCAGCTTCCAGCATGGCTCCGGTCGGCCGATATAACGGCAGGGAGCGCGAGCTGCTCAGCTTTCTCGGTCTGGCCGAGAAGGCGGGCGATGTCTTTGCCGCCGGCACGGTCCGACGCAGGGAGATCGACGCGGTGGTGGTCGGCTGCCAGAGCCCGGTCGCCTTTTCCGGCGTGGACAATACCGCTTCCAAGGTGGCCGGCGTGCTCGGCGTGTCCGGGAGCAAGTCGCTGCTCATCGACACGGCCTCCTCTTCCGGGGCCTCGGCACTGGAGGCCGCCTACCTGATGGTCGCCTCAGGCAGCTGCGACCATGTCCTGGCCCTGGGCATCCAGAAGATGAGCGATGTCAGCACTCCGGAGGCAACCCGGATCGTAGCCGGGGTCATTGACCGGGATGAAGCGGAGTTCGGCCTGACCATGCCCGCCTGCGGAGCCCTGGTGGCGCGTGCCCTGATGGAGCGGCTCGGGCTCTCCTTCTCCGAGTGGAGCGCCTTCTCGGCCCTGCTCACCGAGCGGGCCCACCGCTATGCCGCCCGCAATCCCGATGCCCATCTCCAGTTCCCCCTGCCGGTGGCCGACTATTTCAAACAGGTCGTGACCGGCAAGAACTACCTCTACTGGTGGCCCCTGCGCTACCACGACTTCTGCCCCATGTCCGACGGCGTGGCTGCCGTGATCCTCACGGCCCGCCCCCACGATGTGGTAGTCGCGGGGGTCGGCAGCGCCACCGATATCCCCACCATTGCCGATCGCAACTACTTCCATTCCTTCCCGGCCACGGTGCGCGCCGCCGCAGAGGCCTACGGCATGGCGGGGATCAAGGATATCAGGGCGTTTGCCGGCACACTGCACGTCAACATGCACGACCCCTTCAACGGTTTCGGGCCGATCAACATGGCCGACCTGGGGATCGTGCCGCGTCGCAGGATCCTGGAGGCGCTCCTGGACGACAGCCTGACCGGCGACCGGGGGATGTTCCCCACCAACCTGACTGGCGGACTCAAGGGGCGGGGTCACCCGCTCGGCGCCACCGGGATGATCCAGGTCGTGGAGAATCACCGCCTGATCCGGGAGAGAGGCTTCAAGGCAGGGCTCTCTCATTCCATCGGCGGGCCGATCAACAATAACGTGGTCATCCTGCTGGAGCGGGCCGACCATTACCGCCAGCGGGCGCCCGAGCCCTACCGCCCCTGGGGGTTGCCGTCGCTGGGGCGTCTCAAGCCGAAGGCGGTCACGGTAGAGAACCTGCTGGCCGGGGATGGGGTGGTGGAAGGGGCCTTTGTGACGGCCACGGTCCGTTACGACCACCAGAGCGGCGCACCGGCCGCGATCGTCATGATCGTCTCCTGCCGCTACCAGGGGGGGCGTTACAGCTTCCTCTTCGGCATCGGCGGGGAAAACCATACCGAGATCAGCCGGTTGACTCCCGGCGACCGGGTCAGTCTGGAGCTGGCGAATGGCCAGATCCTGGTCAACCGGATGCCGGTGAAGCGGTTCTATCAACGGACCATCGACGGGGTAACCGAAATGGCGGAAACTGGCTGGAAACGGATTACGGGCAGGGGATAACGGAACGGGAGGCATTCACCGGGCAGTCTAAATCTCACTCAATAAAGGAGAAAAGAGATGAAGATCGATGAGGTCAAGGCGTTGGCGAAGCAGAAAGGGGTCAAGGCGGGAAAGATGAAGAAGGCAGAGCTGATCCAGGCGATCCAGCGTGCAGAGGGGAACGAGGAGTGCTACAACAGCGGCAATGCCCCGACCTGCGGGCAGGAGCAGTGCCTCTGGCGCGAAGACTGCTGATAGCGTAGCGACAGGAATAGTAGCAGTGATTTCGAGCCCTTCCGTGAAATGCGGGAGGGCTTTTCTTTCGATTTACAAACCTTGTCAAATCGGCTAAAGTTGTTGGCCGCATGCGTCACGAAGAGGGGGAAACGCCATGGAACAGCTCAGGGACACACCGCTTATCGACCGACACCAGGGGCTTCATGCGCTGATTGCCCCCTTTGGCGGCTGGAACATGCCGATCCAGTACGAAGGGATCATCGCCGAACACCGTTGGTGCCGGGAACAGGCTGCCCTGTTCGACATCTGCCACATGGGGGAGTTCCTCTACCGGGGCGACCTGGTTGCCGGCGGTCTGGAAGGGGTCTTCACCTTTTCCGTGGCCTCCATCCCGGTGGGTCGTTCCCGCTATGGCTTTCTCCTCAACGAATCCGGCGGCATCATCGACGACCTGATCGTCTTCCGCATTGCCGAGAACGAGGCGATGATCGTGGTCAATGCCGCCACGGCCGACAACGACTTTGCCGTGATCGGCTCACGCCTGCAGCCGGGTGCGGACTTTACCAATATCTCCGCCGCAACCGGCAAGCTCGACCTGCAGGGGCCGCTCGCCCGCGAGGTCATGCTCCGGTTTTTCCCCGCCGAGGTCGGCGCCCTTCCCTATTTCAAGTTCATGAAGACCACCATCCTCGGCTGCGAGGCGATCGTCAGCCGGACCGGCTACACCGGCGAGCTGGGGTACGAGGTCTTCCTGCCTGCGACCAAGGTTGTGGAGCTGTGGGACCTCTTCTGCACTGACCCGCGGGTCAAGGCCGCAGGCCTGGGGGCACGTGACCTGCTCCGCCTGGAGGTCGGCTACAGCCTCTACGGCAACGACCTGGACGAGACCATCACTCCCCTTGAGGCGGGGCTGGAGGCCTTTGTCAACTTCGACAAGGAGTTCGTCGGCAAGGATGCCCTGCTCAAGCAGCGGGCCGCCGGCCTCAACCGGGTGAAGATCGCGTTCAAGGTCGGTTCGCGCCGTTCCCCCCGCCACCATTACTCCGTCTGCGCCGGCGACGAGGCCGTGGGCACCGTCACCAGCGGTGCCTTTTCCCCCATGCTCGGCTGCGGCATCGGCCTGGCGCTGGTCGATCCGAAGGGCGCGGCCATCGGCAGCGAGCTGACCGTCCGCCACGAAAACGTGACCATGTCGGCATCGGTCTGCGAACTTCCCTTCTACAGCGGGGGCTCGCTCAGGGCCTGACAGCTTTGTCCTGCGCGGCCGCGATTCCGAGAGACAGCCGACGCTTTCCGCCCGCCCGGGTCACTGTTTCATGAGAATATCCATCCCATTTTTCAAGGAGATACGGCATGGCGATCTATTACACGAAAGAGCATGAGTGGGTAAAGGTTGAAGGGAACGTAGCCACGGTCGGGATCACCGACTTCGCCGCCCACCAACTGGGAGATATCACCTTTGTGGAGCTGCCCAAGACGGGGAAGAGCGTCAAGCAGTTCGAGGTCCTCTGTGCCATCGAGTCGGTCAAGGCTGCCAGTGACATCTATGCCCCGCTGTCGGGCAAGGTAATGTCGGTCAACGAGGCCCTGGAAAACACCCCGGAGATCGTCAATGAGTCGGCCGAAGAGGCCGCCTGGATGGCCTGCCTGGAGATGGCCGATCCCGTCGAAGTGGGTAAGCTGATGACCCGCGACCAGTACGACGAATATCTGAAGGGGCTGTAGGGGCCAAAGAATCATGAAATGTGAAAAGGGAGGGCTCCCATGAGCTTTACGCCGCATACGCCTGGTGAAATACGGGAGATGCTGGACGCTATCGGCGTCGGCAGCATCCGGGAGCTGTTCGGGCCGATTACGCAGGAACTCCGGGCGAAATCGTTCGATCTTCCCGCCGGCATGTCCGAATTCGAGATGCTCGACCGGATAAAGGGGCTGGCCGCTGACAATGGCTGCGAGCTGCTGACGTTCATCGGCGGCGGTTTCTACGACCACCTGATTCCGGCGGTGGTGGATCACCTGGCCGGCAGGTCCGAGTTCTATACCGCCTACACGCCCTACCAGCCCGAATGCTCCCAGGGGAGCCTGCAGGCCCTGTTCGAATACCAGACCGCCATCTGCCGGCTGACCGGCATGGATGTCTCCAATGCCTCCCTTTACGACGGCGGCACCGCCCTGGCCGAGGCGGCCATGATGGCGCTGCGGGTCACCGGCCGCTCGCGGATCGTCGTGGACGGGGCAATGAACCCGTTCCACCGGTCGGTGGTAAAGACCTACCTGGCCAACCTGTCGGTGGATATCGTCGAACTCCCGCCGGTGGACGGGCTGCTCGACCGGACGGCCCTGAAGGCCGAGCTCGACGACCGCTGCGCCGCGGTGCTGGTGCAGAATCCGACGGCCTTTGGCTGCGTCGCCGATTACGGCGATGTCGCCGACGCGGTGCATGCCTGCGGCGCGCTGCTGGTCGCCAGCGTCTACCCCATCGCCCTGGGGATGCTGAAGAGCCCTGCCGAGATGGGGGTCGACATCGCAGTGGGTGACGGGCAGAGCCTGGGGAACCATCTCTCCTTCGGCGGACCGGCCTTCGGCTTCATCGCCGCGAAGAAGCAGTACATCAGGAACCTGCCGGGCAGGATCGTGGGGGAGACCGTCGACAAGGAAGGCAGGCGTGGATTCGTCCTGACGCTGCAGGCCCGCGAACAGCACATCAAGCGCCACAAGGCCACCTCCAACATCTGCAGCAACCAGAGCCTCTGCGCCCTGCGCGGGCTGATCTTCCTGGCCGGCATCGGCCGGGAGGGGCTGCAGGAGCTTGCCCGCCTCAACCGGGACAAGGCCGAGTATGCCAAGGGGCTCCTCGCCGGGGTCAAGGGGGTAGCGGTCCTTTCCAGTGCTCCGACCTTCAATGAATTCACCATCGCGCTCCCCAAGCCTGCCGACGAGGTGGTTGCAGCGCTTCTGGAGCGTGGCATCGCCGCGGGCATCCCGCTGGGGCAGTACTACCAGGGGGCGGAAAACTGCCTGGTGGTGACGGTGACTGAAAAACGGACCAGGGCCGAGATCGAGCGCCTGGTCGCGGAGCTGGAGGGGGTACTATGGAACTGATCTACGAAAAATCGGTTGCAGGGCGGCGCGGGGTGCGCCTGCCGGCCAGCGACGTCCCCCGGGCTGCGGAGCTGCTGCCGCAGTACCTGCGCAGTGCCGATACCACCCTTCCCGAGCTCTCCGAGCTGGACGTGGTGCGCCACTTCACCCAGCTGTCGCGACGCAACATCGGGGTGGACTCGACTTTCTACCCGCTCGGCTCCTGCACCATGAAATACAACGCCAAGGCCCTGGAAGAGGCGGCCCGGCTCTTTGCCCCGTTCCATCCGGTCACGCCCCTGCTTCCCGGCGGCGAACTGCATGCCCAGGGGGGGCTGGCCATGCTCCACCAGATGGGCGGGTTTCTGGCCGAGATCACCGGCATGGACGAGGTCACCTGCCAGCCGCTGGCCGGTGCCCATGGCGAGATGACCGGCATCATGCTGATCGCCGCCTATCACAAGGCCAAGGGGAACCGGAAGAAATACGTCATCGTCCCCGACTCCTCCCACGGCACCAACCCGGCATCGGCAGCCATGGTCGGTTACGAGATCATCACCATCCCCACGGCCCCCTACGGCGACATGGACCTTGATGCCTTCAGGGCCGCCCTCACCGACGAGGTGGCAGCGGTGATGATGACCTGCCCCAACACCCTGGGACTGTTCAACCCCCATATCAAGGAGATCTGCGACCTGGCCCATGCCAAAGGCGCGCTGGTCTACTACGACGGCGCCAACCTGAACGCCATCCTCGGGCAGGTCCGTCCCGGCGACGTCGGCTTCGACGTGGTCCATGTCAACCTGCACAAGACCTTCGGCACCCCCCATGGCAGTGGCGGGCCGGGGAGCGGGCCGGTAGGGGTGAAGAAGGAGCTGATCCCCTTCCTGCCGGTGCCGCGCGTGGTGAAAGGGGCCGACAACCGCTTCACGCTCATGACCGACGCACCGCAGAGCATCGGCCGGACCGCCAACTATTTCGGCAACTTTGGCGTCATGGCCAAGGCCTACGCCTATATCCTGATGCTGGGCCGGGAAGGGCTGATCGAGGTGAGTGAACTGGCGGTCCTGAACGCCAACTACGTCATGAGCCAGCTGAAAGACCTCTATGAACTCCCCTACGACCAGACCTGCATGCACGAATGCGTCTTCTCGGCCAGCCGCCAGCTGGAGCACGACGTCCACGCCATCGACATCGCCAAGTTCCTCATCGACAAGGGGTACCATCCCCCCACGGTCTACTTCCCGCTCATCGTCAAAGAGGCGATCATGATCGAGCCGACCGAGACCGAGTCGAAGGAGACCCTCGACACCTTCATCGCGGTGATGCGCGAGGCCGCTCTGCTGGCGGAAACCGATCCCGAAGCGCTGAAAAAGGCCCCGATCACCACGCCGGTCGGCCGTCTGGACGAAACCAAGGCTGCCCGCGAGCAGAACGTCTGCTATTTTGGATGTTAGCAACACCCTGGCGCCTCATCCGGAGCGGCCGCCTGCCCGGGCCGCGCAACATGGCCATCGACGAGGCGCTCCTCACCTGCTTTGACCCGCATTGCTCGACGCCGGTGCTCCGCCTCTACGGATGGAGTCCACCGGCGTTGTCCGTGGGGCGCTTCCAGGATGCCGCCACCATCGACCTGGGCCGCTGTCGGGAGCTGGGGGTGCCGGTGGTCAGGCGGGTCACCGGCGGCGGCGCCATCTATCACGCCGAAGAGCTCACCTACGGCATCGTCTGCGCCCCGCACCATCTCCCCCCTGCCGCCACCATCAAGGAAACGTTCCGGGTGCTGACCGGCTTCCTGCTCGGCTTCTATCGCGGGCTCGGTCTGTCGGCCCGCTATGCCGTGGAGAGCGCCCCGCCAGGGGCGAGGCTGGGGGAGCGGACCCCGTTCTGTTTTGCCGGGCAAGAGAGCTACGATATCCTGGTTCAGGGGAAAAAGATCGGCGGCAATGCCCAGCGTCGGCGGAAGGAGGTCATCTTTCAGCATGGCTCCATCCCGCTCGCCGACTCCCTTGCCACGGCGATGCAGCTGGTGCGGGAGCATCCCGCCGGGCTTGCCGCAATGGTGACCGACCTCGGCCGCCTGGGGGTGACCGCTGCGCCGGAAGAGCTGGAAGCGCGGCTTGCAGAGGCATTCGCCGTAAACCTCGGCGTGGAGCTGGTAAGCGACGCCCTGACCGCGGAGGAGGCGGCCCGTGCCGAGGCGCTGGCTGGGGGAAAATACGGCAGCGACGACTGGAACCTGCGGGGGGAAGAGCCATGAAGATTGTCAGGAAGCCGGAGTGGCTGCAGAAGCGGGTGAGCCCCTCGGCACATGCCGAGATGGAGCGGCTGCTGGGGGATTTCCGCCTCCATACCGTCTGCCAGGAGGCGCTCTGCCCCAATATCTCCGAGTGCTTCCGCCAGCAACAGGCGACCTTTCTCATCATGGGGAAGGCCTGCACCCGGCACTGCAGCTTCTGCAACGTCACCAAGGAGCTGCCGCTGCCGCTCGACCCCGGCGAGCCGGAGCGGGTGGCAGCCGCCATCGTCCGGCTGGGGCTGCGCCACGTGGTGATCACCAGCCCGACCCGCGACGATCTGGCCGATGGCGGCGCCGCCGCCTTTGCCTCCACCGTGGCGGCGATCCGCCGGGCAGCGCCAGAGGTGCGGATCGAGCTCTTAGTCCCCGATTTCCGGGGGCTTCGGGAGTCGATAGCCCTGGTTATGGCTGTTGGTCCCGACATCTTCGGCCACAACCTGGAGACCGTGCCGCGTCTCTATGCCATCCGCGAAGGGGCCGACTATTGCCGCTCCCTGGCGGTGCTGGCAGCGGCGCACGAGCTCGCGCCGGCCATCCCGACCAAGTCGGGGATCATGCTCGGCCTGGGGGAGACCCTGGACGAGGTGCGGCAGGTCCTTGCCGACCTGCGCGCAGCCGGCTGTTCCTATCTCAGTCTCGGCCAGTACCTGGCGCCGAGCCGCAGCCACCACCCGGTGGCCGAATTCATTCCCCCCGAGACCTTCGACGCCCTCAAGGCAGAAGCGCTCCGACTCGGCTTCGCCCACGTGGAAAGCGGCCCGTACGTCAGAAGCTCCTACCATGCGGAGCAGTATCTGCCGGAATAACGGCGGCATGGCCCGGCTTCCCGAGGAATCTGACTTTTTCCGGGCAACGGTTTGAGAAAACACCAAACAGATCTGGCCTCCTCCCGGCATTCCCTTTGAATTGGCCAGCGCGTTGTCCCTTCGCGCCTGACTTGGGTTTTGGGTGATAAGGCTCATGCTTGTTGAGACTATCGGGCAGTCACGAATAAGACTAAAAACGTACTACTAATCATCAGTGAGGGGTGTAAAAAAGATTTACATGTAAAGATATTTTACAGTGTAAAATTATTTAACACGCTGAATTAATTGGATAAATTGACTTGTATTTTGCTGGCGGATGCATATAGTTGAGAGCGTGCAGATTGTTTTCACATTGTTATTGCCATTATCACCGACCCGGCTGGCAAGGACTACACCTTCAGTTACAGTGGCAACTATCTCGTTGCCGTCACCTGGCCCGATAACAGCAGTTGGCAGTATACCATCACCTACCAGTATGACACCCTTGGCAACCGCACGAAAATGACCCTCCAGCCCGGCACCGCCGACGAGCGGGTCTTCACCTACGCCTACGACAGCGCTGGCCGCCCCACCGCCATCGGCTCCATCTCCGGCATCTTCACCTACGGCTACGACACGAACGGCCGACGGACCAGCCTCGCCTATCCCAGCGGCATCACCACTGCCTATGTTTACGACGATGCCGGCCGGCTCACCAGCCTGAGCCATCGCACAGCGGGCACGACCATCGCCAGTTTCACCTACAGCCACGACAACGTTGGCAACCGGACCGGCAAGACCTTCACCGAGGCCGAGCAGTACCTCTACGACAGCATCTACCGCCTGCTTACCGTCACCGCGGCCAGGCCCGAGACCTTCAGCTACGACGCCGTTGGCAACCGCCAGGCCGGCCCCGGCGCCAAGGATACCGGCTACCTGCACGATGCGGCCAACCGGATGACCAAAGGACGCAAGCTCACCTATGGCTACGACAACAACGGCAACCAGACCGAGAAAATTGTCCCCAGTGCCGCCACCGGCTGGAGCCAGAGCTGGGACTTTGAGAATCGATTGATCAAGGTCGAGAAAGGGACCGCCACCGACAAGCGGACCGTCACCTTCGCGTACGACCCGCAGGGGAGAAGGATCGAGAAGAAGGTAGAGACCCTGGCAAACGGGTCAACCAGCACCGAAACCTACGCCTACGTCTACGACGGCGACAACATCCTCCTGGAGATCCAGACCAGCCCCGGCGGCGCAACGGAAAAGACCGTCTACACCCATGGCGCGGGCGTAGATGAGCACCTGGCCCTGGAGCGAAACGGCAGCAGCTACTTCTACCACGCCGACGGCCTGGGAAGCATCGTCAGCATCACCGACCGGAACAAGGCAGTCGTGCAGAGCTACGAGTACGACAGCTACGGGATGGTGAAGCCGAGCACCAGCTTCCGCAATAGCTACACCTACACGGGAAGAGAGTGGGATAAGGAGACGGGGCTGTATTACTACCGGGCGAGGTACTATGACCCGATGGAAGGGAGGTTTGTTAGCCGCGATCCGATAGGCTTCGCCGGTGGTATAAACTTATATTCTTACGTTGATAGTGTCGGAAAACCTCCTGTCCCTCAAACAAACTTGTATCAATACACGGAAAACAACCCCGTAAATGGAACCGACCCGTTGGGCTTGTTTACAGTTTCAGAAGTGCCATCTTTGATAAAAGCAGGAACCGATAAATTATTTCAGAAATTGCCACAAATGGCTTTTAGAAGCGCATTAGGTAGACTTTTGCATGGCCCAGCTTCCGTTTTTAGTTTTTTTGCTTTTCCAGACACTTTTGCAAGTCCTTTACAAGAAGACCCCAGATACAGAGACTTATTCCCGAACGTTTATGGGGAGCCTGGCAATTCTCCTGATAGATTTGGATTGCAATACGACCCAAAATCCGGACTATACCTGAATAAACCGGTTACTGAATTGCGAAATTGTAGGGGGAATTAGTTATGTTTTTCGGTATCGTTGACAGAATTTGTGCCTGGCTTATTTATGTAGAGTCCTTTGCCTTGCCGATAATGTTGATGTATTACATATCATCATTCCAAACTGCAAATTGGATAATTGGATTTATTGTTGGCGCTATTTTCGCGTGGTGGTTTCAAGGTAAGTTATTACAACAATCCAGAATTTGGATATACAGTACGACAATTGCATTATCAATAATGACAGTAACAATAATATTTATGCTATCACACAACTTATAATGTGTTTATGTTGCAATATATATTTATGGTATAATTAGCATATCTTATCGGTTATTTGTATGTGACGATATGCTAATAAATAATAGTTGTCAAAAAAGCTTCTTTGATGCGAACTATGTCTGTGAACGACTAATTCCAAAAGACAGTTTTTATCGTAAGTTCAAAGAAATTGTCTGGCCGCTCATAGAAGACGAGCAGTTTGAGAGCATGTATTGCAAGAACAATGGCCGACCGCCCATCTCACCGGCCCTTATTGCAATGGCAACCATCCTCCAGCATTACCGTGATCTGTCGGACCGGGAGATGGAGAGAGCGTGCATGTTCGACATTGAAATCAAGTATGCCCTTGGTTTGCAGCTTGATGAACGCCCGTTCGACCATTCGTCGTTGGGCGATTTCAGAAAACGGCTCCTTGAAAACGGTAAAGAGAAAGAAACCTTCGACCGAATACTGGCCCACCTCGTCAACTCCGGTTTGATACGGAAGGACGAATTTCAGCGTATCGATGCCACCCATGTTCTTGCCGATGTGGCAATCCCGACCATGGTAACACTGGTTAAGAAAGGCATTTACGAAATACTGAAGCCGCTTGCAAAGCGCCATAAGGCAATAAATACCAAGTTGGCAGCGACTATCAACCTGGATGAGTACGGCAAGAAGAACGTCAACCATGATGCTCCTGGCCGGTTGGACATTGACAACCGCAAGCAAAAGCTCGTCGAAGTCGTTACCGATGCTCGCACTCTGCTTGGCGAAGTCAGAAAAATCAAAGGCGATGAAATCCTTTCCCGCCGGGTCGACATGCTGAAGCGTATCCTCCAGGAAAATATCACCGAGGATGA